>JANNNS010000121.1:0-57845 GCA_031398645.1 Acidobacteriota bacterium
ATTCCCGTATTGCTATATTGCCATTTCGAACCCGGCTCGAAGCGGACTTCCTTTTCGTCCTGACGGGCTAGGTTCATCATGTCATCCACCGAGCGGATCCGGTCGCGGGATGATGACCAGTAGCGTTCCGAGAAATAGGGCCCGAGGCCTGCCGTGTGGGTCAACAAATGCTTTATTTGTATCTTCTTCGCTGCCTCCGGGTTTGGAAAGTCGGGAATGAACTTCGATAGCGGATCATCGTAAGAGAGCTTTCTTTTTTCAACGAGTTGGGCAATGGCAACGCCCGTGAACATCTTGTTCATCGAGCCGAGGTTGAACTTGGTCTCGAGCCGGTTGGGCACACCGAAGTCCTTATTCGCCATCCCGAAAGCTCCCTTGTAAACGACCTGCCCGTCTTTTGCCAGCAGGACCGAGCCGGAGAAGACATCGGCATCGGCAAGCTTCTTTAGGAAGGAATCGAGGTCCTCCGCGATCTCTTTATTTGAGAGCTTTTTCGCCTCGTCCGGAGCATTCTTCGCTGGCCGCAGCCCTATTCCCGCGATCTTGTACGGAGCGGTCGGTTCGACTCGAACGAGTAGCCCGTCCCATGCACCGGTGAGCTTGCTTCTCACAAGCAGAACGGCCTCATTCGTGCCCCAATCCTGCACCTCCTTCACTTCAAAACCGCGGTTCTGGTCATGGAGCGACGACATGAAATTCAGATGACGCTGAATCGGCATTTTCAGCATCTCGGCACTAAAATTTGCCTCGACAAATTTTGCGTAGTCAGCACGGTTGCCGGAATTTGAATGAACAACAATTGCCCTCGCATGCCGTTCCGCTGCTACCTGTGCCGCGGAAGGCTGGGCCCAAACACTGCCTGAAAAGACGAACGAGATTACTGCCAGACCGGCTATCCCGATAAGTGACCGCATATTTTGGTAATACCCCTCAACTAGATTCTACTGACCAGAATACGCATACGGTCATATTTTGTTCAATTATTTTGTGAAAGGTGAGTCGGATCATGAGAGAAGCGTGGCGATAGGCGGGTCGGACGGGACAACTCCGCGAAAACTCCTGCGGTGGAGCGGGCAAGGGCCGTGTTGGCGGATGGCTTCAAAATGCGATGCGCAGCCATAGCCCTTGTGGCCGGCGAAGCCGTATTGCGGATATTGTTCTTCGTACTTTCTCATCAGATCATCTCGATACACCTTGGCTATCACCGATGCCGCGGCGATCGAGACCGAGATCGAATCACCTTTGATCAGAGCCTTTTGCGGCAGGCGGACGAGCTTGAGCGAGAGGGCGTCGATCAGCAGATAATCGGCCGCCGGTGAGAGTGCCGTGATCGCCAGGAACATCGCTTTTTTGGTGGCTTCGAGGATATTGATCTTGTCGATCTCATCGGCCTCGACCGCCCCGATGCCGAATGCCAGGGCGTTTTCCCGCAGTTCCGCATTGATCGTTTCGCGGTGGGTGGCCGTGAGTTTTTTTGAATCATCCAGGCCGTCAGGCAACGGCTTTTCGCGGTCGAGTATGCAGGCG
The DNA here is from genome assembly GCA_031398645.1 of Acidobacteriota bacterium. Lineage (GTDB taxonomy): Bacteria > Acidobacteriota > Blastocatellia > Pyrinomonadales > Pyrinomonadaceae > OLB17. The sequence goes on from JANNNS010000121.1 coordinate 1,528, forward strand.
GCGGCTACCACAGGTCCGGCCAGGCATCCACGGCCTACCTCGTCCACTCCGGCAACAAAGCCAAACCCCTCGCTACGTGCCTGATCCTCAAAATCAAACCCGATCGTCCAAACCTGTTTCGCCGCTTGAAGTTGGAAGTTCCTCACGGCTTAAGATTCTATAACGTACTCGACCAGGAGCCTTGACCCGGTAAGCAATGCGGAGAGGTCTCGCAGCCGTACGTCACCTTGCTTATTAACTATATCGGTCATTGAAATAGTTTTAAGACTAGAGGCTTCAATTGCACTTGAAGCAGCCTCTAGTCTGTCCAAGAAATCAAATCATATCCGTAGCGGCATGACGATGTACTTGTAGTCGTACGAGGTTTCGCCGGCGATTCGCATTTGGGTTTGGGCGTTGGAGTCTTTGAACTCGAACGAGATGCGGGTCGGGCTGGAGGTTTCTTTTACGCGGACCTTGTCTCCGTCTGTCTCATTCGTGCCTTCTGCACCGGCATCACCGTCGCCCGCCTGGACGGCTGAGATGGTGTTGAGAAAATCCTGCAGGTACTGCCAGTTAAAGCCGAGCTGCATTTCTTCGCCTTTGTAATCAGCGGGCAGGACCTCGTTTCCTTCGCCTTCTTCGCTGGACTGGGCGGAGAGTTCGATCTCGCCTTCGCGGACCGTCAGGCGGATCGAGCGGTTGCGTTCGTCGGCCATCAGAGCCACGCGGCGGACCGCTCCCTTCATATCGTCGAGGTCGAAGATAACGGTCTTGTCGTTGTCCTTCGGCATTACCATCTCATAGTTCGGGAAGTTGCCGGACAGCTTGCGTGTGATCAGCAGACGACCTTCGAGCTCGAAGTAAATGTGGTTCTGATCCTCGCCGAACGAAACGTCTTCGCCGGAATCGCGTGAAATTTTTACGAGCTCAAGCAGAGCTTTTTTCGGGATCAGCGCGTCCATCGAACCTTCGGCGGGTACGTCGAGGGAGCGCTCGATATAGGCAAGGCGGTGGCCGTCGGTCGTGACCATCTTTGCCTTGCCGTCAGCGAGAATGAACTTGGCCCCTGACAGGGTAAAACGCGACTGCTCGTTGGTGATGGCGAACGCCGTATGCTGGATGAAATAGTTGAACACCTCGGCCGAGAGTTTGAGTGGTGCAGATTTGAATATCGGGATCTCAGGGAACTGCTCCTTGTTGACGCCGGCGAGGCGAAACTTGCCGCGGCCGGAAGTGACGCTGACCCACTCATTATCTTCCTTTTTGAATTTAACGTCGGCACCGTTCAGCAATCTTGAAAGATCGAACAACTTGCGGGCCTGGATGCACATTGCTCCGCCTTTTTTGATCTCTGCTTCCGCATCACAGCGGATGGTAACGTCAAGGTCTGTCCCGACGATCCGGATGGAATTCTCACCCAAGCTCTCGATCAAAATATTCGACAAAACCGGGATCGTGCTCTTACGTTCGACAACGCCCTGCACATATCCCAAAACTTCCTTCAACGCGGATTGCTTGATGACAAATTCCATTGCAGATAACTCCTAACTGTTGTTTCCGATATTATACGCGACTGCTGAATTTTTATCCCTTTCAAACTATTTCTTTAAATCTAAGAATAAATATATTAGATATTTATCTAGTACTAGTAAGAGGGCCTGTGAATATGTGCAAAAGCGGCTTAAGTGCTTATAAAACCTACCTTATTTCGTCCACATCTTCTGTGGAAAGTTTGTGGAAAAGCGGCCTCTTCTGCGGATAACTTACGAAATTCTCTATCTTCCCAGTAATCCACAAGATCAATTCGGCCCGATCAAGTGGAAATGTGCATAAACTTCTTTCAAATACTCTAGATAAAGGCTTTAGCTCTATCCCGGCCCAAACATCCCTGTGGAAACCCTCTCCTCGGTAAACCGGCTCAAAATCACCTAATTAGCTGCAAAGACTGTCGATTAGCTCACTGACCGTCTTGTGGAAATCGCGACTTTCACTGACGAGCCGGTCGATCTTGTCAAAAGAATGCATAACGGTCGTGTGATGCTTGCCTCCGAACTCGCGGCCGACCTCGGGATAGCTGTGATTGGTCAGCCGTTTACAAAGATACATTGCGACCTGCCGCGGCACCGCGATCGCTCGTGAGTTGTTCTTTGACTTCAGCTCGTCAACCGTAAGCTTGTAATGAGACGCGACGGTTCGGGCTATGCGCTCCATGGTCAGGCCCTCGGGACGCTCGCTGTCAATGACGTTCTTCATTGCGTCCTGGGCAAGCATCTTCGAGATCGGCATACCTCGCAGGGACGAGATTGCGACCAGACGAACTAAGGAACCCTCGAGCTCTCGGACGTTGCTGCGGATCTTGTTCGCGATGTAGATAGCAATGTCGTCGGGCAGGTCGACGCCGTCGAGGTCGGCCTTTCGTTTAAGGATGGCGACCTTTGTCTCCAGGTCAGGCGGTTCGATGTCGGCGATCAAACCCCACTCAAAACGCGAGTGCAGGCGTTCCTGAAGCGTCGGTATCTCCCGCGGCGGGCAATCGCTTGAAATTACGATCTGCTTCTGCTCGTTGTGCAGGGCGTTGAAGGTATGAAAAAACTCTTCCTGCGTGCGTTCTTTGCCGGCAAGGAACTGGACATCGTCCATCAGCAAGACGTCGATCGATCGATATTTTTCGCGAAAGCTGTGTGTCGAATCATAACGGATCGCGTTGATCAGTTCGTTCATGAACTTTTCGCTCGTTACGTAGGACACACGCATGTGCTTGTCACGCTGTTTTATCGCGTGGCCGATAGCGTGCATTAGATGCGTTTTGCCGAGGCCCACACCGCCGTAGATAAAGAGAGGGTTATAGGTCTTGCCCGGTGTGTCCGCGGCCCCGAGCGAGGCTGCGTGGGCAAACTGATTTGAATTGCCGACGACAAATTTGTCGAAGGTATATTTTGGGTTCAGAGAGTGCTCGAACGGATCATTCTCAAAATGATGCCTTGTAGGTGCGGTGGCTCCGCGGGACGGGTCGCCGGTCGAATGGAGCGAGTGCTTGCTACCCGGCCTGTAATCGTCGTCCGCGTCGGCGTCAGAGGCGAAACGATCTTCTTCGTTCTGCGACTCGTCGACGCTCCACACGATCTTATGGTCCGGGAAGCCGAGATCGCCCAGCGTCCTGATCAGAAGCTCGGTGTAATAAAGCTCTACCCAGTCTTTCGTCACCTGGCCCGCCCGGAGATGCAGCGTTCTTTCTTCGGGGTTGTAATTTTCCAATTGAACCGGCCGAAACCAGGAATCGACTATATGCTTATTCAACTGTCGCTCGACAGTGGTAATAATATCGTTCCAGAGACCGGTTTTACTCAAAGATGATTCCACCAAAAAACTCCAAAGATGGCCCTACGGCCAGAAAATAACTTTCGTCGAAATTGCCGGGTGATCAAGGCCGTTAAAACCAACGAACTCTTGCTGCCCTAGAAATACCAGAAAACTCTTTTGATCTGGTCACTTTGGGCCGCGGACAAAGAAGTATCCAAAGTTTTCCACAAGGTTTTCCACAGGTATGTGGAAATTAACAAGAAAACTTAAAGCTATACTTCAAGTTGTTTGTTTACAACAGTTTACAAGAACTCGGCATTATCGAAACGGCACTCAGACTAACACAGTGAAATAGCAAGCGCAAGGAGAATTCCACAGAAAACGCTGACCATATTACAGGCGTGTTAAGGCCCTTGATTAACAACAATTTGGCATACATTTACCATCTGTTAGACTTAGCTTTTGAGACCAAAAAACGAAAAAAGCCAGTAAAATTTTTTCGAAAAAGGTATGAAAGAGCGAAGAAAAAAACAACTCTCAGGAAAAGAGCTCGCCCATGCGATCGAAGACGCGTGCGACGGGCTGATCTATGTCAGCGAAACCGACGCGCCTATCGAACTAATATTTATTCCCAACCACGATTCATTGAAGCTCTTCGAAGGAGTGCAAGCGGCACTAAACGATAAGAAGAACATTAAGGAAGAGCCGGCTGCCAAATTTTTTGACCGCCTGACCGCGGAACGAGAATGGCACGGCCCACGAGAAAAGGCGAAAGTGAAGAGGTTCGTGAAATTAGAGAAACTCCTCAAGGAACACTTGACCGATCTAACACTTTTCCGTGCCGGCCGAGTCAGGCTGGAGGTCGTCGCTGCAGGTTTCGACTCCGAAGGGAACGTCGCCGGAATTCGGACAAAAGCGGTGGAGACTTAAAAAAGCCAGCGAACCTGGTCACCGGCCTCTCTCGACATTAGGTCACTCGAAACAATTCAGTTCTCTCTCACCGAACTAGCCCCGGACGAACGCTTCTCGACACTTTTTGGACTGCCGGAATATCGGATCTTGCTCGCACCGCTTGCATCGGTCAGGAGTTCACCGGTCGCGAAAACCGAAACACTACTCGCTCCGCTTGCGTCAATATCAGCGTCGACAGCCTTAAGATCGGCGGCCTCGATATTACTTGCACCGCTTACCTTTACGAACAGCTTTGCGGCCTCGCCGTTTACCTTGATCTTTGACGCTCCGCTGGTGTGGATCCTGAGCTCGTCTGTCTTGATCGAAGAAAGGTTTACTTTTGCGACGCCAGAGGCATCGATATCATTGATGTCCGGAGCCGAGATGCGAATCTTCAGCCCGTTGTCAGTCGAGATGCGGCCTTCGGTTTCGATGTGAAGCACTCCGCCGCGAACCTCCGTCCTTATAAGCGGGAGCAGGTTGTCGTCCGCTTCGACCTCAACGCCGAAGTCTTTCTGGCTGGTGATCTCAACCTGAAAAACTCCGCTGACATCGATTCCCTTAAAGTCGCGAAGGTCGCGGACGTCGGTCGCAACCTTGCCGGAACCCTTGGTTTTCTTGTTGAATGACAAGTTAAAGAAAGGCTTTGCCGCCTGGCCGATCGAAAAGAAGCTTGTGACGAAAATGCCGAGAATAATGGCTGTGATAAAGATCAGGGTACCGAATTTCTTCATAATTGCCTCCGCAAGGTCTGCTGTTGAAAGGTAACGATTCTAATTTCTGAAAAGTTCAAAGATATTTGCGCAAAAGAAAAAGACGGGCCGAAGCCCGCCTTTTTCGTGTTCAGTTGAGGCTGCTGCTATTTCTTGCAGTATCCTTCACTGCCCTTTGTGATAACGACGCAGTTCTTTTCGCCCTGCAGCCATTTCATTCCGGTTTCCTCAGCCGTAGCGGCCTTGATCGTTTCGACCTTGTCCTTACGTTTGAACTCGATGGTGTCGCCTTTCGCTACGCCTTCAAACGATTCGATCTTTTTGTCGAGGCCGGTGATCGAGACCTTGTACTTATCGCCCGTTTTGGCAACGGTCAGTGAAGTTCCCTCAACGCCGGGCCATACACCCTCAAGCGCAGCGATCTTGGTTGCCGGAGCCTTCGGGTCGACTGTTGCACCTGGCGAAACGGAAGGAACCGCCGCTGGCGACGAAGGAGCCGGTGAAGCCAGGACCGCCGGGCTGGGTGCCGTGTTCGGCGTCGGTTTATTCGGTTCAGGTTGGCATGCTGCTGCGAACGCAGCGATAGCTGCAAAAAATACTGTTAATACAGATCTTCTCATTGTTTTATTTCCTTTAATTATGGTCTGTTCCGCGGTCTTTCCGGCTGATCGACAAACCCCCGATCCGCCCCGCAACTTCAAGCAAACACAGCCGGATTACTTTATTCGGTCTCAACCTTCTCGACGTTCAATCATTCTGTCGAACACCTCGGCTAATGCCTTATAAGTAACGCTGCGACCCAAAGAACGAGCCACCGAACGTTTCTTGCAGAAAAACTGCACGCATCGAAAATAATATTTTGGCAGGATGGTCAGCGGTGAGAATTGACTTGAACCAGGCGTGACCTTAACATTCTGAAACGTGTTGTTCAGACGGTAGATTAGAGGTAACAAATGAAATTTCTCGCAATAATAACGGTGATCGGCTTTGTCATGGCCTTGTGCAATCTGTCCGAGAAACTGAACTCGGGCCCGCAATCAGGACCCGGGAATTCGAACCAGGCTGCGAACTCCGCTCCTGCAAAGGCACTCGACCGGGATTCAGTCAAGAATGACCTTGTTCGGCTGGTGAACGACATTGCGGACGCGTCGGTAGAAGGCGACATCGCAAAGCTGTCGAGTGCAACGACCGATGATTTTCAGATCACCGATGTCGAGGGGAAAGTCCAGAACAAGAATGAGGCTCTGGCGGACGTAAAGAAGGAAAAAACGATCAAATCGTGGACGATCACGGAGGCCGACCTCTCAACTTTGACGGAAGATACGGCCGTGATGAAGTACCTCCTTTCCCTTACGCTAACGAACGGCCGATCTGGAAAGGCGAGGATAACCGACACGTTCCTTAGAAAGGACGGTAAGTGGCTGCTGCGATCGAGTCAGCAGACGATGGTCAAATGATCAACACATAAGGTACATCGTTGCGATCCTATAGACACGGCTGCGTCGGAAAGCGAAGCTTGTGTTGCCGGGACTGATTTTCTCATCCATATCGTAATACCATGTAAGCATGTTAGTCTGGCTGTCCACCTCTTGCGCGGTTCGCGTGCCGAACCGTCTCTTGATCGCGGCTGATGCGTTGCCCACTCTGGCACCCGAAACATTCCACGCGGCCGACCTTACTTCAAAATATCCGACCGTAAAGTTTTTCTGATCCGCATCGTCCCATAGCTTGAACGTGAGGCCGCGATAATTCAGGGTCATCTCGACACCACCCACACATTCATCGGCTTGGCGTTTTGATTGAGACTTTGGCTTTCCAAGGCGGCGAACCACTTCCTCGCGTGTCGCGCCGAGGGCAATGCCGTTGACCTTTGGCCCCTCTTTCAGTGAGGTCTGGGAAAATACAGTTCCGGCGAGAAAGACTGTAGTTAGTATCAGAATAAATCGCATATTGATCGCAAAAGGCTTGGTCCGTCCGTCTTGTTTGAATCTTCCATTTTCTCCATCAGCGACGAGATCGTGATTTGGCACGGAGGACACGGAAGAAGCCGGACGAACCTCTGCCTTGTTTGATAATGACGAAGATCTATACACAATTTGCGAACATTAACGGACTATTTTGCGAACGCCCAGTATGAAAGCAGTGCCTGAACGACGCCAATGATGAAGCCGAAGAGGGCGCCGAAAAGTTCGATGGTGCGGAGGTGTTCTTTGGCCACAGACATAACGAGCGACTCCAGCTTTTCGACCGGATAGTTGTTTATCTTTTCGCGCACAACGCTGCCGACATTGAATTCCTTGATCGCTTCGGGGAGCTTTTCTTTTATCGCGGCGATTATCGTGTCGGATAGAGACTCGCTCGCCGCTTTAAGTTTTTCTTCAGAAATGTTGTCCGAGAGGCGGCCAATCGGCGCTGAAAGCAGCTTTTCGACCTGTTTGTTCAGTACCGAGTTTATGATCTGCGATGTCTCGTCGCGCGAAATTACGCTCAGAAGGCCTTTGGAAAGCATCGTCTTAAGCTTTTCTTCCGATTCCGGATGGAGCGTTTGCATTATGGCGTCAATGCTGTGGGGCCTTAGTTTCTCGAGGGTGTTGCTGAGGTAGCCAGAGATCGACGCCCTCATTTCCTCGCCGCGAAGAACGGAAAGCACAGACTTCGTGATCTGAGCTTTGAGCCTTGCCAACTGTTCCGGTGCGACGGTTCCGATCAGCTCGGGCAACGGTCGGGCGAGGGCGTCATCAATGCTGGAGTTGATGAAATTGCGAGCTTCGTCGGCAAAGAAATCGCCTTTAAGGGTTTCCTCAATGCGCTTCGGAAGGCTTTCATTTACAAGGTCGTCAACCTCGCCGATCAAATTCTCACGCGAGACAAAGATCTTCTTAAAGAAGGGCAGGCCCTCGTAATACTCGTGGACCTCGTGCTTGATCAAAGCTCCGATCTGGTTACGCGTCTTTTCCGCCGCTGCGAGTTCGGTCAAACGGTGGACGACGGGCTCGATCTGCTCGTTTGCCTTTTCCTTTAGAAGGTCGACGGCGTCTGTGGTGAACAAAGTTCCCAGCGGAGTCTCGGTGTTCGCGAGATCATCTACACGTTTGGTGATGAACTCGCGGACCTTTTCTTCAAGTGCCGGCGAGTTCACGGCCGCTTCGATCCGGTCGTCCAGGAAACCGACTATCTTCTGAAACGACGCATCATCGATCACTTCCGAAACGCGTTGACCAAGGAGCTCATCGACCCGCCTCGTCACAAAACCGCGAATAGTTTCGAGAGATTCTTCGCTTTTTAGTACACCTTCGATATGGGCTGCTATCTTGAACTGCAGAGAAGTGATCGCGTCAAGGACAGGAGCACGCAGATTCGTCGGAAGAGCGTCAATAAGTGAAGGATAGTCACGCGAAACGAGTTCGTTAGTGTAGGATTCGACCACGCCGCGGATCTTCTTTTTCAAAAAATCCTTGCCGAGCAGTTCCTCCATTATCGTTTCCTGGGAAACGAGTTCTTCACCCACGGCTTTCCCGATGGCGTTTGCCAGGCGGTCGCGATGACGCGGGATCATACCTTGCGGGAACAGCGTTAGGCCTAGTACCTTGAACGGCTGGCGCGGACGGAATAGCATCCGTACAGCAAGCCACGCACCGACATAGCCGTGTACGGTCGCAAAAAGGATCAGAAGCGCTATCTGTACCCAAAGATTCTTAAAGAAGGGTGAGAGAGTGTTAAGAATGTCCTGGAGAAATTCCATCTAATGTCAGAAGAACCAGCGAGAGCCTGTGGGGAGTTCCAGCTCAGAATATCTGAAAACCCTTTGACCGCAGGCAGAAATCTGAAAACTCCTTTAACCAATCGTAGGTTACACTGTAATTCTTCCACTGCTCGTCATCGTCCTTGAACAAGGTCATATCGTCGGGCTGGTCGGTTATCGAGCCGTCAACGAACATCCGCTTATCAGGTTCAAGCTTGGGCAAGATCTCGTCACGTATCTTTTGCCCGATAAAATGAGCATCGTCGATGTCGACCTTCACGCCAGTTCCGTTATATGCCATCTGCCGCAGCTTGCCCTCGCTAAAAAAGTCGAATCCTTTGATCAACTCAAGGGCCGCTTTCCAATTCCATACGTTCGCGTTGAATTCGAAGTTCTCCGAACCCATGTCATGCAATGTGAAACTCATAACGATCCAGTTTCCGGCAAACTTCCGGAGATGGGACAAACTAAAGTTTGTCCGACATAAAAATGCTAAACGCTGGCCACACGACAAGTCAACAATGTGTCCAAGTTTCGATCATCGGTCCAGATGGTATAATGCTATTTCTTACCTAGCTGAAATGAAACACGAAATTCCCGTCAGGATCACGATCGTTGGGCCGCTGTCCGGCGTTTCTATGAAAGTGCAGAAAGGCAAGCACGACCTTGTGGAGCCCACTTCCGTACTCGGCGATAGGATATCGTTCGATTTTGATATAAGGGTCGATCTTTCGAGTAGCGTGCCAAATTTTCTTCCCCCATTTGGTCAAGGTCCTAAGGATTCCAGATTCGTCTATGTTAACTCCGGCACATATTCTGGCCAGAAAGGAACGCTTTGGGCCCGCCGTGCAAAATTGTCCCTGATGTCGATATCAAAAGAACAGGTCGAATCGGTACTGGCTTCATCCGGTAAAAGAGTAGAAGTCGTGATAAACGGCATCGGCCGCGATGGCGGTCCGGTTTGTGCGAGTGTGAAAGGGATTGAATGGAAAATTGCTGGCTAGGATGGTCGTCTATTTCTCAAAATGTTATCCAGTCTGTTGGTTCCACGTGGCTTGAGAGCTTGATCTTAGTCTCGACCTGGAACAAGGGCATCCGCATTTTTAGAGCAGTTTCGGCTGTGATGCGGGCGAGGTGAATATCGTTGGCGCGTTGTGAGAGATGTGCCAGCACGATGTGTCTTGCCGATCCGTCAAAGTCGTGTTGAAGCCAGTCTGCCAGATCCTCATTAGAGAGGTGGCCGCGGCGCCCGGCAATGCGTTGTTTGAGGCTCCAGCTATAGACCGGGCACGCCCGCAGCATATCGCGGCTGTGGTTAGATTCGATCACGATGCCATCACAGTTACGGAGTTTTTCTCGAATAAGCTGAGTAATATGGCCGAAATCGGTGAGGGTCGCTATCCTGACGCCGCCGTTTTTTGCGACGAAGCCGAAATTGTCCACTGCATCGTGCGGAACGGTGAACGGTTCAAAGTCGATATCGCCAATGCAGAAGTCACGATCAGATTCTATCTCGACGCGTCGATCCTTCAGGGCATCGCGACGCTTTAGGCTTTCTTCTTCGCCGTTGGTTTTCGGAGCTCGATACCAGTAGTAAGCATCTTCAGTCGCACCTGAAATATACACGCGACACCTTACCTTGCTTAGAAGGCTTCGCAATCCGCCGACGTGGTCGCTATGCTCATGCGTAATTATGACCGCGTCGAGGTCAGCCGGGTCGACGCCGACCGCCGCAAGACGCCGCAGCATCTCGCGGGCGCTCATACCGGCATCTATGAGAACCTTGGTTTTTTCGGTCGCGATGAGTACGGCATTGCCTGTCGATCCGCTGCCGAGAACTGTAAATTTCATCTAGTCTTTTTGAAACCTGCCGCGCATACCTTTACCCATAACACGCGTGATCAAAGAGTTGGGCACAAAATTGACCGCGGACGCAACGAACCAATTGGTCCAACCCGAAACTATCTTCGCACGTTTGGACGCTACTGCCTTCATGGCCGTTTCAACAACATCCTCGACTGTCTCCTGGCCCTTGAAACTCAACGCACGGTCCATGCCGGCTGCATCATGGAAGTTGGTTTCCGTTGATCCGGGGCAAAGGGCAAGTACCTGTATGCCGTAATGCCGATTCTCTTCTGCGAGTGCCTCTGAGAAGGATGTGACAAACGCCTTGGTCGCGGCGTATGTCGCCATGAATGGAATCGGCTGAAAGCCCGCGGCGGACGAAACATTTATTATCGTTCCGCTCTTTCGCTCGCGCATTTTTGCCAGATAGCGATGCGTCAGAGCGACAAGGCACGAGATATTAAGATCGATCATCCCAAGCTCGCGTTCCAGATCGAGCTTTGTAAAATCACCCATCGAACCGAAACCCGCGTTGTTGATAAGCCAATCGACCTCAATGCCGTTACTCTCTGTCTCTTCGAACAATTGCTTGTCGGCCTCAAAACCCGTCAGGTCGACTGCGATGAAATGGGCGGTGATCTCGTGTTTTGCCTGAAGCTCGTCACGGAGTGCACCGAGCTTATCCTCCGACCGGGCAACAAGTACGAGGTTATGGCCCTCTTCAGCAAGCCGGCGGGCAAACGCCTCGCCGATACCGCCGGAAGCACCCGTGATGAGCGTAGCCTTCATATTTCTTCGAGCTCTTCAACCGGCGAATGGAACGCATAAAAGATCGAGAACACGCCCGCCGCGATGATCGTCAGAGTGCCTACCGCTCTAATAAAACCGGCAATTGTACCGGTCGATGAAAGCAATCCAAAGCGGGTCAGCATCCAGTTCCAATCGTGAATGCCCCCGCCGACTAACGGGAGCTGCATCGCTATCGCGTCCTGAGCATAGATGTACACGTTGATCATGCTTTGCCCGACCCAAAAAAGAACCACTGCAGCAGAAAAAAACTTCTCGTGCCACCAAAAATATCCGACAAATACTGCCGGCAGGATCAACTGAAACAGCGTGCCGCCGGCCATGCCAAGAGTTTCGCCAAATATGCCAAATACTAAATGTCCGGTCTCATGTATCGGCAGATTGACAATGTCGAGAAAGCTTCCCTGCATCGGCGCGTAGGCGATCCATAGAAAATAGATCGTCAGGACAACGGCAAAGATGAGTTTTGGGTAGCTGAGATTCATTTAGAGCTACAAGAGGCCATTCTTCATTACGAACATCTTGATCTGGCCATTGAACTCGGTGGGCCGTTCCATATGGAGAAAATGGCTGACGCCCGCCCACATATGAAATTCCGTTTTCGGAGCTATAGCCTTGTATTGCTGTTCAAGATCCTTCGGCCAGTATTCGGACGGGGCCATTACCGCAAGGAGAGGAACGTTGATCTTTCCGTGGGTAGAGTAAGCATCGTCGAGCATCAGCTTCATCGCGCTGATACCGACATAGTCCGGAGTTGCGAGCATTGACGATCGAATGAAAGGCTTTACATCCGGATATGTTGTCTCAAGCATTCCGTCTAGGAACTTGGCGGATTCGGCCGTGTAGTTCGCGAACAACGGTTCGAAAAACTTATTCACGTCTTCACGCTTACCAAACGGCAATAGGGCTCCGTCGACGAGGATAAGGCCTTTCGTCTTTTCAGGATAAAGCTCGTAGTACCGCCGAATTATCGGTGTTCCCATGCTGTGCCCGGCGAGTATTGCTTTTTTAACACCGGCTTTTTTCAGAACGGTGTCTACCGCCTTGGCAAAATACTCCATGGAGTAGTCGATCTTGGGTTTATCGCTGCTGCCGTGGCCGGGCAGGTCCATTGCGATCACGCGATAGTTGGGAAAGGCATTGTAAGTGTCCTTCCAAAACTCGACGTTGCATGTCCAGCAATGAACCAGGACCAGAGCCGTCTTGGCTTTGTTGCCGACATCGAAGTAGCGGATCTTTGTGCCTTCAAGATCTGCCCAGTTGTCCGCCGGTTTTGGGGCCTGGCCGAGAACTGCCAATGCCGAAGCCGCAACCAGGATCAACAAGAAGATAGAACGCTTAACTCGCATATTTCCCCTTCGTTTTCGCGAATTGTTCTTTTGAGATCGCGTAGAACTTGCATTCCATATTGTACGCGGACTGAATCTTCTCGAACGACATTCCGCATTTTTCCATTATCCGCCAAGAGCCGACGTTGGCCTGATCAGCAACCGCGACTATGCGTTCAAGGCCCGCTTTCTCGAATCCATATTCAAGCCACGCAATCGCGCATTCATAGCCGATGCCGCGACGCCAGTAGCTCCTTTTGAGGCTATACCCGACCTCGATCTCGCCCGTATCTTCGAGCGGCTGCAGCCCGGAGCCACCTATCACCTCGCCGCTTTCCTTCCATATCATTGCGGACATTCCAAATCCCAGCTTTTCGTAACAGTCTAGGTAAAAGTCAAAACGTTTTGTGATCTCAGCGGGGTTCTGGCGTTCAAGGCCGCCGAGGTATCGGTAAACATCCGGGTCAGAACGCATCTCGATCAACTCTTCGAGGTCGTCGTGCGTATAAGGGCGTATCAATAATCTTTCTGTCTCAAGCTGCATAGAAAAAATGGAAGAAACGGCGATGGCCGTCCGTCTAATTATCGAATAATCCACAAGCGAGGACAACAGCAATGATCATAACGAACGCATCACGTAGAGATTTTATACGAAATATCATCGTTTCGGCAGCGGCAGTCCCATTACTGGCCAATTGCAAAGGCAACGCTTTTGCGGAAACAGGCCCGTCGTCCGACATTCTTGAAAGGCTGAAGAAGATGGCGGTCCAGGACTCGAACGGGGCATGGTCGGGAGCGGTCAGTGCTCCAGCGAATGTTTCCTGGAAGACCACCCTTTCGACTGAGACCGACAAGGGCGAGCCGATGGAGATCTCAGGCACTGTCTTTCAGTCCGATGGTAAAACCCCGGCGGCAAACACGCTGATCTATCTTTATCACACCGACTTTGAAGGCTATTACGGCCGAACTAAGGATGTTCATCGCCACGGAAAATACCGCGGATGGATGCTGACGGATAAGACGGGAAGGTATTCATTCCGTTCGATCAAGCCAGCACCCTATCCCGTCAACCGATTTGCCGCTCACATTCATATGACCCTGACGACCGAGAAAATGCGTGAAGATTGGGTCGACTCGATCCTGTTCGAAGGCGACCGCCTTCTATCTCAGAATGAACGGAGCCAGGCCGGACAAAAGGGTGGTTTTAACCCGATCGTGAGTTTTGAAAAAGGGAAGGACGGATTGCTGCGGGCGACCCGCGATCTGAAATTGATGGCCTGACCAAGAAGGAGAAAATGGTTCAATCAATAGGCCTTGTACTCGTTCTGGCTTTCTGTGTTCCGGCAAGCAGTTTACGTCCAGGGAGCGCCTTCCCAAGGTCCGGACATTTAGAGATCGTTCGGAACGAAATGAACAGTGGACGGGCGGCCCATACGGCAACGTTATTGCATGACGGCAGGGTCCTGATCGTCGGCGGGATGAAATATGGAGGCGGCAGCATCGCCGAGGTCGAGATCTTCGATCCCTCCAAAATGTCATTCATCGACGCCGGCCGACTCAATACTGCAAGGTCCGGTCACACCGCGTCGCTCCTACCCGACGGAAAGGTTCTGATCGCCGGCGGTTATAATGGCGGCTACTTGCAGACGTCAGAGATTTTTGACCCCAAGTCGGGACGTTTTATTACAGGGCCAATGCTTACTTTAGCCAGAAGCGAGCATACCGCTACGACACTTCCGGACGGAACGATTCTCCTTGCAGGCGGCGTCGGAACAGGATGGACGTTTCTTGCAGAATCCGAGATATTCGATCCAAGAACCGGCCAGTTTACAGCTGCCGGAAAAATGAGCACGCCGCGCGAATCGCATACGGCAACTCTTCTTCGAAACAGAAAAGTCCTTATAACCGGGGGACATAAAGATCGGCGCTCGGCGGTGACGATCTATTCGTCGACCGAGATCTACGATCCGGAGCTTCGCACATTTGGGCCCGGCCCCGAGATGACGATCCGTCGTCACAAGCATGATGCCGTTCTCCTAAACGATGGCCGCGTTATGATCACCGGCGGATCGGACGAACGAGATTCGCAGGGAGCCTACACGTCGATCGAAGTTCTCGATCCTTCTACTGGCCGTTTCAGGAAGGTAGGCGACCTGGGTAGGGCCCGTTACAAGCTTAATGGAGCAGTCGCGGTCCTGAACGATGGAAAGATCCTGATCGCCGGCGGCTCCGACAGTGCAGAGATATTTGACGCAACAAAGAAGACGGCGCAGAGCGTGGCTGGTACTTTCGGTTCAAAAAGATTGTTCTCAACCGCGACACGGCTCAGGTCGGGGGACGTGATCATCATCGGGGGATACAATGAGATCCAACAGGTCAGCCAACGGGCGTGGATATTCCGCGCCCCGGTGTAGAATGCGATGGAGTAAAGTTCGACAGGGCAATGGAGCATCTAGCACGCGTGACGAAGGATCCGCCGCAAATCGACCTGATCGAGGAATGCCGACGAGGCAACCGCGAGGCGATGCACGCACTGTACACCGAGCATCAGCGGAGGGTCTATTCGGTTGCACTGAACTTTTTCAGCGGCAACGCAGACCGAGCGGCTGATGTCACGCAACAGGTTTTCCTAAAGCTCTTTACCAAGATGAACTTTCGCGGCGACGCTCAATTTACTACCTGGCTTTACAGAATGACGGTGAACACGTGCATTGACGAAACCCGTAAGATCCGGCGTTTGTTTGGCATCGCGGATTGGTTTTCCGTGAGTGAGCCGGTTGTTAAGGTGTCCCTTGACGAAAAGATCCGGACACGAGAGATCGCGGTGGAGGTTCAGGCCGTGCTTGGCAGCCTGAAATCCAAGTATCGCGTTCCGCTGATTCTGAAATACGTTGAGGGACTTTCGTATAACGAGATCGCAGAGGTTCTTGAGTGTTCGACCGGAACGATCTCATCGCGGCTCAACCGGGGACACAAAATAATGGCCGCCAAACTCGGGCATTTAAGGGGTGAGATATAGGTTTGATGTACCAAGGGCATTACAAGAACGAGATCCAGGCATTCATAGATCAGGAACTGGGCAAGGACGAGCGGCGGGCGGTCGGCGAACATCTGATGGTCTGTGACGAATGCCGTCGCGAACACGATGACCTTAAACTTGGTGTTTCATTCGCGTCTATCCTGCCGAGGACGGATGCTCCGGATGCGGTCTGGGCAAGAATTGATAGCGCGTTAGATCCTGCTTCACCGCAGATGGGCCTTATCCCGCAAGCGTCATTCTTTAACCTTCGTCGCGGACTCGCGTTTGGCGTAGCTGTGATCGCGGTTTCGGTCTTGTCGGTGGTAGTTTACGTTAACCTGTTCAGTGGCAATAGTCCGTACACGGCCCAGGGGCCGAACCAGAACTCGACCACGCCGGGCCAACAACCGCCACTTGCGGTCAATCCACAAGCTCCCGCGCACAATGCGAATTTGCGTGTTAATTCGAACGTGAATGCGAATACGAATAGCTCGAACACGGATAAAGGCCTTCCTCCTTCATCGGGCAAGAGCTGGCAGGTCGAGACGCTTGCCGGAATGCCTAAGATAGGTGACGGAACGGCGTCGGCCCGAATCGCCGTGGGCGAATTGCTTGAAACAGACGCAAAGTCTAAAGCCAAGATAACCGTAGCGAACATCGGAAGTGTCGAGGTCGCGCCAAACTCCCGCGTGAAGCTCGTTGAAACAGGTAAGGATGAACACCGTCTTGCGCTTGAACGAGGGTCGCTGCACGCAAAGATCTTTGCGCCGCCGAGACTTTTCGTGGTCGATACTCCATCGGGAAAAGCGGTCGATCTTGGCTGTGAATACACGCTTGATGTCGATCGCTTCGGCAACAGTGTCTTGAATGTGACCGGCGGTTTCGTCGCAATGGAAGACCGCGGCCGAGAATCCATCGTACCCGCTGGAATGAAGGTGATGACCCGCAAGGGCAAAGGCCTTGGAACGCCGTTCTCGCCCGATACCAACGCCGAATTTCGCCGTGCCCTCGAACGATTCGATTTCGGCGGTGGCGGAAGGGCCGCGGTGCAAACGCTGATCTCTAAAGCGGAGTTCTACGACATGGTCACGCTCTGGCACCTGCTGTCTCGCGTTTCACCCGCCGACCGCGCCGCCGTTTTCGACAAACTCGCGGCGTTCGTCCCGCCGCCCACCGGGATCACCAGAGACGGCATCTCAAAGCAAAACGACAAGACGATGCTTCAAAACTGGCGGAACGAGGTCGAGAAGATGTGGTTTGAATAGACCTACGGAAGTCGCGATCCGCGTCAGGGTGACAGGCGTGAGATCTTCCAGTTATTTTCGATCAGGTGATAAGCGATGCGGTCGTGAAGGCGGCTGCGCCGGCCTTGCCAGAACTCGAATTCGCCGGGTGTGACGCGAAAGCCGCCCCAATGCGCGGGGCGCGTGACGCTGCCTTCGGCGTATTTTTCTTTCAGCTCCTCAAAGCGTTCCTCAAGCACCTCGCGAGACTCGATCACGGAACTTTGCTCTGAAGCCCAGGCGCCAAGCTGGCTTAGGTAGGGCCGTGTTCCGAAATACTCATCTGATTCATTAGCGGCAACTTTGACGGCCGTCCCGCGAATGAATATCTGCCGCTCGAGTTCCTTCCAGAAAAAATGCAGGTAGCAATTGGGGTTTGCAAGCAGCTCGGTTCCCTTGCGGCTGGTGTAGTTGGTAAAGAATGTAAAACCCGACTCGTCAAAACCCTTTAAGAGAACGGTGCGGCCGGATGGAATGCCGTCCGGTGTTGAGGTGCCGAGGTGCATTGCGTTCGGCTCAAATATCTCGGTCCTTACCGCCTCATCAAACCACGCTGCGAACTGAACGAACGGATCGGCTGCGACCGAGTCTTTTGAAAGCTCGAGCTGCAAATATTCCTGGCGCAAGGCCGCAAGATTGGTCGGGTCGATCATACAAAGATATTTTCTCAGTTGTCTCGGTGTTTAGCCCACGGCCTAGATCCGATGGACGAAAAGGCCGTCCTTTAATTTGGGCTCGAACCAGGTCGATTTTGGCGGCATTATCTCGCCCATGTCCGATACGGCGAAAAGGTCGTCCATGGTGGTCGGGAAGAGCGAGAATGCGACCGCAAAGCCACCCGCATCGACCAGGTTCTCAAGTTCGTCGATGCCGCGACCGCCGCCGACAAAGGCGATGCGCTGATTGGTTCGCGGGTCCTCTATGCCCAGCATCGGACCCAGCACATTTTGCTGCAGTATCTGAACATCAAGCCGCTCAAGCGGATCAGGTTCGCGAAAATAATTTACGTTGTAACGCAAATTGTACCATTTGCCCGCGAGGTACATGGCGTACCGCCCACGTTCTTCAGGTTGGCGTTCCTTTGTTTCTGCGACGATAAAATATTCTTCCAGCCGTTTAAGAAATTCGTCCGGCGAAAGGCCGTTAAGGTCTTTTACCACACGGTTATAGGCCATGATGGCAAGGTCTTCTGCCGGAAAGATGCCGGCCATTACGAAGTTGCACGGTTCGGTACCGCTGTGGTCCGGGTTTGAGGCACGAAGCTCCTTTCGGGCAAGCGAAGCACTTTCGGCACGATGATGGCCGTCTGCCACGTAGAGCTCCGGAATTTTGGCGAATGCGTTCTCGATCGCGGCAGTGTCGCTCACGCGCCAGACCGTTTGCTGAACGCCCTTTGGACATGCGAAATCGTAGATCGGCTCGGTTGCGGCCGCTTCGGCGATCAGAGCTCGCATCTCGTCTGTATTTCGGAACGCCAAGAAGATGAGCCCGGTCTGGGCCCGAAGGGCAAGCATATGATCGGTCCGGTCGCGAACCTTATCGGGCCTGGTTCTTTCGTGCTTTTTGATGACATCGTTGTCGTAGTCATCGACAGAACAACCGCCGACAATGCCTGTCTGTACGTGATCGCCCGAGCGCAAGCGGTACACATAAAAGCATTGCTCTGCGTCACGTTCGAGCAAGCCTTCGGCGATGAACTGCTCAAGCAGCGTCTTTGCTTCTGCAAAAGCTTTGGCCGGGTCGGCGGTGCCAAAATCGGCTTCGGGCCGCGTCACGCGCAAAAAGCTGTTCGGGTTTGCTGAAGTGATCTCACGAACCTCGGAGTCCGTCACTACGTCATAGGGAACACAGGAAACGCTCTCGGCCTTGTTCGTCGGAGGCCGCAGGGCCGTGAAAGGTTTTACGATCGCCACGTTGGTTTGCTCCTCTTAAGGCTGCTGCTGCCGGCTCTGATTAATAATGTCATCGAGCGCTTTGTTGTTTTTCTCAGCTTCATCCATCAGCCGCTGAGCAAAGCCTTTTTTGTCGATCTTCCAAACGCCCTCTTCCTTGACAAAAGGGACCGTCTCCCAGGAACCGAACGAATTCTCCACTTCAAGCGTGGCTGTGTCGCCCTCGACTTTTTCGTTGCGGAGTTTCACTGTCTTTTGGCTCTCGGTAAAAAGCGTTTCGCGCTTTACGATGTCATCGAGCGTGACGCCTTGCGCCTGGGCTTCAAGCTGGTGCATATCGATCGTTGCCTTTGAGAGCAAAAGCTTCATGGTCGTGAGGTCCTTGGCTTTGATCGCTTTCGTGTAGGTCTTGAAGGTCTCGATCGGCGTGGCCGGTTTTGACTCGCCGGCACAAGCTGTCATTGCTGCCGCTATGGCGATCAAGATCGCTGATTGTAAAATTCTATTCTTCATTAGGACAAGTATTCCGGTAATATTAAGTTCAAATCAAAAGCTCGATTATATCGTACTTCAGGAAACCCGATAAAGATGGAAAGAAGGAAACTAACGCAGGCAGAGATAACGGAACAATTGGAATCGCTTGAAGGCTGGACAACCGAAGGCGAAGCGATCCGGCGTCGATATGAGTTCAAGAACTTCGCCGACAGCCTTGCATTCGTAAACCAGGTCGGCGAAATAGCCGAGTCAATGGACCATCACCCGGATATTACTTTTGGCTGGGGATACGCGGAGATAGCCACGACGACCCACGACCGCGACGGAGTGACCGATGTCGACATGGCCCTGGCACGCAAGATCTCATCGCTCTAGAGGCTCGCTTCACTCGAACCCGAGCCCATTGATCTGTACTATAGGAAAGCAATCGAACGGAGGAATTATGAAAGGATTTAAGTCAAATATCGAGAAAGACACACTGAAAAACAAGAATTTTCGCAAGGTTCTGTACACATCAGCCTACAGCCAGCTTGTGCTGATGAGCCTCAAACCAAAGGAAGAGATCGGCTCAGAGGTGCATGAAGAAAATGATCAGTTCCTGCGATTTGAGGGTGGAACAGGACGCGTGATGATCGACGACAGCAAGTACACCGTCAAGGATGGCGACGCGGTCGTAATCCCGGCCGGTGCCCGGCACAACGTCATCAACACCTCGGCCACTGAGACACTAAACCTCTACACTATCTACTCACCGCCGCATCACAAGGACGGGATCGTTCGCAAAACCAAGGAAGAAGCCGAGGCGAACGACGAAGAGTTTGACGGCAAGATGACCGAAAAGCGTTCGAGGAAGCAGATAGGAAAGATATAGCCGGCCGACCGGACAGCAATACTTAGACCTCAATCTGGCGTCGCTTCACGGGCGATGATAGCACGATCGTCGTGGTTGTAATTCCGTATGGAACCAGACGGTCGATCACCTCCTGCAGATGTTCGACCGATGCGACCGCGATCTTCACAATGAACGAATCGCCACCGGTGCCGCGGTGGCATTCGAGTACTTCTTTCGACGCCTGAACCACCTCGATGATGTGACTATAGTCCACGCCGGTAATGCTCATTCGAATGAACGCTAGTATCGGCAGGCCGACCTTAGCCGTGTCTATCTCCGCCCGATAACCAGTGATTATTCCCGCGTCTTCCAGCTTGCGGACACGCTCGATAACGGCCGGGGTTGTGAGGCCGACGCGACGGCCAAGTTCGGCGTAGCTTGTCCGAGCATCTGCCTGGAGTTCGGTAAGAATTTTTCGATCGATATCATCAAGCATGCGAGGCCACGGTCTCCCTGAAGTATATAAAGCAAACGACTGACAATACCTTATATTCTAAAGCGACATATGGCAACTAACTAACGTTACCCATTCATTTCTTCTATCATATCGATTAAAATTACTAATTACGGATAACGCCTCCGCTGAGCCGGACATCGAACGATATGACAGGAGTCGCTACAATGACTGAAACTGCAACACTTGATCTGCCCGCCGTGACGCTGGATAACTTCCGGGTGTCAGATGAAGAGCTTCCGGCCTTTAGGGACATGAAGTTCGAGGACATCAACCAGCTTTCCCTTGACCATCCCGGAGCCAGCGATGAGGAGTACCGTGCACGACGTGATCATATTGCGGATCTGTCAAAACGCTTTCGCGAAACAGGCCAGATAACCGATGTTGACTACAATGCCCGTGAACAACGCGTTTGGCGCTATGTGGCGGAAGAGCTGGAAGATCTGCATCAGAAGTACGCTTCGCCCTTCTATCTCAAAGCAAAAAAAGACCTTGGGATAACGACCGAGCGCATTCCTCAGCTTTCCGAAATGAACCGCCGGTTGAACGAACTGACCGGTTTTCGCCTTGCCCCGATCGAAGGTTAGTAGAGACACGCGGATTTTTGTCTTGGCTGTCGTACCGCGTGATGTTGTGTACGCAGTACATCCGCCACCATTCGCAGCCGGCGTACACGCCCGAGCCCGACATTGTACACGAATCGATCGGCCATATACCGATGTTCACGAACCCGAACTTCGCGGACTTTTCCCAATTCATCGGCCACGGTGCGCGTATCGCTACGGACGCGCAACTCGAACAACTCGGCCGTCTCTATTGGTTCACGGTAGAATTCGGAATGGTTGAGCACGAAGGCCACGTGAAGGCATACGGAGCCGGGCTGCTGTCTAGTTTCGGCGAACTCGAACACGCTTTCTCAGCTGAAGTCGAACGTAGGCCCTTCGATCTCGAACAGGTGATCAACCACGAATATACATATAGCGACATGCAGCCCGTGCTGTATGTCATTCCGTCGTACAGCTATTTGAAGGACGTCACGCGGAAGTATATTGAGAGTTTTTAGTCCTTGCGAGAAGATGCCGATGATACATTTCAGAACTTTTTTGCTCTGGTCGTTATTCTTCGTACTAGTTTTCTTTTCAGCGATTGCTAGGCAGTGGGCAAGTGACTATTACGTCACTGGATATAACCGACAGGCATGGCAAGCTTGGTATGTCTTTAAGCACTTTTTACCGCAGCAGTCTTTGTCGAGGGCTGGCTGGTAGCGAGATTCTTTTCGAAGGTCAGCGAACGACACTATCGACGCCTACCGGTTGCTCTACTGTTCGGTCTATCTTTGTTCTTTGCAGTTTCGTTACCCGGAATCGTGATCTGGTGGCTAACGGTACTTTGTTTTCTGGTCTTTACTATCCCATTTTTTCTCGTTTCAGTGGTTGAAGAAATTGGTACTAAGCTTGCTAAGCGGAGTTTTTCTTGCGGAGAAAGAAGTTAGGTACTTTGCCGCTTCTTTTCGGTAAGATTGAATCATGGAACAACTAATCGAGATAAACCCGAAGATAATGGTTGGTAAGCCCGTCATAAAGGGTACGCGAATTACAGTCGAGCATATTCTTGAGAAAATCGCCGCGGGGCAGAGCTTTGAGTCGATTGTTTCCGACCATCCGCATCTTTCCCGTGAAGAAGTTGCTTCAGCTGTACGATTCGCGTTGGAACAGGTGAGGAAGGGATATCCTCCATATACCGAGAATCAAAGATTGCTGGAATCGATTAATGAAGCTTACAGTATGGACGATCCGGAAGAAAAAGAATTCTTGAAAGCGACAAAGAAAAAGTCTGCTGAGGTTCTCGACGAATGGAAATAAATAAGGGCGATGTCTTCTGGGTCGACCTCGATGAGCCGCGCGGATCAGAACCGGGGTACCGTCGACCCTTCGTCGTTGTGCAAAATAATTTGTTCAACCGGAGCAAAATTAACACGGTTCTGGTCGCCGCGTTGACGACGAATCTGTCCCGCGCTAATGCACCGGGAAATGTGCTTCTTAACGTACGAGAAGGTGGTCTCACGAAACAAAGCGTCGTCGTTGTTTCACAGACAATCACCATCGATCGGTCGGAGCTATTCGAGAAAATAGGTACGATCTCTACATCTCGCGTAGTTGAGATCGTGGCCGGGATAAAACTGATGATCGAGCCGCGAGAGGTTGAAGAAGGTTAGAGCGATGAGTTTACAAAATCCGTTAGGACTAAAGAAAATACACCACGTCGAATTCTACGTCGGCAATGCGAAGCAGGCGGAGTTTTATTATCGTAAGGCTTTTGGTTTTTCGCGGGCGGCGTACATGGGGCTGGAGACGGGTAATCGTGAGGTTACGAGTTATCTGCTGCGGCAGAATCGGGTCAATTTTATTTTGACGACGCCGCTTTCGCCGGATCATCCAGGGTCGGAACATATCAAGCAGCACGGCGATGGGGTGCACGACATTGCTTTTCTCGTGGAGGATGCCGATCATGCGTTTCACGAAGCGGTAAAACGCGGTGCACGGCCCGTGGAACAACCGCACGATCATGGCGACGAAAACGGCGTGGTGCGCCATGCTTCGATCGCGACTTACGGCGATACGATCCATTCTTTTTTGTCGTACAACAACAATAACGGCCACAATTACTCCGGCCCGTTTCTCCCGGGTTTTGTCGCACAGGAAGTAGCAGGCGAAGAGGTTGGCATTCAGTTGGTCGATCACATCGTCGGAAACGTCGAACTCGGCAAGATGAACTTCTGGTGCGATTTTTATCGAGACGTGATGGGCTTCGAACGCTATATCACGTTCGACGACAAGGACATCTCGACCGAGTACTCATCACTTATGTCGATCGTAATGAGCGATGGCGGCCACAATATCAAGTTCCCGATCAACGAACCCGCTATCGGCAAAGGCGGCAAGTCGCAGATACAGGAATACATCGACTTCTACGGCTCGGCCGGGGCACAGCACGTTGCTTTGCTTTGCAAAGACATTCGCTCGACCGTCGCCAAACTCCAGGCAAACGGCGTCGAATTCCTCCGCGTGCCGGACACTTATTACGAAGAACTCGCCGACCGGATCGGTGAGATCGACGAAAGCGTTGACGAACTGAAAGAACTAGGCATCCTCGTCGACCGCGACGACGAAGGCTATCTGCTGCAGATCTTTACAAAGCCTGTCGAGGACCGGCCGACGGTGTTTTATGAAATTCTTCAGCGGAAGGGCTGCAAGGGATTCGGGAAGGGAAACTTCAAGGCGTTGTTTGTGTCGATAGAGGAAGAACAGCGGCGACGGGGAAATCTTTAAGCGAAATGGCAGCCATTCAATACCAGCGGGCCGACATTGCGACACTGAAAGACCTGAATTTTGTCTTCGCGGAAGCTTTCGAGGATCAAGATTCTTACCTTGGGGTGCGGCCTTCGGACGAGTATCTGCAATCGCTTTTGTACGATAGTACTTTCATTCCGCTTGTCGCTACGGTCGAGGGCCGAGTGGTCGGTGGTCTCGCGGCGTACGTGCTAAGGAAATTCGAGCAGGAACGATCAGAGATCTACATCTTCGATCTTGCGGTTCTCGAATCGCATCGCCGGCAGCGGATTGCTACGGGATTGATAAACAAACTGCGCGAGATCGCCAGAGACATGAACGACGTCTGGGTCATTTATGTTCAGGCGGATCATGCCGACGATCCGGCGATAAAGCTTTACGAATCGCTCGGAACACGCGAGGATGTTTTGCACTTCGATATCGAACCCTAAATGAACGCCCGCCTTTACCAAACATCTGACCTTGAAGCCGTCGTCGCCATTTTTCGGTCGAACATCCCGAAATACTTCACGCCGAAAGAAGAGCCGGGATTGCATGACTGTCTCCGGGACTATTCCGAGCACTACTACGTTTTCGAGGTCGACGGCGACGTCGTCGGGGCGGGCGGCATCGCATACAACGTCCTGGCAGATCCGACCGTTTCGCTCTGCTGGGGAATGGTACGAAACGATCATATCGGCACCGGGCTTGGCAAACAGATGACTCAGTTTCGGATCGATCTGGCTGCTGAGAAATATCCTGGCATTCCGCTTACGATCGCTACCTCGCAGCACACCGAAGGCTTTTACAGCCGTTTCGGCTTTCGCACGACCGAGCACATAAAGGACGGCTTTGGCCCGGGCATCGACAACTGCAAAATGCGGTTGGATCTTTCGCATGCTAGTCACCGATGAGGGGTGGCACCTACTATTTGTGCTGTTCGTGACATTCGCGTGATTCGCGGGCAAAATTCATAGCTATGGATCTTGAATATCAAACAGGTTTCGGGAACGAGTTCGCCACCGAGGCGGTTGAAGGAGCGTTGCCGGAAGGACGAAATTCTCCTCAGCGGGCGCCGCTCGGGCTCTACGCGGAACAGTTTTCGGGGACGGCGTTTACGGTGCCGCGCGTTCACAACAAGCGGACGTGGACCTACCGCATCCGGCCGAGTGTCTTGCACAAACCTTTTCGGCAGATCGAGAGCAATCTTTTCCGCTCGACGCCTTTTGTTGAGGTGGTGACGACGCCGAACCAGCTTCGCTGGGATCCGCTTTCGTTGCCAGCCGTTCCGACCGACTTCATCGACGGCATCGCGACCATCGCCGGCAATGGCGATCTATTCGCGCAGACCGGCATCGGCATTCATATCTACGCGTGCAACAAGGATATGGACGACCGGTACTTCTACAATTCCGACGGCGAAATGCTGATCGTACCCGAGATGGGGTCACTTACGGTCTATACCGAGCTAGGCGTGATCGAGGTCGGGCCTGGTGAGGTTTGTTGTTTGCCGCGGGGCTTGAAGTTCAGGGTGGCTATCGCTCAAGGCAGCGAGGTTAACGAACAGCTAACAGCTAGTCGCCATCAGTCATCAGCACGACGCGGCTACATATGCGAAAACTACGGAGCTCAGTTTCGGCTTCCCGACCTGGGACCGATAGGAGCGAATGGCCTGGCCAATCCACGCGATTTTGAAACGCCAAGTGCGTGGTTTGAGGACAAGGACGGCGAGTGCGAGATCGTCGCAAAATTCGGCGGCAATCTTTGGTCGTGCACGAGCGGCCATTCACCCCTGGATGTGGTTGCATGGCATGGAAACTACGCCCCATATAAGTACGATCTGCGGCGGTTCAACACGATCGGCTCGATCTCGTACGATCATCCTGACCCTTCGATCTTCACCGTGTTGACGTCGCCGTCGAGCGAACCGGGCGTGGCCAATTGCGATTTCGTCATCTTTCCTGACCGCTGGCTCGTGGCCGAAGACACGTTCCGCCCGCCGTGGTACCACCGCAACACAATGAGCGAATATATGGGCCTGATCTATGGCCAATATGACGCCAAAGAAGAAGGGTTCGTCCCCGGCGGCGGCTCGCTCCACAACCAAATGTCGGCCCACGGCCCGGATATTGATGCCTTCGAAAAGGCCTCGAGTGCTGATCTGAAACCGCAGAAGCTCTCAGGCACGCTCGCGTTCATGTTCGAATCGAGGTATATCATCCGCCCGACGAAGTTCGCTATGGAATGCGCTGAATTGCAGCACGAATACTCTGAAGTGTGGCAGGGGCTGAAGAAGAATTTTAGGAAGGACTAAGTGGAACTTGTCCGCATGTTATTTAGATGTCTCAACCACATCTTCCGTACAAGGAATCAGCAAAAACTTCATTGTCGAACTAATGTTGGAGACAAAGGAATTTAAGTTCATTAGCACACCCGAAAAAGGCGAGGTTTCGGCGTTGTTAGTTCGACCGGATACCGCGACGCATCTGCTCGTACTCGGCCATGGAGCGAGTTCGAATATGCGAACCCCGATGTTGGGGGCGATCGCCGAAGGATTGGCCGGGCATAACATTGCGACGTTTCGGTATAACTTCCCATATTCCGAAAAAGGTGGCGGGCGGAACTCGCAGGCTACGGTGACGGAGACTATTCGGTCGGCGGTGCAGGCAGCGCGAGGTGTGTGCCCTGATCTACCGGTCTTTGCGGGCGGGCATTCGTTCAGCGGGCGGATGACATCGACGGCGCAGTCCGAATCGCCGATCAACGGTGTTAAGGGACTCGTATTCTTTTCATTTCCGCTTCACCCGGCGGGTGAGCCGGCGATCACTCGGGCAGAGCACCTAATTGGAGTCGAGGTCCCGATGCTTTTCCTAAGCGGCACACGAGACGCTCTTGCCGAACTCGATCTTCTGCAACCTGTTGTAAAGAACCTCGGCAACCGAGCGGCGCTTCATCTTGTCGATACGGCTGATCACAGTTTCAAGATACTCAAACGAACCCGAACCTCGACCGAGGATGTTTTTTCCGAGCTAGGCCGGACCGTACGCAACTGGTTCGATCAGCTTGGTGCGTAGCCTAACAGACGACCTCCCTTCGAAGTGGATAAACTGTGCGAGATGCGTACGATTCTGCGTGCGGATCTTAGCAGCATTGAGCTCGCTTCATAAAAAAAGGTTAACACCGTATTATATCGACAAATGAACTCTTTTGGGGGCGGCAGGATCGCTGTGGCATTCACGGTTGTAGTTCTGCTCCTAATTACAAACGCGGTGGTTTCCTACAGGTCTGTGAGTACCCTGATCGCTAACAATAAGCGGGTCAGTCACACGCAGGATGTGCTGGAGAATTTGCAGGAACTTCATACTCAGATCCTGCAGGCGGAGACAGGCGCCCGCGGCTACTTTTTGTCAGGCAATGAGGCGTATCTGGGTGAGTACTATTCGAGTGTTGAGCGTTTGGGCGCGTTGATCGCGTACTTGAAAGAGAAGACCGCTGACAATCCGTCGCACAAGCAGAAGTATCCCGTTCTTGAAGCTTCGATCGCCGAGCGCTTGGAGCGTCTGGATCATCGAATCGCGCGTCGCAAGACAGAGGGTCAGTCGGCTGCATTCGATAGTCGAGACACCGACGAAGGCAAGCGAACCATGGATGCGGTCCGTGCAAATATTGCAAGCCTTGCGGATGAGGAGCGAGGCCTCTTGACGGCGAGAGTCGCGGAATCCGATCTAAGCGGCCGGCGAACACTGCTGACTTTCGCGTTGGCGAACGGGGTTTTGCTTGGACTTCTCTGTCTTGCAGGCTACTTGGCCGTGCGGGATGTCAGAGAGCGAAGGCTGAACGAAGATCGTCTTCAGACCGAGCGTGACCTCCTGGAACAGCGGGTCATCGAGAGAACGGCCGAGCTTAACGACGCGAATACCGAACTGCAGCGGAGCAATCGCGAGCTGCAGGATTTTGCGTTCGTAGCCTCGCACGACCTGCAGGAACCGCTGCGAAAGATTCAGGCGTTTGGTGACAGGCTTACGACCAAGCACGGCCCGCAGCTAAATGACGAGGCGCGAGATTATCTTTCCCGGATGCAAGGTGCGGCGGGTCGGATGTACACCCTTATCAACGACCTGCTTTCGTTTTCGCGTGTAACGACTAAGGCTCAGCCTTTTGTGCCGACAGATCTGAACAAGATCGTACGCGAAGTGCTTGGCGACCTTGAAGTGCGGCTTCAGGAAACGGAAGGCCGGGTGGATGTTGAAGATCTTCCGACGATCGATGCCGATGGCTTACAGATGCGGCAGCTTTTGCAGAATTTGATCGGAAACGCTCTGAAATTCCATCGGCCGGGCGAGGCGCCGGTGATCAAGATAAGAGCGGAAAAGGCGGATCCGGAGATGTTTGTGCTGACCGTCACGGACAACGGAATCGGCTTCGATGAAAAATATCTCGATCGCATCTTTACTCCATTTCAGAGGCTGCATGGGCGGAACGAATACGATGGAACTGGTATAGGATTGGCCGTTTGCCGCAAGATCGTGGAACGCCACGGCGGCACACTTACTGCCCGAAGTACTCCCGGCGAGGGAAGTACATTCATTGCAACTCTTCCCGTGAAACAAGAGAAAGGAGACCAAATAAAGTGACAAAACTGGGACAGCCAATAATTATTCTGATGGCTGATGATGACGCGGACGACCGAATGTTAACAAAAGAGGCGCTTGAGGAAAGCCGCGTTCTCAATGACCTCCGGTTCGTGCAGGACGGCGAAGAGCTGATGGACTTTCTTAAGAAAAGGGGAGAATATGCCGACGCTCCGCGGCCCGGACTGATTCTTCTGGATCTGAATATGCCAAAGAAAGACGGCCGGGAAGCACTGAAAGAGATCAAGGAAGATGCCGACCTACGCAGGATACCGATTGTGGTCATGACCACCTCGCAAGCTGAGGAAGACATTTATCGCAGCTATGATCTTGGTGCAAGTTCGTTTATCACAAAGCCGATCACGTTCGACCGCCTGGTCGACCTGATGAGGGCGCTGGGTCAGTATTGGGTAGAATTTGTTGAATTGCCCGAGTAGCAGGCTAAGTCGATGGAGAATTGGTTGAAAAGCAATAAGATACGCGTCCTTTTAGTCGAAGACGATGAGGACGATTATCTGCTCACAAGCTCGCTCCTGTCTGAGATCTATCCGGGCAAGTTTGAGGTCGGTTGGTCCCAAACTTTTGAAGACGGCCTCGAAAAGATCATCAGCGATCACTATGACGTGTGTCTGCTGGATTATCGGTTAGGGCAGCATAACGGCGTGGAGCTTTTGAGCGAGGCTCGCGCGCGTGGTTATAACGGCCCTATGATCCTGTTGACCGGGCAGAGTGATCCGCAGCTTGATTTCGAGGCAATGCGTGCGGGTGCATCGGAATATCTTGTAAAAGATCAGATCAACGCGACAAATCTCGAGCGCTCGATCCGCTATTCCATTCAGCAAAAGCAGATGGAGGCCGACCGGGTCAAACAGATCCGTGATCAGGAAGCCCGCACTCAGGCTGAGGCCGCCAACCAGGCAAAAGACGATTTTCTTGCAATGGTTTCGCACGAACTTCGCACGCCGCTTAATGCGATGCTCGGCTGGGTCGGCATTTTGCGGACAAACAAGGGAAATGAGGACGTCTATGCCCGTGCTATAGATGCCATCGAAAGAAGCGCGAAGACCCAGACACGCCTCGTTAACGATCTGCTTGATGTTTCGCGCATTGTTGCAGGCAATTTGTCGATCGAGAAGCAGCCCGTCCATCTTGCGTCGGTTATCGAGCCGGTGCTCGACGCGGCCTATCCCATCGCAAAAGACAAATCGATAAATATTGAGACCAACCTCGACGCTGTCGCGAAATGGATCAACGGAGACCCTAACAGGCTTCAACAAGTAGCGAATAATCTGCTTCAAAACGCTATCAAGTTCACGCCGGAAGGCGGGCATGTCGAGGTGAAGCTGGAATACGAGAAGACCGCGGCGAAACTTTCGGTCATCGACAGCGGCAAGGGAATTGCTCCTGACTTTCTGCCGTATGTTTTCGACCGATACCGACAGGTACGCGGCGCTAAGGAAAGCCGGCTCGGCTTGGGCCTTGGGTTGGCGATCGCCCGCCATATAGTCGAGCTCCACGCCGGAACGATAACAGCCGAAAGCGAGAGCGAGGGACGCGGCGCAACATTCTCAGTAACGCTTCCGCTGATGGAAGGTCTCGGGGCAAAAGGCTAGACTTTTCGCCACAGTAGGTTCATTGGAAAAGCGCCCCGACGCGGATCACTTCGTGCACAAGCTGATCACCTATTTCGCAGCGTTGATATGGTTTGCAAACGGGTTGTTGTGCAAGGTGCTTGGCCTTGTGCCAAGACACGAACAGATCGTCGCGAGAATTCTCGGCCCGGAGTATGCGAATGCCCTGACGAAAGCGATCGGAGGCGGCGAAGTTCTACTCGCGATCTGGATACTGACCGGCTTTCGGTCAAGGCTTTGTACGATAACGCAAATAATGCTCGTCGCGGTGATGAATGTCATCGAAGCCTTTCTTGTCCGTGACCTGCTCCTGTTCGGAGGGCTCAACGCGGTGATTGCACTCGCGTTCATCGGGATTGTCTCTTTCAACGAGTTCGCATTAAACAAAGATCCGAGCTAATCTTCGAAGGTGTTCTCCTTTCTCAAGAATCATCCCTTTGCGGTCGAGGCCCATTTTGATTCCTCGATCGTTCTCGCATTCGCAGCACCAAAAGAGCATTTAAGCCATCTGATCCCTGAATGTCTCGAACTCGATACTTTCGATGACAAGTGGGCTTTCCTCGCCATAGCGTTAGTCAGGACAAAAGGCCTTCGTGCACAAGGGTCGCCGAGGTTGTTTGGACGGGATTTTTTTCTGATCGGCTACCGGATATTCGTTCGTTACCGGAACAACGATGGAAAGCGAATGCGGGGCCTCTATATTTTGAAGTCCGAGACCGACAGCAAATGGCTGGCGACATTTGGAAATATTTTCACCCGATACCGGTATACCACGACGGACATCTCCTACGAGACCAAAGGTGCCGTTACAGCGATTAGGTCTCACAAATCAGGGCTCGACATTAGATTGGGCAGCGATGAGGAAGCGACGAACCTTCCTGAAGCCTCGCCATTCGGTGATTGGAAAGAGGCAAGGCGATTTGCCGGGCCGCTGCCCTTCACTTTTACCTACGACGAGGGAACAAGAAACGTCTCGATCATCGAAGGCGTCAGGCAGAACTGGACGCCAAAGCCTATAAACGTTTTGGAGCATGAGGTCGGGTTTCTTCGATCCCTCAATATCGACGGACTTGTCCTGGCAAATGCATTTATCATCCAGGATGTGCCATATCTTTGGAAAAAAGGACGAGTCGAAAAATGGAACGGTTGAGAGGCCGTTTTCAAGGCGTAGCAAATGTACTTCGCTTCAACTGGCATTTCTATTTGTTGTCGGCGGCCTTCTCCGCAGCTTGTTTTCTCGCGGCAGGATACTTTGGATCGTCAGCGCTCTATTTCATTGGTACGGCATCGCTGCTTCAGGCCGCTGTTTCGCTAGCCGTTACCTTTTACGTTTACGATCGATCAAAGCTATACAGCCTTGATTGGCTCGACCAACTGTCTATAGATCCGAGAGGACTTCTGATCTCGCTGAACGCGGGGTTTGACGAGACAAGTGACCAGATAGAAGCAAAATTTCCGGATGCGGATCTGCGGGTCTTCGATTTTTACGATGCTGGGACGCAGACAGAAGTATCGATCAAGCGAGCACGAGAGTCTCAGGAAAGGACCGAGGGAACTACTAAGATTAGTACTTCGCGTATCCCCTTGGGCGATAAGCAGGTCGATGCAGCATTCCTTTTCTTTTCCGCCCACGAGATAAGAGATGCGGATGAGCGGCAACGATTCTTTGCTGAACTCAAACGCGTCTTAAGGGTGAGTGGCCAGATCGTTTTGATAGAGCACCTTCGAGATCCACCAAACTTTTTGGCTTACAATATTGGGGCCTTTCATTTTCTTTCGCGATCGGCGTGGAGAGAAACATTTGGTGCAACTGGAATACAGATCGCGGACGAGTTCAGGATAACGCCATTCGTGAGCGTTTTTCTACTTAAGGGAAATGGACCTTCAGCTTAAATTGATCGGGATCACTATGATCGTTCTGGGGATGGTCCATGCGGTCTTCCCGAGATACTTCGATTGGCGCAACGAGCTGAGTTCGCTAAACCTGATCAACCGGCAGTTGATGTATGTTCATACATTCTTTATTGCCTTGGTCGTCGTTATGATGGGAGCCCTATGTTTATCCTCTGCGAACGAACTAATTGAGACCAGCCTGGGCAACAAAATATCCTTTGGACTGTTTGTCTTTTGGTTTGCACGGCTATTGATACAGTTCTTTGGCTACTCATCGACTTTATGGAGAGGAAAACGATTTGAGACCATCGTGCATGTCATCTTCTCGATTCTCTGGACCTATTTTTCGGTAGTATTTTTCAGTGTATATTGGTTTGGAGACGGCAAATAACGACCTAAAGGTCCCGAAAGATATGTGCAGAAATATTAAGACGCTTTTTAATTTCGATCCGCCGGCAACAACCGACGAGGTTCAGGCTTCCTCGATCCAGTTTGTCCGCAAACTCTCCGGGATGAACAAACCCTCGAAGGCAAACGAAGAAGCCTTCTATTTGGCCATCGAACGAGTGGCGGCTGCGGCTCAGGAGATGCTGAACTCGCTGGTGACGACCGCTCCGGCCCGTGACCGAGAGGTCGAAGCGGCCAAGGCCAAGGCCCGAACTGCGGAACGCTATGGCCGGTCGTGATATCCGAAAGCGGAACGCAGGTAGATCAATGAGTGAGAACTGGAAAGAAACGCTCCGACACTTGGAAGAAGGAAATTTTACGTCTCTCGAGGAGTATCTTGGCGGCCCGGACGGTTTTGACCGGCAGATCGTCGCGTGGGTTGACGATGGTAGTTTTGAAGGCCGAGAGGAGCTGTTGGCTGAGATGCTGAGTTGTGCGATGATGCTGGGCCGGACCGCAACGTCTGCTTATCTGATCGAGAGAGGCGTAGATCCTTACGCCGGAATGAAGACCTGGCTCGCGGGGCCGCATTGGGCCGCCAGCAGCGGACGACTGGAAACAGTGAAACTGCTGATCGAGAAGAACGTCCCGCTTGAGGTCGAGAACAAATATGGCGGGACCGTCCTCGGCCAGGCATTGTGGTCAGCAGTGAACGAGCATAAGGATACGCACGCCGAGATAATAGAAAGGCTCATCGATGCTGGGGCGGCCATAGAGACCGGGACGCTCGAATGGTGGCAGGAGCAGAGCGTTCCATCTGATGAAACGAAAGAACGGGTCGCCAAGGCTTTGGAAACTGCCAAAAGATAGTATGATTTTCATCGCATGGCAGCGGAAACGACTACAGCAAATCACGACCTACGCAAGAGGATCTTTGCGGTCGACCTTCTTCGCGGCGTTGTCATGATGATAATGCTGCTCGATCATGTCCGGGACTTCGTGCATGCCGGAGCACTTCAATCGGACCCGACCGATCCCGCAACTACCACCGTCCCGGTCTTTTTTACCCGCTGGATCACTCACTTCTGCGCACCAATTTTTGTCTTTCTGTCAGGAGTGAGCATTTATCTTCAGAAGGCGAACGGCAAGACCAACAGAGATCTATCCTGGTTTCTCTTGACCCGCGGCTTGTGGCTGGTCTTCCTCGAATTCACGCTTATCCGGTTCCTGATCGTCTTTAATCTGGACTATTCGTTCTTTGCAATGGCACAGGTGATCTGGGTGATCGGCGTCTCGATGATCATTATGGCCGGGCTCATCTACTTGCCCGTCAAGGCGGTCGGCACGGCGGGCGTGGCGCTGGTCGTTCTGCACAATCTGCTGGACCGCGTTCAGGTTCCGCCAAATATTGCGTTTGCTGGCCAACCACCGCCCGATGTTTGGCAATCGCTTTGGTTGATCCTACATCAGCCGGGGATAGTTCCGTTGGCGGGCGGCGGGCTTTTCCTGGCTTACCCGCTGATTCCGTGGGTCGGTGTGATGATGGCGGGTTACGCCCTCGGGGTGGTCTATCAGTGGGACGCGCAGCGACGACGGCGCTTGATGCTCGTTCTCGGTATTACCGCTATCGCCCTATTTTTTGTTCTCCGTACGACCAATCTTTACGGCGACCCAGGCACATTCAGGACCAAGGCTGCGTTCCAGGCAAGAGAGGCCGAACGTCGTGCCGACGCAGACCCGACAAATGATCCGCCCGGCGAAGGGGCACGCGAGCCGAGCATCGCCGAACCCGCATTTACAATTGTTTCACTGCTTAACACGCAGAAGTATCCGCCTTCTTTATTGTTTCTCTTGATGACGCTCGGGCCCGCCTTCTTAATACTGGCCTTTACGGACAGTATCGGCGGGAGCTCGCCTTGGCAGCGGATCTGCATCATGTTCGGCCGTGTTCCGATGTTCTTTTATATTTTGCAGTGGGTCGTAGCCCACGGCGCGGGCGTGCTTCTGGGGTGGTTTGCCGGCGACGACGTTAGCTACCTTTTCCGCGGGCTGTTTGAGATGGGACAGACGGCGCCGCCGGGCCACGGATTCTCGCTGGCCGTCGTTTACGCAGTGTGGATCGCCGGATTGATCCTTTTATATCCTCTGTGTGCGTGGTTTGCCGGAGTGAAGAAGAGGAATAAGCATTGGGCCTTGAGCTATTTATAAGGACTCTCTACGATCGAAAAATGACTGAACGAAAGGTTGTACACACACGACACGTCCTCGCGGTCAAAGACCTGGCTGTGGCGGCGAGTTACTTTGTCGACAAACTTGGCTTTGAACGCGATTTCACCGCGCCGGGCTGGGAGTTTCTCTCTTTCGGTGAGTTCAAGGTAATGCTCGGCGAATGTACGGATTCCCTCTGGGCACACGAAACTGGCGACCATTCGTGGTTTGCACACTGCCTGATCGAGAATGTGGACGAAGTTTATGAAGAGTTGGCCGGACTCGGAGCAGAGATAATATCTCCCGTTGCCGATAAACCATGGGGAATCCGAGATTTTACAATAGTAACGCCTGACGGCCACCGAATAGTTTACGGACAGCTTACACAATGAAGGCCGCTACGACCATAATTTTCGCGTTGTTTACCGTTATCGCTGCGAATAGTTTCGTATTCTCTCAGCCCAAGTCCGTCCGATCAAACTTTGACCGACCGACTATCATTTCGCGAAGTGATTGGGGAGCAAAGAACCCGATTGGCGAAGGCAAGAAACACAAGATCGGGTTGATCACCATACATCACACGGCGACCGTGCATAATCCGGAAACTCCGATCGGCACCAAGATGCGTAACCTGCAGGCGTTCTCGCAGCGTGAGGACAAGCTGGCGTCCGGAAAGCTGAAACCGGCATGGTTTGATATTCCTTACCACTACTACGTTGAGGCGGACGGCCAGATCGCGGAAGGCCGCGAGATCAAATACGTTGGCGATACCAATACCGAATATGACCCGACCGGTCACGCTCTTGTTGTGTTGGAAGGAAGCTTCAATATCGAACAGCCCACTTCCGCGCAGATAGATTCATTGAAACGGATCGTCGCCTGGCTTGCCAAAAAATATAAGGTCACGCCGGCAAACATCAAGGGGCATAACGATTACGCTAAGACTGCTTGTCCGGGAGAGAATTTGAAGAAATTGCTGCCCGGTTTACGAGCAAACTAACGACGGATCACTCCATCTCGCTCTCATCAATATCAAAATTAGCGTACACCTTCTGCACGTCGTCGTTGTCGTCGAGGGCGTCGTAGAGTTTCATCATTGTCTTGGCATCGCCGGCTTCGAGTTTGATGTAATTTTGCGGGATCATCGAGATCTCGGCGGCTTGCGGTTCGATGCCGGCCTTTTTGATGGCTTCGTTCACGGCTTCGAAATTATCCGGCGTGGTGAAGATCTCGAACACATCGCCCTCATCCTTCATGTCATCGGCGCCGGCTTCGATCGCTATCTCAAACAGTTCGTCCTCGCTCTTCGCGGCCTTATCGACGACGATATAGCCCTTTTTATCGAACATCCACGCGACCGAACCTGCTTCACCCATATTGCCGCCGTTCTTCGAGAAAACGTGTCGAATTTCGGCCACGGTTCGATTGCGGTTGTCGGTCATTGTCTCGACCAGGACGGCAACGCCGTTCGGGCCATAGCCTTCGTACGTGATCTCGTCGTAATTAACGCCCTCGAGTTCGCCCATGCCGCGTTTGATAGCACGGTCAATGGTGTCGTTCGGCATGTTCTGAGCCTTGGCGTCGGTGACGGCCTTGCGGAGACGGGCGTTTGCGTCAACGTCACCGCTATTGCCGGTCCGGGCGGCGACCGTGATCTCCTTGATCATCTTGGTAAAGATCTTGCCGCGTTTTGCGTCGAGCGCGCCCTTTTTGTGCTTGATCGTGTGCCACTTCGAGTGTCCTGACATTTATTAAACCGTCCTTGAGGTCTTGATCTGACTGGGTGAGGGGCACACTTCCTACAGGTCGTGTTTCCGCCCGTTCGGTCGAAATTGCAAATATATCACGCCCGATTTTGATCGGCCAAATCGGCCTTTTTCACATTTTCTTGAGATTGCGGTCACAAGGAATTTACCCTGACGGAGTTTAATGAGCGTGTATGAAAAGAAACACGACCGTCTATGTGCTGGCTGCGATGCTGTTACTGGCTGACGCTCTTGCCCTTCAATACACATTGCTGGGCAACCAGGGAACCCCGTTTGTCGGTGCCGCCGTGACCGCGGAGGCCGCTGCCGCGTTGCTCATCACCACCCTGTCGCTGCTTATTTTCCGCAAAAGCTATCGCCGACAGAAGAAACCGGTCAGCCGAATACGGTTTGAAATTGTTCAGCCGTTACGCCGGTTATTCGTATCTGTTTGGTCCTAGACGCCAGGCCGTATACGATCTCGACCGAGCTTTTGGCGACGCCGAACTTTTTCGCGAACAGCTTTATCAGCTCAGCATTTGCCGCTCCATCCACCGGCGGTGAAGCTACTCTCACCTTCACCGCTCCGTCCACTTCACCCACTATCTCGGTCTTGGATGCCCGCGGAACAACGCGGATCCGAAATGTAACAGCCTCGGCCGTTATCGATGACTCGATCATTTGCCGCTCTCGCTTGTGATCCTAGTTGCGCACAAAGATATTCAGCACTATCGTCTGCAAAAAACCTATCAGAAGCAGAACGATCATTGCCGATATATCAAAAACCCCGATCGGCGGGATCAGTTTTTGGACTGGGATCATGATCGGGTCGGTCACGCGTTTTACAAAGCCGAAGAAGGTGTTCTTTGTAAATACGAACCACGCCGACAAGAAGCGTAGAAAGATAAAAAGTATCAGAACGCTAAGCAGTCCGTAGATAACGAAGCCGATGAACACCTTCGGATTTCCACTCGTTACACCTGCCGAGAGGCCGTCGATAACAAAAAAGGTGTTCCAAATTATCCCGCTTACGAAGTAGGTAAGCACCAGCCCGATGAACATTGACACCAGCGGTGCCAGCCGGACATCGACGCGAAAATTGGCAAGCAATCGTGCGGCCGGATAAACGAAACGCTCGGTTATCTTACGGATCTTAAATCCAAAGCGGCCAACCGTGCCGAAAGGGTTGGGGTCAGAGTAGTTAAAGATAAGCCGCAGGATGAGCAGCGTCAGGAGCACAAGAAACGCTCCCCACAGGACCATCCAAACTATTGGATATACCGTTGATGTTAAAAAACCAGACGTTATCATTGGTCAAATTATACCCTAACTGCGGGTTCCGAATATCGCGGTGCCTACACGCACGATGGTCGCTCCTTCCTCGATCGCCACTTCGAAATCATGGCTCATTCCCATCGAAAGTTCGCCGCCTGTCGGGAAATAGCCTTGTTCGGCCAGCTCATCCCGTATCGCCCTAAGCCGTTTGAAGTAAGGCCGCGTTGCTTCGGGATCATCGAAAAACGGCGGCAGGACCATTAGGCCGTCAAATTTGATCCGTTCACATCCTTTCAGAAATACCGCAAGCTCGGTCAACTCGCCTTCCGGCACGCCCGACTTGGTCTCTTCACCCGCCAAATCGACCTGCACGAGTATCGGCAACTCATCGCGACCTTCTTCAGTACAGATACGCTCAAGCCGATCTGCCAGTTCGATCGAATCGACCGAATGGACCACATCGAAAAGCCGCACCGCTTTGCGAGCCTTATTCGATTGCAGATGCCCGATCAGGTGCCATTCCGCTGACTCGCGACCCATTTCCGCGATCTTGTCCTCGGCCTCCTTTACCTTGTTCTCACCGAATACTGTAATACCGGCATCGAGCGCCTCTCGCAAAACGCTGACAGGGTGCGTCTTGCTGACGGCAACAAGCTTCACTTCGCGGTCGCTCCGCCCGGAACGAGCGGCCGCCGCCTCTATCCTGGCTTTGATCTGGGCGAGGTTTTCCGAAAAGGGAGCCATTGGGTCAATATTAACAAAAGCTGCCGTCAAATTCTGTGGTGTCGAAACAAGGATCCGTTGCCGCTTCCCCGGCTCGAATTGTGAAAGTCCGCCCATTCGTTATAAATTGACCTTTGCAAAAGACATTTTTTCATTCGATCGATGGCAATACTTGTAACAGGCGGAGCGGGCTATATTGGCAGCGTGGCGGTAGATGACCTGGTCGAGAGCGGCCAGGATGTTATCGTTCTGGACAATCTGTCTCGCGGTCATATCGAGGCGGTGAACGAGAATGCCCGGTTTTATCAGGGTGACATCGGTGACCGCGAGATCGTGGGCCGGATCTGCGTGGAGAACGATGTCGAAGCGGCGATGCACTTTTCGGCCTTTGCGTATGTCGGCGAATCGGTCGAACAGCCGGGATTGTATTACCGCAACAACACGGCGCAGACGATCAACCTGCTGGACGAACTGATCGCACGCGGCGTTAAGAAGTTCGTCTTCTCATCGACCTGCGCAACGTACGGCGAGCCGCAGCAGATCCCGATCGATGAACAGCACCCTCAAAAACCGGAGAATCCCTACGGCTGGTCAAAGTTCTTTGTCGAACAGGTCTTGAAGGATTATGACCGGTCGTTCGGTTTGAAGTTTGTTGCTCTGCGTTATTTTAACGCCTGCGGAGCGACCGAACGGCGCGGCGAGCGGCACGACCCTGAGACCCATTTGATCCCGCTCATCCTCGAAGCCGCCGCCGGAAAGCGGCCGCACATTTCGGTATTTGGCGACGACTATCCTACGCCGGACGGAACCGCGATCCGCGATTACATTCACGTATCCGATCTAAGCCAGGCACACCTCCAAGCGGCCGAACACCTTCGAAAAGGTGGCGATTCGGAATTCATAAATCTCGGAAACGGCCACGGTTTTTCGGTTCTCGAGGTGATCGAGGCGGCTAAAGCGGTTACCGGAAAGGAAATTCCCGTCTCGATGGAACCGCGTCGTCCGGGCGACCCGTCCCGCCTGATCGCCAACGCCGCCAAGGCACACGAAGTGCTCGGCTGGAAGCCAAAGTTTGCGGAGCTTGAAGGAATAATCGAATCGGCTTGGCGATGGCAGATGAGATAGTAGTAAGCGAACTTCACTTGAAAATAGGATCTGGCTAATAGCTATCAGCCATTAGCCAATCCAGAGATCTTAAGTGGGCGATAATATGCGAATTTTGAAGATCACCATTTTGCTGCTTTTATTTGTCGTCACGGCACTGGCGGAATGGCAGAGTGTTGGAAATGTTGCTGCGGTGCGGCAGGTTAGGCCGAATGGTGTTGTGTTTACGACCGGCTCTCGTGCGTTGGTATCGGTCGAGTTTTTTGACTTGAATGTGGTCAGGATAAGGTTGGCTCCGACCGGAAAATTCGAACGCGAGTTTTCGTATGCGTTCGACCCGGCGATGGAGCGAACGACACCCTCGGCGAAGGTGGTTCAAACCCGCACGCAGATAACGATCACAAACGCGGACGGCAGCAAGGTTGTGATACACAAGACGCCGATGCGGATCGAGATATTCGATGCGGCGGGAAGCCTTGTTGTGGGTGACGATCCGGTAGATCCGGTTAGGTTCGATCGCGTGACGGGTGAATTTGCGGCGACAAAACGGAGGACGAGCGAGGTTGAGACATATTACGGTTTCGGCGAGAAGGCGTTTATCGAGATGTCGCGGAACGGGAAATACATCGTCAATTGGAACACCGATACGTTCGCATATCCGATCGGCACTGACCCGATCTATCAGTCGATACCATTCTTTTACGCTTTGAATGACGGCAAGGCTTACGGGCTATATTTCAACAACACATTTCGCTCGTTCTTCGATATGGGCAAGACCTCGCCGGACCGTTATGCGTTCGGGGCGAACGGCGGTGAGTTGGACTATTTTGTGTTTACCGGCGGCAAGGAAAGGTCGCCGAAAAAGGTGCTTGCGGATTACGCGAAGCTGACCGGTAAGACTCCGCTGCCGCCGATCTGGGCGTTGGGCAACCAACAGTCACGGTGGTCATATTTTCCCGAGAAACGCGTTCGCGAAATTGCGGACGGCTTTCGCAAGAACAAGATCCCCGCCGATGTTCTCTACCTGGACATCGACTATATGGACGAATACCGCGTTTTTACGTGGGACAAAAAGCGCTTTCCCGACCCGCCGAAACTTTTGTCCGATCTAAAGAAAGACGGATTCAAGACTGTGCTGATCATCGATCCCGGCGTGAAAGTCGACCCGAATTATCACGCTTACGCGGACGGCAAACAGAAGGGAATTTTCGTAAAGAATCCGGATGGTTCTGAACTGAATCGAGACGTGTGGCCGAAGGCTTCGGCCTTTCCCGATTTCACCGATCCGAAAGGCCGCGATTGGTTTGCGTCATTTTATAGACAGCACCTCGACGAAGGCGTCGCCGGGTTTTGGACGGACATGAATGAGCCCGGCGTTTTCATGACGGAAAAGTCGGCACGGCCCGAGATCTTTCACCATCCTGAAAAGACGTTTCCTTACGACACGCCGCACGCCGGCGACGGCATGCCGGATACGCATCGGCGGTATCACAACGTCTATGGAATGCAGATGGCACGGGCGACGTTCGAAGGTGTGCGAAAACTCGCACCGGAGAAGCGGCCGTTCGTGCTGACGCGTGCTGGATTTGCAGGCGTGCAGCGGTACGCGGCCGTTTGGACAGGTGACAACTATTCGGCTTGGGAGCACCTGGCACTTTCGATCCCGATGCTCGCGAATATGAGCGTTTCGGGTGTGCCGTTCGTTGGTGCGGACGTCGGTGGCTTTCAGGATATGCCGACCGCCGAGCTTTACACTCGATGGTTGCAGGCGGCAGTGCTGACACCTTTTTTGCGTTCGCATTCGGTGGGCTGGGTTGGGAACAAAGAACCGTGGGAATTCGGTGATGAGTTCACGAAAATAAATCGGGCCAGTGTCGAATTGCGCTATCAGTTTTTGCCCTACATCTATTCCTTGTTTCGCGAACACGAACGCAGCGGCGCACCCGTGATGCGGCCGTTGTGGTACGAGTTTCCGGCTGATAAGCAAACGTATCTCGTCAATGACCAGTACCTGCTCGGCAGCGACATTCTGGTCGCCCCCGTCGTGAAGGACGGCATGAGGACACGGGGGATCTATCTGCCTGCGGGTGAAGGATGGATAGATTGGTGGAACGGTGAGAAGCTTGAAAGCGGGAAAACGCATTATCCGAAGACGCCTCTCGACAAGCTGCCGATCTATATCCGTGTCGGATCGGTCGTGCCTACGCAAAACGTGATCCAGCATACGGGCGAGATGCCGAGCGCTGTGATCACGCTCAATATCGCGGCGGGCATCGGCGAAGGTAAGACAGAGACACTGAAACTTTTTCAGGATTCGGGCGACGGTTACGGATATCGCGGCGGCCAGTTTCGCGAGATCGAGGTTACGCATAAGCGCGGTTCGATGCTGATAAAGCGGGCGGGCAACTTCAGCGGCCAGCGGATCGGCTTTGGCGAGATCCACGGGATAGCGGCGAAGCCAAAAGAGATCATCGCAGATGGAACGAAGATCGATTTCGATTACGATGCAGCGAGAAAACGGCTCCGTTATAAATTGAAGGGTGATGAGAAGGAACTGGTGCTGGTGCGGTGAATTTTCGTCGGACAGCAAGCGTCCCGCTTGCTCTTCTCCGACTGCTTCACGCAAGCGGGACGCTTGCGGTCCGACGACGGGGGCTTAGATTCTGACCTGGGAAACACGTGCGGTCGATTGGCGGACGATAAGCGTCGGTTCGACATTCAGGACTGATTCGGAGTTGCCGTTTCGTTCACCTGCAAGTTCCTGGAGTACGGTCTTGGCGGCGAGGCGGCCCATCTCGAACAGCGGCTGGCGAATGGTCGTGAGTGCCGGATTGTGAAACGCCGCACCGTAGATATCGTCGAATCCGATGACCGAAACATCTTCGGGAACACGCAAGCCGACTTCCTCCAGCGCACGGATCGCACCGATCGCCGAAACGTCATTGAACGCAAATAGAGCCGTAAACCGGTCGCCGGTAGCGATCAGCTTTTTCGTTGCGGCATAGCCGACCTCGGGCGACGGAAGATCACCTTCCAACTGCTGTTGAAGTCTTTGCGCTATTGGAATGCTCCGGTCGCAGGCGGCCTTCATGATCGTGTCGAATCTGATCTCAGTATCCGAACTGAAAGTTTGGCCCTTGAGCAAGGCGATCTGACGATGGCCGAGATCGAAAAAGTGGCCGATGCCGAGTTCGGCGGCGTGCTGGTGATTAAGGATCACGTTGGTCACGCCGGCGATCTCGTCGTGGCCCGAGACGTTAACGACCGGCAGGTTTGGCTCAAAGCGAACCGGCGTATCGACAGCGATAATTCCCTCGACCTGCCGTTCGATCAATACGCCCGGCAGCTTTTCAAGAAGGTCGTCGCGGTGCAGGTGGCTGGCCGTCAGGTAGAAGAAGCCTTCGTTAGTAAGCGCCGCTTCGACGCCGTTGAGCACCATTGCCGAATAGCCGTCGCTGAGTTCGGGAACGAGAACGCCGAGCGTGTGGGTTCGTTGTACGCGCAGGGAGCGAGCCAGGTAGTTTGGCCGATATTCTAGTTCCTTCGCGGCGGCAAATATTCGCTTTTTCGTCTCTTCCGGGATCGAACTCGCCGAAGGAGCGTCATTCAAAACAAGCGATAGCGTCGTAGTCGAAAGTCCAAGGTGGGCGGCAAGCTGTTTTAGGCTTACCGCTGTTCGGCCCCTTTTCGTGTGGCCGTTAGATTCGGTTTTCTCTTTCGGTTTTCGAGGCATGCTTTAGAACACAAATCGGGAGTCGCTCTGTTGAAGGCACAATAACACCAAACTTGTTGCGGCAACAACCTGACAGCGAAATGGCCTTAATATTGGTCATACCAATTGTACTCCGATTCGGGTCGGAAGCCGGACGATAAATAATTCGTTTGCAACGACTACTTTCTCTTGACAGTCAGAAGCTAATGATGCTATCAATTCTCTACTAAAACGATTTACTCAAACGATTTATCCGTTTTTAGGCCAAATTCAACATAATTCATTGCGCGTGAACATTCGTTTCGCGCTAAAGCTGATTGTTCGGGAAGAACAGAGTATCCGTAATACGATCGAGCCATCCGGAGGGAGCATATGAGGCATTCAACTTCTTTTGCGTTATTGAGGTCATTCTTTTCTGTTGCATTGCTGGTAGTACTGGCAACTATCGCACACGCACAGTTTCGAGCCGGCGTTCAGGGCGTCGTGACGGACGGTGCGGGGGCCACGGTAGGCGGGGCGGTGGTCACGCTCTTGAACAAAGAGACGAATCAGTCGCAGACCACGCAGACAAGCGATGAGGGCTT
This sequence comes from Acidobacteriota bacterium, assembly GCA_031398645.1. GTDB lineage: Bacteria > Acidobacteriota > Blastocatellia > Pyrinomonadales > Pyrinomonadaceae > OLB17. Next base: position 45,453 of record JANNNS010000121.1, read on the forward strand.
TTATCGATTTTCGAGTCTTGCACCGGGCTTATATTCGATCTCGGTCGAGAAGCAGGACTTCAAGAAACGGCTTGTCGATGATGTGAGAGTGGGCGCCGAAGCCATCCTTGGCCAAAACATCGAACTGGAGGCCGGCATCATCAGCGAGGTTGTGACGGTGCAGGCCGAACAAGCTCAGCTTGAGACGGAGGATGCGAACATACGCAAGACGATCACGACTGAAGAAGTGTTGAATCTGCCCCAGTCCGGACGTGACCCATATGAGCTTGCCCGTCTAGCTCCGGGTGTTTTCGGAGCAGGTTCACGCGGGTCAAATGGTAGTTCGCAAGGATTTCCGAATACCAGCGGCCCCGGCGGTTCTAACAACTCGATCTTTGCGACCGAGAATGTTCAGCCGATCTCTGCAAACGGACAGCGTGTTTCCTCGAACAACTATCAGGTCGACGGAACGAGTGTAAATAGTCAGACATGGGGTGGCGGTGCCGTCATAACGCCGAGCCAGGAAAGCGTAAAGGAAGTGCAGGTTACCGCGAGCACATATTCAGCCGAAGATGGCCGGAACAGCGGTGCCCAGATCAAGGTGGTGACCCAAAACGGAACGAATGACTGGCACGGAAGTGCGTTTTTCAAACTCAATGATCCGTCTCTGAACGCTTTCAACACGATGCCGAAATTTATCGGCACGTTCGACACCGGCGGCCCGAAGCGTGTCGAGCGAAAATACAAATCGTACGGCGGAAGTTTCGGCGGAGCCATCCTAAAGGACAGGCTGTTCTTCTTCGCGACCTACGAAGGGTTGACTGAAAATAGCTCATCGACCTACACATCGCTCGTTGAGACGGCAGCTTTTCGCACGTCGATCATCGCGGCTCGTCCCGGCTCGCTCACGGCCGCTATCCTTTCCGCAACCGGCGTTGAGCCGAGGGTAAACTCACTTCTAACGGCGACCTGCAATGGCATTTTCAGCGGCTGTGCTGTCGTCGGCAGCGGGATGGACATCGGTTCGATCACAGGAACCTACGGCAGCTACGTTCCCACCTTCTCGACCGCGCCAAACGGCGGTGGGCTTGACGGAATAGCAGATGTTCAGTGGGCATTGCTCGACAGTTTTGGAAATTTTCGGGGCAACCAGTTTGTGACGAGGATCGATTTCGATGCGACCCAGAAGGACCGGTTCACCTTCACATCTTATTTTGTACCGAACAAATCGACGACGTCTAACTCTCCTGCACAGAGCCGTCCGCAGGCTGATATAAATTCCGAACGCCTGACCTACGCTCTCGGATTTATCTACAACCGCGCGATCAGTGCGACGATGAACAACGAGGCTCGTTTCAATATCACCCGCTGGGGTTACGACGAAACGAAGTCCAATCCGGACGCAAACCTCGCTTTGCCGCGTATCGAGATCGAAGGTTTCTACGGCGACCGTCTAAGATTTGGGTTCCCGCAAGGGCTGAACACACCCGGCGTTATTGATGAGAAGCAGCTCGACTTTAGGGACATGTTCACGTGGGTCGTGGGCAATCATGTCCTTAAGATCGGCGGCGAGTATCGTCGCGACCTGAACAGCAACGGCGAGGTCGGCGGTGCACGGCCGCTATATTCATTCCATCGTCCGTGGAACTTCGCGAACGGCACGCCGATCTTTGAATCGATCGCAGCAACCTTGCAGGGAGCGCCGGCGGCGAACAACACCAAGTTCTCGACCAGCGAGCTTGCGTTCTTTATTCAGGACGACTGGAAATTCAGGCCCAACCTTACGCTGAACATGGGGCTCCGTTGGGTCTATATGTCGCCAGTGACCGCATCGGACGGTGTACTGGGTAACCTGCTGCTTGGGCCAAATAATGCGCTTGCCGGTGCCACGATCACCACGGCGAAGCAGCTTCATAAGGGTGACCTGAATAATTTCGCTCCTCAGCTCGGTTTTGCCTGGAGCCCGGAGATGTTCGACAGCAAGATGGTCATCCGCGGCGGAGCCGGCCTCGGTTTTGACCGGCTGGCGAATGCACTTCTTGCCAATGCTCGCCGCAATCCGCCCAACGGAGCTTTGTTCGGTATTTGCTGCGGAACCGCAGCGGGTGAATTCGGAACGCCGTTCGTTGGCGGCCAGATCACTTTCGTGCAAAGTGCTGACGGCACGATCACAGGATATCCCGCTAATCCGAATCTAGGCGGCGGCGCTAATCCAAATACCGGTTTACCAAATGTAGGTGCTGCCGAGATCTATGGTGCTCCCCAAGACCTCACGACGCCTTATGTTCTTCGCTATTCGCTTGAGGGCCAATATCAGCTCCCAGCGAATCTCGTCGCTACACTGGGCTATTCGGGAAGCCAAGGCCGTCATTTTGTCCGCATTTTGCCGCTGCATATCATGACGGCGACAAATCCGAACATCAGTGCCGCCTATTTTGCGAGCTCGGACGTGAACAGCAATTACAACTCTATGATCTCGAGACTTCAGGGAAGATTCCTGAAGCAGTTCAACTTCGACATGAACTATCGGTGGAGCAAGAGCCTCGACACATCGTCGTTTGAAGCTCCCTGTGCCTGCACGAATCAAAGCTTCCCGGTAGATCAAAGAGAAGAACGCGGCCCGTCCGATTTTGACGTCGCACACGCATTTACCGCGTCCGGTACATGGGAGCTTCCGTTCTTTACCGATCAATCGAAGCTCAAAGGAAAGCTGCTCGGCGGCTGGCAGATCAGTGGTATCGTAACGCATCACACCGGTTTTCCGTGGACGCCGAAACTGTTCGGATGTCTTTCGGGTAATACCTCAAGCAGCAACAATTTCTGCGACCCGCGTCCGACGTTCTATAACGGTAATCAGCCGCTTTCAAACTCGAATGAGAACTTCCTGAGTCCCGGAGGGATCTTCCCGGGCGGCGGCGACGATTATTTCAACACCTCGGTACCGTTCAACGCGAATCCGTTCACGCAGAGACCGGGCATTGGCCGGAATCGCTTCCGCGGCCCGAAATACTTTGCTTTGGACATGACCTTCGCAAAGCAGTTCGGCCTAGGCGATTGGGGCTTCCTGGGCGAGAACGCAAAGATCGATGTTCGATTCAATTTCTTTAACATTCTCAACAATTTGAATTTGGCTCCGTTCAATTCGAATTCAGATCCGACCCGCGTGACCTTGAACCAGTTTGGTACAGCTGTAAGCGGGCTATCAGGGAGGGTAGGCGAATTTCAGATCAGGTTTAGTTTTTAGATCACTTCTCTTGTATCACGGTGCGGGCACAACCCCCTGTCCGTGTAGCCTTGTTTTATCTGGCCAGGAGTAAGAAGAATTTCGATTCAACTTTTGGAGGATTCTATGCGGCAAGCAACTTCTTCATTCATCAGGCTGGCGTTCGCGTTCGCCCTGATGACTTCCTTGGCGTTGGTCGCTAACGCACAGTTCAGGGCAGGTGTTCAGGGCGTCGTGACGGACGGAGTGGGCGGCATCGTGCCGGGTGCTACGGTCGTTCTGACAAACAGGGATACGAATCAGACCCAGACGACAACCACCAGCGATGACGGTTTTTACAGATTCTCGGGGCTGCAACCGGGGCGCTATTCGGTCTCTGTTGAGAAAGAGGGTTTCAAGAAGCGGATAGTAGAAGATGTAAAGGTCGATGCTGAATCGATCAAGGGCCAGGACGTCTCGCTTGAAGCCGGCGTGATCAGCGAAGTGGTGACGGTCGAAGCCGACAATGTGGGCCTGCAGACCGAAGATGCGAACATTCTGAAAACGATCAGCAACGACGAGATCACTCGGCTGCCGCAGATCAATCGTGACCCGTACGAGCTTGCACGCCTTGCACCCGGTGTGTTTGGTGCAGGCGCCAGAAACGCGAACGGAAGCTCGAATGGCCTGCCTAACACCAGCGGCCCGGGAGCTTCGAACATCGGCATTTTTGCTACTGAGAATCAGGTGCCGATCTCGGCAAACGGACAGCGTGTTTCAGCCAACAGCTTCTCGATCGACGGCGTTAGCGTGAACAGTCAGACCTGGGGCGGAGCTGCAATAATCACTCCGACGCAGGAAAGCGTCAAGGAAGTCCAGGTGACCTCGGCGACCTATTCTGCGGAAGACGGGCGAAACAGCGGAGCCCAGATCAAGGTCGTCTCACAGAATGGGACCAACCAGATCCACGGAAGCGCGTTCTTCAAATACAATGATCCGGGCTGGAACGCTTTCAACAGCGGGTTCACTATCGAGGGAACCACCAGAACGGTCGCACCTTCCCGAGTAGAGAACAGGGATAAGACCTTCGGCGGCAGCTTCGGCGGGCCGATAATCAAAGACCGTCTATTCTTCTTCTTTGCTTACGAAGGCTTGAGAAGCAACACCAATCAACCTTATTTCCAATACATCGAAACCTCACAGCTGAAGAATTTTATAATTGGCCGTGGAGGCGTTTCGGCAAACATCGTCAGGTCGGCAGGAGCTGATCCGCGTGTAATTGCGATCGTTCCGCGGGCATGTTCAGCCGCAACGTTCCCGGGCGGAAATCTATGTGCCAACGTTGCAGGCGGATTGGACATCGGCAGTCCGGCCGGCAGTATTCGCAACTACTTCGCCGGTAACCAAACCCAGGGCGGCGGCCTGGATGGTATCCCTGATCTCCAGTATGCCCAGCTTGCCAATCCTCGTACCGATTCCGGCGATCAGTATGTAGCACGCATCGATTTTGATGCGACGCAGAAGGACAAATTCGCATTCTCGATGTTCTACACGCCCCGAACCAGCTTTGGCGCCAACACGGCCGCACAAAGCCGCCCGATGTCCGACCTGCGTTCCGAACGGCTGAACTATAACGCGGCATTCGCTTACATCCGGAATTTTTCGGCTACGGTGACGAATGAAGCAAGATTCAACATCACGAAATGGGGCTATAACGAGATCGATTCGAACCCGGATGTGAATTTCGGTATTCCGTATGTCGAGGTGGAAGCCTTCTTGCCGTCGGACCGACTACGCTGGGGAGCCGCTCGCGGGTCGAACACACCGGGTACGCTCGATGAGCGGACGTTAAATATCAGGGATACATTGAGTTGGGTGTTGGGGAGTCACGTCCTCAAGTTCGGCGGTGAGTATCGGCGAGACGTCAACAAAAATCCCGGCTCGGGTGCGGCCCGCCCGGTTTACTCGTTCAGCGGAGCGTGGAATTTCGGTAACGATACGCCCGTTTTCGAAGCGATCAGTGCCGACTTTAATGGCAATCCGCTATCGAACAACGCCGATTTCCGAACCGGTGGCTACGCTTTCTTTGTTCAGGACGACTGGAAATTCAAGCCGAATCTAACGTTAAATTTTGGGCTGCGGTGGGAGTATTTTCGGCAATTGGAAGGCGATAATCTTGGCGTTCTGCAATTCGGACCGAATGGCTTGCCGGATTCCTACGTTCAGGACGGAGGCCAGTTAACCAGGCCGGACTATAACAATTTTGGCCCGCAGATCGGATTCGCCTGGACGCCTGAGTGGTTCGACGGAAGGGCTGTGCTGAGGGGCGGTTTGGGTGTCGGTTTTGACCGGCTTGCAAATGCTCTGCCGGCAAATGCCCGTGCAAATCCACCGAATGGATATCGCTATAGCATTTGCTGCGGAAGCATCACCAACCCCTTCGTGCTCAGGGTCGCGAACGATCTGAATTCTGGCGGACAGATCTTGTACGCACTCGGCTCAAGCAATCTGCCAACCAGCTTCCCGCGCCATCCGAATCTCGGCAACGGACGCAATGCGAACGGCGGGCCAAATGTCGGTACGGTCGAGATCTACGGCCTTGATTATGAGAACAGGACACCGCAGGTCTATCGATACTCGCTTGAGGGCCAGTACGAACTGCCATGGAAGATGATCGGCACACTGGGTTACCAGGGCAGCCGGAGCCAGAACTTTGTACGCATCGAACCATTGCATTTGACACGGCCTGTCCGAAGTACCACTTTTAATCCGGTCTATTGGGGGTACGGCGACGTTTACGGCTATTACAATGGCCTGAATACGAGACTTCAAAGGCGTTTCTCGAACGGCTTCACTTTCGACCTAGGCTATCGGTTCAGCAAGGGCCTCGATTCCTACTCATACGAAGCTCCCTGCGCTTGCACGAACCAGACCTATCCGGTGGACCAGACGACTGAGTTCGGGCCTTCGGATTTTGACGTCAGGCATTTCACGACTTTGTCCGCATTGTGGGACGTTCCGTTCTTCCGGAATCAGAAATCGTGGGCGGGTAAGCTTCTTGGAGGATGGCAGATCAATACGATCATGACGCATCACACAGGGTTCCCTTGGACGCCGGTCGTGAGCTCAAGTATCGTCGGCCCCAACGGAAACACGATCGGGCCTTTCCGTCCGATCCTGTTCAACGGAACTCAGCCGATCTCGAACTCAAATTCGAACTTCCTGTCGAATGGAGGAATATTCCCAGGAAGCCTGATCCTAAATTCGACCGGCGGGCTGGTGGCGTGTGACAACGCGACGACCAATCCACTCGGCTGCAACAGTGTGTTCTACACGCGGCGAAATCCGGGAAATAATTATCTGGGCAACCCGCCGGGTATCGGCCGAAACACGTTTCGCGGACCCAAATACGCAAACGTAGATGTCAGCGTCTCGAAGAGATTCGGCCTCCCGAATCTTGGAGTGCTTGGTGAAACGCCTAACATCGATCTTCGTTTCAACTTCTTCAACCTGTTCAACATCCGCAACCTGGCACCGTTCCAGAACTTTAGTGACAGCACGCGCGTTGACAGGATCCAGTTCGGAACGCCGACAGCTTTGCTGGCCGGTCGGGTGGTCGAAATGCAGATCAGGTTCAGTTTCTAAGGAAGCGGGAGTCCGCGAATGGCTGGGCGTGGTGTGATGATCTCCTCCACGCCCATTTCTTTCACTAAGAGTATAAACTCCGTCTGTTATTCATGACCTCACTAGTAAGCGGAACTAACATGGCCCGATTGGTTGTCATGCTCGCGCTTTTTGGCGGTTTGTGCGCTGGTGCGTTGGCCCAGCGGCCTGCAGACGAGAAGCATTTGCGAGTGATGACATTCAACATCCGTTACAACGAACCGCGTGACGGCGTGAATGCGTGGCCGAATCGGAAGCAGAAGGTCGCGGACGTTATCCGGTTTCACAAGGCCGATCTCGTCGGCGTGCAGGAAGCTCTGATCGGCCAGCTTGAAGATATTGAAAAGCTGCTTCCCGGTTTCGCGTGGTGCGGCGTCGGAAGGACGGACGGAAAGAGGGACGGGGAATTCTCGGCCATCATCTATCGAAAGCAGCGTTTCAAGATCCTCGAATGCAAGACTTTTTGGCTATCCGAAACGCCTGAGACAGCGGGCAGCAAGGCCTGGGATGCCGCTTTACCGCGGATCGTGACCTTTGCCAAGTTCCGCGACACTCGTTCAAAGAAGGTCTTCTATCATTTCAACACGCACTTTGATCACGTAGGCGTAAAGGCTCGTATCGAAAGCGCCAAAATGATAATCGGTCGTATTCGTGACGCATCGGCGGGCATACAGTCAATACTTACCGGCGACCTGAACGTAAAGGAAGATACAGAAGCTTACAAGACCTTGCAGGCTCCGGACAGCGGCCTTAAGGACGCACGATATAAAAGCAAGAACGGACATTTCGGCGGTACATCGACGTTCAATGCCTTCAAGGAAATGCAGCCCGCGATGAGGATCGATTATGTTTTCGTGACCGAGGGGATCGTGGTCTTCGAGCATGGCGTGCTCTCGGATAACTGGGACGGGCTGTGGGCGTCCGACCATCTGCCGGTGCTCGCGGAAGTTATGCTTCGATAGCAGCGGAACGGAGCTTAGAGTTAGTTAACTGAATGATGAGAACTGAGCGATCAAAATTGATCTTCGGTCTACTGTTTATTTGCTCGCTGGCAGGAACTGCATGGACACAAAGTCCGCGTGCGAAATTTACGATAAATCATGGCTGGCAGTTCATGGGTGCGGACGTTGCTAACGGACAGACTTCCGAAACGACGTCGTGGCAGAAGGTCGATCTTCCGCACACCTGGAACATCGCCGATACACTCGACGACGAGCCCGGTTATCGTCGCGGGATAAGCTGGTACAGAAAGCAGCTTGAGCTCGCTCCACGACTCTCGCAAAAACGCATTTTCATCTATTTCGAAGGAGCAAATCAGACCGCTGAGGTTTTTGTGAACGGAAAGTCCGTCGGACGGCACATCGGCGGCTATTCGGCATTCGTCTTCGACGTGACCGAGTTGGTCCGGTTCGACGCGGCGAACGCCATCGCGGTCAAGGTAGATAATACTTTGGTCAATGACATTCCGCCGCTCGATGCCGACTTCAATATGCACGGCGGCATCTATCGCGACGTTTGGATCATCGCTGCAAATGATGCTCACCTGGAAGTTACCGACATGGCGTCGTCGGGCATAGTCATTCGCACGCCGGCGGTATCGAACGATAGCGCGACCGTAACGGTTTCGGGGACGGTCGTGAACACGTCAAAAGCGTCGAGAAGATTTGAGGCTGTCAGTTCGATCGTCGATGCGGAGGGCCGAGTTGCTTCAACAGCGAGATCGTCGGTAAATGTCCCCCGCGGAAGTGAAAGCACTTTCTCACACGACAGCGTTCGCATCTCAAGGCCAAAGCTATGGTCGCCTGAATCGCCCTATCTCTACAACGTCCGGACTGTCATCCGAGAGAATGGCAAGGACATCGACGAAGTGACCGAGCCGCTCGGTTTTCGGTGGTTCAAGTTCGACGCGGTGGAAGGTTTCTTTCTGAACGGCAAACCGCTCAAGCTGCGAGGCACAAACCGCCACCAGGACCACAAGGGTTATGGCAACGCGGTCCCCGACGAACTGCATGTCCGCGATCTCGAGATCATCAAGGAAACAGGCTTCAATTTTGTACGGCTGGCACATTATCCTCAGGATCCCAGCGTGTTGGCTGCGGCCGACCGACTTGGCCTGATGCTTTGGGAAGAGATCCCGGTCGTGAATCTGGTTCATCTATCAGAAGAGTTCAACAAGAATTCTGAGTCAATGCTTCGCGAGATGATCCGGCAGCATCGAAATCACCCCTCCGTCATTTTGTGGGGATATATGAACGAGATCTTTCTGCGTGCACCGAAGAATGACGAGCAGACCAAGGCTACGGTCGAGCTTGCTAAACGGCTCGAGAAGATCGCCCGCGAGGAAGATCCGGGCCGCCTGACTGCGATCGCTTTCGACCGCGGCGGGACCGAGGACCGCTATCATGCCTCGGGCCTGGGACAGATCACGCACGTGATCGGGTGGAACTTATATCACGGGTGGTATTACGAGACGTTCGACGATTTCGGCAAGTTTCTGGATGATCAGCACCGACGCTTTCCGACGCGTCCATTGTTTATAAGCGAGTACGGAGCGAATGCTGACCGCCGCGTGCATTCGCTTAAACCAAAGCGCTTTGATTCAACAATGGAATGGCAGCGGATGTACCACGAATCATATTTGCGGCAGATCACCGAACGAAAGTTCGTTTCGGGAAGTGCGGTTTGGAACAACTTCGATTTTAGTTCGGAATTTCGCGGCGAGACGATCCCGCACATAAATCAAAAGGGTCTCTTCACCTACGACCGCAAACCGAAGGACATTTCTTATCTTTACAAGGCGAGTTTCGTCGCATCGCCTGTGCTGCACATCGCAGTGCGCGATTGGGAGAAGCGGAGCGGCCAAAGCGAACAGTCCGTCGACGTCTATACAAATCTCGATGAGGCCGAACTGATCCTGAACGGCGTTTCGCTTGGGAAGCGAAACGGAGGCCCGTCGAGGAAGATGTCGTGGAACGTAAAGTTCATGGCAGGTGTTAACTCGCTTGTCGCCCGCGGGGTTCGCGGCGGCGTTCCGGTCACGGATAAGGCCGAGATCACATGGATCGATCCTGCAGATATGAGGGATATTGCGGTCAACGCGGGCTCCAATGCCGAATATATCCATGAGACAGGCTCGTTCTGGCATGCCGACCAACCCTACGTGGCTGGCGGTTGGGGCTTTACCGGTAGTGCTTCAAAGGAAGCGGCAAATCTTCGAAACATCTTTGGTACGGAAGAAGACGCGGTTGCCCAGACCGCACGTGAAGGCGTTCACGGTTATCGCTTCGATGTAGCAGACGGCGAGTATGAGATCGAGTTGTGGTTCGCCGAGCTGAAGGCAGCCAAAGCGGGCGACCGCGTCTTCGACGTTTCGCTAAATGGCAGCATGGCGATAACCGGCTTCGACCCGGCGAAGGAAGCCGGCCCATTCTCCTTGATTACGAAAAAGTTCCGGTTATCGGCGAGAAATAGTGAGGGCATAAAGGTTGACCTTCAGGCCGTCAAGGGACAGCCAACGATCAGCGGGCTCCGTGTCCGCAGGATAAATTAAGTAAAAGAAAGGGTTTATGACAAAAGCAATCATGAGACGAACACTACGACCTATTGCATTTACGCTCGCTCTCCTTTTCGTTTTGTCCTCCGCGGGCCCAGCCCAGCGTGCACGGCCGGCGGTTTCGGCCAAGAATGTCGAGATCGAACGAAAGATCAATGCTCTGCTGGCGCGAATGACGCTTGCCGAGAAATTGGGCCAGCTCCAGCAACTCGATGGGGAGGCGAAAGGCAATTATCGGCCGGAGCATTTAGAGATGGCTCGGAAAGGGCTGCTCGGCTCGACCCTAAATGTTCGCGGGGCGAAGATGACCAACGAACTTCAGCGAGCGGCTCTCGAATCGCGTCTCAAGATACCGATTCTGCTTGGCTTTGACGTCATTCACGGCTATCGAACTATCTTCCCGGTCCCGCTCGGCGAAACGGCTAGCTGGGATATGTCGCTTCTCGAAAAAAGTGCGGCGGTGGCGGCTGCTGAGTCGCGTGCGGCAGGCGTTCACTGGACATTCGCTCCGATGGTCGACATCGCACGCGATCCGCGTTGGGGCCGCATAATCGAAGGTGCGGGAGAAGATACCTATCTTGGAACACAGGCTGCGATCGCCCGCGTTCGCGGATTCCAGGGAACCGATTACAGTCGGCCCGATCGAATTCTTGCGACTGCAAAGCACTGGGTCGGCTACGGTGCCGCCGAGGCGGGACGTGATTACAGCACAACGAATATTACCGAACGGGCCCTGCGCGAGGTGTATTTTCCACCCTTCAAAGCCGCTATCGATGCAGGCGTCGATTCGTTTATGACCTCGTTCAACGATCTTGACGGCGTTCCCGCAACGGCGAATCCTTTTGTGTTGAAGGACGTTCTGAGAAAGGAATGGAAGTTCGACGGACTGGTCGTCAGCGATTACACGGCGGTAATGGAGCTAATGTTCCACGGCTTGGCAAAGGATGAGGCCGACGCCGCGATGTACGCACTGAATGCCGGGACCGATATGGAAATGGTCAGCCGCTTTTACAACAAACACGGCGAAGATCTCTTGAAGCGGAAAAAGATCTCGATGACCACGATCGATGAGTCCGTACGAAACGTTCTTCGCATCAAGTTCCGGCTTGGCCTGTTCGAGAATCCTTTTGCCGAGGAAGGCCGTGAGAAAGCTGAAGTATTCAAAAAGGCGAATCTCGACACGGCGAAGCTTGCAGCCGAGAAGTCATTCGTGTTGCTAAAGAATGATAACGAAACCCTTCCGATCAAGAAGTCGATCAAAGAGATCGCTGTTATCGGCACGCTTGCCGATAACAAGGCCGAGATGAACAGCAATTGGGCAGGCGATGGCCAGCCCGAGGACCCGATCACCGTTTTGCAGGCGTTGAAAGACAAATTCCCGCAGATGCGGATCCGTTATGAAGCGGCCTGCGATCCGAAGTGCGAAACAGATGCCGGATTCAAGAAGGCGGCCGATGCGGCGAAGGATTCGGATTTCACTATTCTGGTTATCGGCGAGTCTTCCGCCATGAGCGGCGAGGCGTCGTCGCGAAGCAACATCGATCTTCCCGGGCGCCAGCTCGAACTTGTAAAAGCCGTGCATGCGGCGGGTAAACCGTACGCGGTCGTCTTGATCAACGGCCGTCCGCTGACGATAAACTGGGTCGCAGAAAATTCACCGGCGATACTTGAAGTATGGTTCCCGGGCACAATGGCCGGCCCGGCTATCGTTGACACACTCTTCGGCGATGCAAATCCGGGCGGAAAGCTGCCGGTGACATTTCCGCGTTCGGTAGGCCAAATCCCTATCTATTACAACCAGAAGAACACCGGCCGGCCCTTCAAGGCGAGCGAGAAATATACGTCGAAATATCTTGATATCGACAATACGCCCTTGTATCCGTTCGGCTTTGGACTGAGCTATACAAAGTTTGCGATCGAGAACCTAAAGCTCGATAAGCTGGAGATATTGCCCAATGAAAAACTGCGGGTCACCGTTGATGTGCGGAACACTGGC
>JANNNS010000083.1:0-9709 GCA_031398645.1 Acidobacteriota bacterium
AATCCGATAAATGACACACGCGTCGCCGTGTTCTGGGAGAATCGTCCCTATATCTTTACCCTGAGGCCATCGACCGCGGAGGTTGTGACCTCGCGGGGAGAGAAGATCTCAGCTCAGCTGGTCAGCATTACCACCGGGAACGCACTTCTCGATGCCCAGAACATCAAGATCTGGCTTTCGAACGACGAACGCCGTGTTCCGATAAGATTCTCGGTCGGCAGATATCAAGCCGACCTGATATCGGAAAAATTAGTTCAACCTCGCTAGAACATCGAAAAATCAGCATATTTGAAATTGAAATCTGATTTCAATTAGCTTAATATTCTTGTGTCTTATGATGACCGAGAATGCGAATGATCGTTCACCCGATCAAGCCAGAAAAGTTATGCTTTCCTCGCTTCCGCCTGGCTCTGAAGCGACGGTCGCAGCCGTCACCGGAAGCGGGCCGATAAGCCGGAGGTTGCAGGAAATGGGCGTAGTACCAGGCGTGACGATCCGCGTGGTCAAAACCGCGCCTTTTGGTGATCCTTTTGAGGTTAGATTGTTAGGCTACAGCCTTGCCATGCGCAAGAACGAGGCCGAGCTTGTTGAGGTATTTGCCTAAAGATCGCGACGACAGAGCAGATACACTCGATGACCGATACGTCAAACTCAACTCTTACTATCGCCCTCGCCGGTAACCCGAACGCGGGGAAGACGACCCTCTTCAACTTTCTTACCGGCCTAAAGCAAAAAGTAGCAAATTATCCCGGAGTGACGGTCGAATCGCGCGCCGGACAGTGGGCCGCGGGCGATCGGCCGATCGACGTTATCGATCTTCCCGGACTTTACAGTCTGGAGACGACTTCTATAGACGAATCTATCGCCCGTGATGTGATCAAGGGCAAGGTGGAGGGGACGCCGCGGCCGGACGTGATCGTCGCGGTAGTGGACTCGACAAACCTCGAACGAAATCTGTACCTGGTCACGCAGCTATTCGATTTTGATCTGCCGGTAGTCGTTGCACTGACGATGATGGACGTTTTCGAAAAGCGAAAGCATGAGATCTATTTAGATAAAATGGCCAGGCTGCTCGGCGTACCGGTCGTTGCCGTAAATGCGTCTGAAGGGAGGGGTGCGGATGAGTTGGCGGAGGCAGTGATTTCAGTTGCGGGGAAACAACCGCAATTTCCCGACCTTAAGAATGCCGAAGGTATCGAGAGCGAGAATTCGCGGATCTTTGCCAGATATTCGTTCATTTCCAGGGTGGTGCAGGAATCGGTCCGCCACGGCGACCGCGACGCTCATCGTTTCTCTGAGAAAATCGACAAGGTCCTGACTCACCGGTTCTTTGGATTGGTCGTCCTTCTGGCGGTTCTGTTAGTGGTGTTTCAAACGATCTTCACGTGGGCTTCGATGCCGATGGACCTGCTCGAACTCGGGTTTGGTTCGCTCGGCGACTTTGCACGGACACGGCTTCCCGAGGGCATTTTGTCGGATCTGATCGTTGACGGGATGATCGCCGGCGTTGGTGGCATCCTGATATTTTTACCTCAGATCTTGCTCCTGTTTCTGTTCATCTCTATTCTCGAAGACACCGGTTACATGGCACGGGCGGCTTTCATGCTGGACAAGCTGATGAGCCGGGTTGGACTGCATGGGAAGGCCTTTCTGCCGCTCATGAGCAGCTTTGCGTGTGCTATTCCGGGAATAATGGCGACGCGGACTATCGAGAATTCGCGTGACAGGTTTGCGACGATCATGATCGCACCGCTGATGAGCTGTTCGGCAAGGCTTCCGGTCTATACGCTTATGATCGGCGCGTTTTTTGCGGGGCAGACGGTGTTCGGATTTATCTCGCTGGCGGCGGTCTTGATGCTGGCGATGTATCTGCTTGGAATTGTCGCGGCGATCGTTGTGGCGTTCGTTCTGAAACGGACGATCCTGAAGGCGGAGCCGGCTCCGTTCATCATGGAACTTCCGCCATACCGGCTGCCGAACGTACGGACGATCTTTCAGAACATGATGACGAGGGCATGGCTTTTCGTAAAGCGTGCCGGCACTGTGATCCTTGCGATCTCGATCGTGCTCTGGGCGTTGATGTACTTTCCGCGCCAGGACGCTGATGTTCCTGTTGCCGGTGAGCCAGCGTCGGCCGAAGTTGTCCAGGCCGACTTGGCGCCGGAAAGCAAGCAGCTTCAGAATAGCTACGCGGGAATTCTGGGGCATGCGATCGAACCGGTGATCAGGCCTCTGGGTTACGACTGGAAGATCGGCGTCGCGCTGATCGCGAGTTTTGCCGCGAGAGAAGTTTTGGTCTCGACGTTGAGCATCATCTATAACGTCGGAAAGGATGAGAACGAAGAATCCGAGACCTTGATCAGTGCCGTTCGAACTGCAAAGAGGCCGGACGGCAGCCTTGTTTGGACGCCGCTCACTGCACTAAGCCTGATGGTCTTCTTCGTACTTGCGATGCAGTGTATGTCGACGGTCGCGATCGTCCGGCGCGAGACAAATTCATGGCGATGGCCGATCTTTATGGTAGCTTATATGACGGTGCTTGCTTATGTAGCAGCTCTGGTCACGTATCAAGGCGGGAGACTGCTAGGCTTCAGCTGATCCTATGGGCGTTCAGGAAATAATTGCAGGGGCGATCGTGGCAGCGGCACTAGCTTATGTCGGGCAGATGATCTACAAACGATCCGGCCTGTTCACTAAGAAAGCTGGTTGTCAGGACGACTGCGGCTGCTCCGGTACATCTAGACGATCTCATACCTCGGCTTGAA
The DNA here is from genome assembly GCA_031398645.1 of Acidobacteriota bacterium. Taxonomy (GTDB): domain Bacteria; phylum Acidobacteriota; class Blastocatellia; order Pyrinomonadales; family Pyrinomonadaceae; genus OLB17. The sequence continues at coordinate 2,766 of JANNNS010000083.1, forward strand.
CAACGACAACTCATTCCTGACGGCTGGTGTGCGGGCAATGTTCCTTTCGACGCTCGCGTTCGCACTCGCCAATATTTTCGTTAAAAAGATCGCGCATATTCCAGCGATGGAAGTCGTGTTCTTTCGCTGTGCGATCGCCACGGTGTTTTGCTTCATCGGGCTTCATCGGGCCAAGGCTGATTGGAAAGGCTCGAACCGCACGATGCTGTTCCTGCGGGGTCTGTTTGGTACGACAGCTCTCTTTCTCTTCTTTACGACGCTGCAGAATATCCCGCTGGCGTCGGCGATGACGATCCAATATCTTTCGCCGATTTTTACGAGCGTGATCGCGATCTTTTTGCTCAGTGAAAAGGTGCGGTCGATGCAGTGGCTTTTCTATGCAATTGCGTTCGGCGGCGTGCTGCTGATCGAGCAGTTCGACCCGCGGATCTCGGTGTTCTATCTCACGATCGGCATCATCTCGGCCTTTTGCTCGGGCGTTGCATATAACCTTGTCCGGAGTATGCGCGGTAAGGAGCATCCGTTGACGATCGTACTGCACTTTCAATTGTTCGGTGCGGTCGCGGGTTTTGTCAGCTTATTCTTTGCATGGAGGATGCCGACCGGGTGGGACTGGTTCTATCTTTTCCTGATCGGCGTTTTCTCACAGCTCGGGCAAATATTCTTGACGAGTGCCCTACAGAAGGAAGCCGTCGCGGGCGTGGCGATCGTGAATTATTCGGGATTGATCTATGCGCTCCTCATCGGCTCACTTTGGTTTGGCGAGGTTCAATCGACCGAAACATTTGCGGGTATGCTGCTGGTCGTTTTCGGTGTTTTGCTGAGCGTGGTTTATAGTAAGCGGATGCGGGACGTGGAGAAGATCGAGTCGACGGTCAGTTGAAAAAAAAATGCCAAGAACGCCGATAAAGGCAGTAGTTGTGAGCATAAGCGACACACGGAACGAAGGTGACGACGTATCGGGCGCTGAGCTGGTCGGGCTGCTAGTCGGCATAGGAGCGGAAGTTCATGAGAAGGTGATCGTATCGGACGATGGCAACGAGATCACAGCGACCCTGACCGAACTTTCAGACCGCGATGAAGTGAACCTGATAATGACGACGGGTGGCACTGGCTTTTCTCCGCGTGACAATACGCCGGAGGCAACGCTCGCGGTCATCGAGCGGGAAGCTCCCGGGCTTGCCGAAGCGATGCGCCGCGAAACGTCCGTCAAGACACCGCTTTCTATGCTCTCAAGGGCTGTTTGCGGAAGCCGCGGGAACACGCTAATAATAAATCTGCCGGGTTCGCCGAAGGGCGTGACCGAATGTTTTGAAGTAGTACGGCCAGCCCTTCAGCACGCCATCGACCTTTTGGCGGGAAAGTCGAAGCATCACTAACGATCGTGAATCGTCTTAACAAATCTCTTGCTGCCACCTTGTTCTTCCTAATCCTTCTCGGATCCGCTGCTAGTGCGCCTGCCCAATCGGCAACCGCGATGCCCGCTCGGGTTTCGCCGGAACCAAAGACAGCCGCGTTCTATCGAACCGAACTCTACTTTGGCAGATCCAACTCGGATGGAACCTTGGTGTCAGATGAAAGCTGGAAGAAGTTTCTGTCAGAAATAGTAACGCCACGATTTCCGGATGGCTTCACGGAATTGAAAGCGGTCGGACAATATCGAACGAAAACCGGGCGAATAATATCGGAACCGAGTGAAGTACTGATCTTCCTTTACCCACGCAGTAAGAGAAAGGAAAGCCGCACAAAGATCGAAGAGATCCGTGCGGCTTACTTGAAAAGATTCGAACAGGAATCGGTCCTAAGGGTCGACCTGCCGAAATCAGTTAGAGTCTCGTTCTAACGCCGCATTGACGATTGGATGAACGCCGTCGCGTCATCCTTCAGCTTCTTTAGCGAATTTTTCTCGATGTACATCATGTGTCCCGCTTCGTAGTAGGCAAACGAAACATTTCTGCGAAGCTGCGGGTCAAGATTCAATGCTGATACGGTGTATTCAGCGGCGTAGAAAGGTGTCGCCATGTCGTAATAACCTTGTGCAACAAATACCTTCATATACGGGTTTTTTGCCATCGCATTCTTTAGCGGAATGCTTGTGTCGGCGTAAGCATTGTTCGTGTTCCAGTTCCACGGCGAAGTTACGCCACCGCCGAGGATGTAATATTCGACGTCAGACTTGAAGCCGAGTTCTCCGCGAACGTATGAGTTGAACGCAGCGGTATATGGCGTTCTGATGGCGGACATACTCGGGTCCATGTCCGGGCCGTCGCCGGCAGCGTCACGGTCGATGCCCTTGAAACGGCTGTCGAGCCTGCCCGTCGTTCGGCGTTCGCTTCTGAGCAGTTCTTTATTGAATTCGCCCAACTCGATGCGGAAATTGTTCTGCTCGATGAAGGACGGACTGAGGCCCGTCAACGAGCTGAATTTTGCCGCTAGGGCCGAACGTTCCGCCGCGGAAAGGCTATCGATACGCATCATGGCCGGCGTGTATTCATTTGCCGCAAACTGTCTCGCTTCCTGCGCGATCTGCTCGACCGACTTTGCCTGCATTTGCGGCGAGAGTTTTTTGTGATACCACGCGGTAGCAGCGTACGAAGGCAGGATCAAGACGAGCGGAAGATCGTTGTTATCAGCAAACCGAATGGTCTGGAAGTTCAAGACCGCCGAGACGAGCAATATACCATTCAGACCGATGCCCCGTTCGAACAAGTGATTTGACAGGCCCGCGGCACGCGTCGTTCCATAGCTTTCGCCGACAAGGAAAAGGGGCGACGACCAGCGTTCGTTTCGGCCAAGATACATTCGAATAAACTCACCGACCGATTCGATATCGCCGTTGACGCCAAAGAATTTGCTCGCCAGGTCGGACCGAACTGCACGCGAATACCCGGTGCCGACGGGATCGATAAAGACCATGTCTGTTTCCGTGAGCCACGTCTGGTCGTTGTCGACCAATTCATACGGCGGCGGCGGCATCAGACCATCATCGAGCATTTTGACACGCCGCGGCCCGAGCGTTCCGAGATGGAGCCAGACGGAGGCAGAGCCGGGTCCGCCGTTGAACGAGAACATCAAGGGCCTGCCAGCCGGAGGATTATCCAGCGTGTATGCCATAAAGAAAATGCGAGCTTCAGTTTCTCCCGAAACCGAATTTTTGATGGGCATAAAGCCGGTTGTCACGGTGTAGTTCAACGTGCGTGAACCCACGCGGATCGACCGTTTGGTCACTACCGGCGGTTCTTCAGAGGTTGCCAGCGGACGTGCTGCAACCGCCTGAGCAGGCTGTCCCTCGGCCGGCCGATTTGGTGGTTGAGCAATTACGGAAAAAGGAAAGAGGAGCAGTACAGATGCAAGGATCAGTGTCTTCATATGTCGCGAATTCGAAAATGAGTTTGAATGGAGTTGAGCGAGGAAAGATTAGCACAACGGCCGCCGAATCGCGACACACGGCAAATTAAGCCGGGGCCGTGAGGGAGATCAAGGCAATTTAGGCTTCCCCAAGACCCAATTGAAGTCCTGGCCTCATCCGACCTATAATCCTTGCCAGCGATCTCAACCACTATTATGAAAATGAATCCTTCTCCACGCCGAGCCATAGTGCTTTTTCTGCTGCTCCATTTGATCACACTGGGTGCTATCGCCCAGGACTTGCCCAGAGCGAAACCCGAAGATGTCGGAATGTCGTCTCAGCGATTGGCGGTACTTTCTGCAACGCTGGACACTTATGCAAAAAATGGCCAGCTTGCGGGTGGCGTGGCAATGGTCCTGCGGCGCGGCAAGGTAGCGTACCTGCATACGTTTGGCCAGCGTGACAGGGAAGGAAACTCCCAGATGAAGGCGGACTCGATCTTTCGGATCGCGTCACAGAGCAAGGCTCTAACAAGCGTCGGCATAATGATCCTGCAGGAAGAAGGAAAGCTCCTGATCTCTGATCCGGTGAGTAAGTTTATTCCCGGCTTTGCGAACTCGACCGTCGCGGTACCGAAGGAAGGCGGCGGCTATGATGTCGTTAAGGCAAAGCGGCAGATCACGATCCGCGACCTGCTGACCCACACGGCCGGAATCAGTTACGGCGGCGGTCCGGCAAAGGACAAATGGGATGCTGCGAAGATCACGGGATTCTATTTTTCCGATCGGGATGAACCGATCGCCGCAACAATTAGCCGGATGACAGAGCTGCCGATGGATGCACATCCCGGCGAGCGGTATATCTACGGATATTCGACTGACATCCTCGGAGTTGTGATCGAGAAGGCGAGCGGACAGCCGTTCGACCAGTTCTTGCAGACCCGTATCCTGGACCCGCTCGGTATGAAGGACACTAGCTTTTATTTGCCGCCCGCAAAAGCAGAACGGCTGGCTGTGGTCTATTCAGCAAAGGACGGCAAGATAGAGCGAGCACCGGATGCGGGTACGATCCAAAGTCAGGGCCATTATGTTAACGGCCCGCGGAAGAGCTTTTCGGGCGGAGCCGGTTTGCTGTCAACAGCGAATGACTACGCCAGATTTCTGCAGATGATGCTCAACGGAGGCCAGCTGGACGGTAAGCGTATCCTGGGTCGAAAATCGGTTGATCTAATGACGGTCGATCACCTGAAGGGGCTACCGTTTCGTGACGGCCATGGATTTGGATTGGGCTTCTCGGTCGTGAAGGACCTGGGAACATACGGAGCGCCGTCCTCGGTTGGGGAATACGGTTGGGGCGGAGCTTACCACACGAACTACTGGGTCGACCCAAAGGAGCAAATGGTAGTCGTCTATTTCACACAGCTTTTACCGGCTGGTTCGATAGACGACTACGGCAAGCTTCGAGCTTTGCTTTACTCGTCGATGATCGATTAGCTATTTGATAACTTCGCTGACCAGTTTTCCATTTATGATGGTGCCGGTACAGTGACTCGTGAATTCGAACGGATCGCCGTCATACATTGCGATGTCGGCATCCTTTCCGATGGCGATCGATCCAACTCTAGCGTCGATCCCAAGGATCTTCGCAGCATCAATCGTGATGGTCGCCAACGCATCACGATGTGAAAGGCCGTTCGCCGCCGCCATCGCGGCTTCGAAAAGGACGATACGTGTCTTCGGGACATAACCCTCATACCCGCTCTGAAGTGCAACGGGAATTCCGACGGCACGCAGCTTTGACGCATTCTCCACTGATACATTCGAACGATCGCCACCCGGCCGGGCCATTGTGGCGTGAACGATCACGGGGAAGCCGGAAGCCTTGATCTCGTTGGTGATCAAATGGCCATCCGCGACGCCATCCAGAACGATCTTGATATTGAATTCCTTTGCAATTCTAATCGCGGTCGAGATGTCCTGAGCCGCCTCGGCGGTAACCAACAGCGGTATTTCTCGCTTGATCACGCGTGCCATTATCTGCGACTTAAGGTCCTTCGGCTGTTCCGTTTTGGCCAGATTCTCCTGGGCCTTGATCAGTTCGGCACGCAGCATTGAAGCCTGTTTAGCCCGTGTTCCGGGAGAGCGTCCCTGTGCATTAGCACCTGGGCCAAGCGTCACGGCGATCATTGCGGTCGGTACGATCGTCGCTTCGTCAACATTCTTTCCCCATGTCTTTGCGATCATCGTCTGGCCTGAAGCAAGAGCTCCCGGTTGGTGACCAGTGTGGATCGTCGTAATACCGTACTGACGTACGACCTCGACCAATAATTCCTGTGCATTATAAGCATCTGTCGCACGCAGTTCAGGTTGGAAGGAGGCTCCGCCATCGAGCGCCATCTGGTCGTGCGGTTGGTTGAGGTAGCCATTCAATCCGATCACGGTGTGAGCGTCGATCAATCCCGGCGTGACCACTTTGGCTGAAAGCACTCGGTAATTAGCCGGAATGCTGACGGACGCGGCAGGCCCGACCGCCTCGATCTTTCCGTCCTTGATCAGAACAACACCGTTCGTGATCGGATCTCCGGCCATTGTCCAGACGGTTTCGCCCTTGACTGCGATCTGGGCGCTGGCAACAGTCCCGAATATTAGCCACAGAGCACACACAGACATTAGAGAAGCGAAACGGAAGGCCATTGTTTTTCCTAGTTGGATTTTCATTAGTTTCCACCTCCGAGATCGCCGTCAAAGCAATGTATGTCGGAATGAGTGTCGCCGTCATCAACCGCTCCTTTCCCGCCGGTGGCGAAAACGCGGTCGGCCGAATTCGACCGGTCGAAGACCCGCTTGCCCTCGATCCAAGTTTGGTCAACGTGAGTGTAAACGCTGAGCGGATCACCCGACAGGACGATAAAATCAGCATCTTTGCCCGCTTCGAGTGAACCTATTCGATCCTGCAGGTCGAGCATTATCGCGTTCGCCATTGTCATTCCGTAAAGGGCTTTGTCACGGCTCATTCCGGCACGCACAGCGAGCCCGGCGGAACGCAGGAACCAGCGTGAATCGGTGATCCCGTCATCGGTATGAAAACCGGTCAACGCACCCGCTTTCTCTAGAGCTACGCCATTTTTGAAATCCACATCAACTGTCTCGAGCTTTCCGCCCGGGGCATCGATCATGATTATCGATGCCGGAGCCTTGGCCTTCGCGATCTCGTCGGCGACCTTCCATGCTTCGGATACGTGCTGAAGAACGATCTTGAAACCGAACTCCTTCGCCAAGCGGAGCGCGGTCATGATGTCATCGTGCCGGTGTGTGTGAAAGTGAACTGTGCGTTTACGTTCGAGCACTTCGACCAGGGCTTCCATCGCGAGATCGCGAGCCGGCAGTTTCGTTTTATCATTCCCGGCCTTTGTGATCTTGTCACGATATTCCTGGGCTTTGATGAATTGTTCCCGCACAAGCGCGGCCGATTTTGCCCGCGTTCCCGGAAAACTTCCGCCGCCGGTGCGAAGCGAGTTGGTGCCGTTCGCAAACTTGATCCCGCCCATATACTTGCCGCTTTTGTCGTAGATTAGTAGGTCGTCGATCTTGACCGG
>JANNNS010000096.1:0-38417 GCA_031398645.1 Acidobacteriota bacterium
GCGGTCAACGCATTGTTACGCTTAGCGGGCTTACCTCAACGTCGGCCAAGGCTTACGCGGTCGCGAGACTTCGGGCAGAGACCGGAAAGCGGTTCGCGGTCGTCGCGGAATCGAATGGCGAAATGGAAACGTGGGCTGCGGACCTAGAGTTCTGGCTCGCGTCGCCGGAACTTTCGACATCAGCGTCCGTGGTCACGATACCCTCATTCGAAGCCGATCCTTATTCGGGAGTTTCCCCGCATGCCGAAACGCAGGAGCGCCGGGCACTCTCGCTATGGCAAATGGCAAACGATGCCGGCGACGTGGCTGTTCTATCCGCACGTTCTCTGATCCAGCGAACAGTACCTGTAAATGAAATAAGAGATCTTGGCTGCGAACTTGTTCGTGACGAGGACTTTCCGCCTGAGGATCTCACCAGCCGACTTGTATCCGTCGGATATGTCCGCGAAGAGCCTATCTTCGGCCCCGGACAGTTCTCGCTTCGCGGCGGCATCATCGACGTTTGGTCTCCAGACGCGGATGCTCCAGTGCGGATCGAATTTTTCGGCGACACAGTAGATTCCATACGCGTCTTCGACCCCGAGACGCAGCTTTCGATCGAACAGCTAAAGACTGTTCAGATAGCACCGATGCGCGAGTTCGCAGTGAACGAGGCGGACTTGAAAGATTGGGCATTCTTCGCCGCCGAACGGTTCGCCGACGGCCGCTTTCGCCGCAACCTCAAGGACCGAACAGACTTTGCGTCCGAAGGAGAGACGTTCTCAGGCTGGGAATTCCATCTGCCGCTCGTCCGCCCGTTGACGGCGACGATTTTCGATTATCTCAAGGACCACATTCTCGTTATCGACGAACCCGTCGCGGTCGAACAAACACTTACGCTGCTCTACGCGCACCTCGACAAAAGCTTCGCTGCCGTAACCGAAGCCGATGACATCGGCCTTGCACCCCACGAACTGTTTATCGAGCCTGAGAAGCTGCGAAATGCCCTAGAAACAAGGCCGATGATCGAGCTTCGCGGTCTCGGACGAACCGCCGCGACCACGGATGAGCAGTTCAATTTGGCGTCCGAAACAGAAGTTAGCTCGGATAACCGGCCGTTATTCCTTTTCACCTCTGCGTCCAACGCTGTCGAAATAGAAATGCTCTCGCGTTCGACCCGCAACTTTCACGGTGATGTCCTGGCGTTCACTCGCGAGTTCGATCCGGCCGCGTCCATCGTTGTTCAAACTCCCGGAATGGCCGAGCGTCTCGCGGAAATGCTACGCGACTATGACGTTTTCCTTCCTGTGGAATCTATCAGGATCGGCTCGCTTTCCAGCGGCTTCGAACTGCCGGCCGCAAGACTCACGATCTTCACCGAGCGCGATATTTTCGGCAAAACCACCTCTCTCTCCGGCGACTCCGGCCCGAAACCGAAAACCCGGTCGCAGAAGTCGAAACTCGGTGCGTTCATCTCAGATTTTCGCGACCTGAAAGCCGGCGATTATGTCGTTCACGTCGATCACGGCATCAGCCGCTTCGAGGGCCTGCAAACCATCTCGTCACAGGGTATGGACCGCGAGTTCATGCTGCTCATCTACGCCGATAACACAAAGCTTTTTGTTCCGGTCGAACGCATGGACCTTGTCTCGAGATACTCGTCGGGTGAGGCAACATCGCCGTCGCTCGACCGTCTCGGCGGCATCGGTTGGCAGAAGACAAAAGCTAAGGCCAAACGTGCAATGCGCGACATGGCGGACGAGCTTCTCAAGCTCTACGCCGAACGCAAACTTGTCCGCGGACACGCCTTCCCGCCCGACGCACCTTGGCAGCACGAGTTTGAAGACGCATTTCCCTACGACCTGACCAAAGATCAGGCATCCGCCATCGATGAGGTGAAGGAAGATATGGAAACGCCCATCCCGATGGATCGCCTGATCATCGGCGACGTTGGTTACGGCAAAACCGAGGTGGCGATGCGAGCCGCCTTTAAGGCGGTAATGGACGGCAAGCAAGCCGCAATTCTAACGCCGACGACCGTCCTAGCCTATCAGCACTACGAAACCTTCAAAAAGCGCTTCGCGGCGTTCCCGGTCAAGGTCGATCTGCTTTCGCGTTTCCGCTCGACCAAGGAGCAAAAGACCGTTGCCGAGGCCGCCGGAAAAGGAGAGGTCGATGTTTTGATCGGCACACACCGCCTTCTCTCCAACGATGTAAAGATGCCGAAGCTCGGGCTTGTTGTTGTTGATGAAGAGCAGCGTTTCGGCGTCGGGCACAAAGAGAAGTTGAAGCAACTCAAGAAAAAGGTCGACGTGTTGACTCTGTCGGCGACGCCGATCCCGCGAACGTTGAATATGTCGCTGCTTGGTATGCGCGATATGTCGGTGATCGAAACGCCGCCGCGGGACCGCCTCGCCATCAATACTCAGGTTGTGCAGTTTTCGGAGGGCGTTATCCGCTCGGCCATCGAGCTTGAGCTTTCACGCAACGGACAGATATTTTTCATTCACAACCGCGTCGAGTCCATCGAGGCCATCGCCGCACTCATCCAAAAGATCGTGCCATCAGCCCGCATCGCCATCGGCCACGGCCAGATGAACGAAAAAGAGATGGAGCAGGTGATGCTCGATTTCATTGATTACAAATATGACGTTCTCGTCGCAACGACGATCATCGAGAACGGCATCGATATCCCGCGAGCAAATACGATAATCATAAATCGTGCAGACAATTACGGCCTTTCGCAGCTGTATCAGCTTCGCGGACGCGTTGGGCGTTCGAATCGGAGAGCCTACGCATATCTCTTGATCGCCAGCGAACTCGAACTGACGCCGATCGCCCGTCGGCGGTTATCGGCGATCCGCGAATTCTCGGATCTCGGGGCCGGCTTCAGACTTGCGGCCCTCGACCTCGAACTCCGCGGAGCCGGGAATATATTGGGCGGCCAGCAGTCCGGCCATCTCGACGCTCTCGGCTTCGACCTTTACACCAAGATGCTCGAACGCACCATCGCTGAACTTCGCGGCGACGACATCGCCGACGAGACCAGCGTTTCTATAAACCTGGGCATCGATGTATCAATCCCTAAGGAATACATCGCCGAAGCAAGCCAGAGACTGCGAACCTATAAGCGCATCTCGTCGGCGGAAACCGAAGAAGGCCTCATGCAGATCCATACTGAGATCGGAGACCGCTACGGAAAAATACCGCGTTCGGTTGAGAATCTGTTCGAGTACGGAAAGCTAAGGAAATTGGCGGACGAAATGCACATCGTCTCGATCGACCGTTCCAAGGACGGGTATGCGATCAAACTCTCTGAGACAGCCAAGGTCCTGCCCGAGAAATTGATGGAATACCTCTCCGAGAACCCGTCAGCCGCGTTCTCGCCAAACGGAATTCTTCGAATCACTACCGATGATCACGATCAGATCGCGTCGGTCAGACGGCTTTTGGAAAGTATCAGGAGTTAATTGAAGGGTTTTCTGGTCTCCGTACAGTCGCTGAACGGATTAATGTCGCAAACGAACAGGATGGGAGAAACGTCGCGGGTCTGTTTACGGATCTCGACAAATACTACCGACGTCCCGTATTTATCATTGGTCCAACCCAGTTTCTCTCGATTACGCCAGACAAATTCGTAGGCTTCCTTCTCATCAGCTCCCTCAAGATGCTTGGCCTCATGAAGCATGATCGCGGCACGTTCCACATCATCGATGGGATAGGTGAAAAAATCGGCGTAAACAGTAATTATTCCGAACGGGAAATTTGTGGCAGCAAAGGCGTTCTCCTTCACCACTGAAGAGTTGAGCCAGTGGTCGGTTGAACGAAACGTAGCCAGACGCCGCAAGAGAAACGCCTCGCGGGAAAACCCCTGCTTTTCCAGAACGTCGATCGATGCCGTGATCGTCGATGCCTGCTCGTAAGTCATTGATCTGGAGGAGTATACGAGCGAGACGTAGAAACCGGCGATGGCCGCCAGACAGACCATGATCAGGACAGTTCCACGGCGTAACAACGTCTGCCAGAACGGCTTCTGCGAACCGCCGCTGGGCGACATATACGTCAAAGCTCCGCCGCATCGGACGCATTCAAAGGCGGTCTGATAGTTGACCAGTTTGCACTGAGGACACTTTTTCTTCATTTCCGGTAGGCGTTTTTGTGCGGGAAACCTGCTATTATTTAAATAGTTCTAATCAAGCCCGCTTCCAGTTCGCGCAGAATATCGCTCTGGAAGAAACGCATCGCCGCTTAATTGCATCAAAGGTCTTGTCCAACAAAAGCGCGAAGCGTCCAGAAGGAGCATTTAATGAAATACATTTATTCAATTTTCTTGTTGTTTGCCGTCGTCGCATCGGCCGGTGTGGCTGTTTCGGCCCAGGAAACGCAGGAGCGAGTGGTCGACGAAGTAATAGCCCAGGTCAACGAGGGCGTGATCACCCTTTCACGTATCAAGCGGGAGTCCAAGAGCATCGTTGATGAGCAGGTCAAAGCCGGAAAAACGCCGGAAGAAGCCCAACGAATGGTCGAAGAGAAAAAAGGCGAGCTAATTGCCAATCTCATCAACGAAGAACTACTTGTACAGAAAGCCAAGGAATTGAACCTTGATTCGCAGGTGGACGCGACGATCAACGAACGCTTCGTGCAGATAATGAAGCAATACAACCTTAAGAGCCTCGACCAGCTTTACAAGGCTATGGAAGAACAAGGTGCCGATCCGGCTGAAATTCGTGAATTATGGCGGAAACAGGCGGTTCGCGACCTGGTCATCCAGCGTGAGGTCCAGCAGAAGGTTTACTGGGAAGCAAACGGCAAACAGCTCCGTGATTATTACGAGAAGAATAAGGCCAAGTTCACCAAGCCAGAGACGATCTCGATCAGCGAGGTATTTCTTAGTTTTGCCGGGCGCGATGAAAACGCCGTCCGCGAAAAGGCGAAACAGTTGGTCGCGCAACTTCGTGGTGGTGCTGATTTTGCCAAGATCGTAGCCGAAAATTCAGATCGACCCGACGCCGCAAAGACCAAGGGCAAGGTCGACACGATGAGCTTGAAGGAACTAGACGAGCGTTTCGCGAAACCGCTCAAGGACGTCAAAGCCGGCGGTTATTCCGACCCCATTGAGATCGATGAGGTGGGCGTGAACATCATCCGAGTTGATGAGCGAACGCAGGCTAGCAGCGAGTCATTTTTCGACGAAAGTGCCGTAAGAATGGCGATCCTGGCAGAAAAGGCTCCTACGGCGACCAAGGATTTTATGGCGACGCTTCGTCAGGAATCGTACATCAAGATCGGCGAGACTTACCGCCCGATCGTTTCGCCGATCCTTTTCGCAGAAGAGCGAAAAGAGAAAACCCCGAACAAGGTCGAAGAGGCAAAAGCAAAGACACCGATGAAGTAAATGTTCGGTTCCGCTAATTGAAAAACGGCTCTTTTGAAGGGCCGTTTTTAGTTTCTAAAGGAATTCTTATGAGGCTTGATGTTTTCCTAAAGCTCAGCCGCCTTATCCCGCGGCGAACCCGTGCTCAGGAATTTTGTGATAAGGGGCGAATAACCGTTAACGGTGCTTCGGCAAAATCATCAAAGGAAGTAAAAGCCGGAGACCGGATCGGGATAAAGCGCCGTGACACGATCACGACCGTAGAAGTGCTTGAGCTACCAGCAAAAAAGCAACTTTCCAAGGCCGAAGCACCGGAGATATTCAGGCTGATCTCCACCGAATCCAGCGGCGAACCAGAATTATTGCCCTAAAATATCTTTGATCGCCGCCTCGTAGATATCGACCTTTCGCTTCGCCCTTTTCGCGTCCGGATGTGCCGGCTGAAGATTCTCGAGCAATCGCACCAACTCGGTCTCAAGTTCGACCTTTCGAACCATCAATTTACCGACCGCAGGCGTCAACCGCTGAGTTCCGCGTGCTCCCGCCGCCTGCAGCCGGTCGGACTCCTTCTTCAAGAGGCCGATCGAGATCTTGATCTCTTTCACCTTCGGATACTCATCCGTGTACTCTATCAAAAAGGCCTCGAGCTCCGATTCCAGCTCCGCCTGTCGCAGCCTCAGCTCAGAATAAGCCGGCGAGGCCTTGAACTCGTTTGCGGAATTGGCCGCGGCATTTACGGCAGGCGGCTTAGCCTGGCCGAAACACATAAGTCCCGGCCCGGCCAATAAAATAAAACAGACAGTCAGTAGGTGGTTGCGAAGTCTCATCTATTCACCAACCGAAAAGGTCGCTTCATCCAGGTTTTGGTTGAACGTGAATTCACTCAACTCAAAGTTCCATTCGATCTCGGTCGTCCCGTTCTGCCCGCTTACCGAATAAAGCAGCTTATAAGTGTGTGGCAGCATCAGGCCTTTTTCGTCCTTGTAGTTCGAGAAATCTTCAACGACCTTGTGCCGTGTTTCCGTAAAACCGCTGGACTGGTTGGGATTGGTTCCGATCCCGGCCGACGACGTGCGTTTGTATTCCGTCCGGACGTGTCGAAATGTTTCCTTGTCGAAGTACATTTTCACGTCGATGTCGCCGCCGCCCTTCTTTGAATAGCCGACCGCATAAACCTCTTTCCCGTCGATCTTTTTCAGGCCGTCGGACGAAAGTTTGCCTTTGCCGGTACCTAATAAAGCCCATGTATTTGCAAGGCTCCCGCCCAACACGCTCTCTTCAACTATCCAGTTATTCGACTGAACGAAGTTGCCAAGGACCGAGCGGATACCGTTATTGGCAAAGCCGATCCCAGATCGCTTGCCATCATAAACGAACTTTTCACCCGCGTAGTCCGACGCGTTCAGCGTCATTCCGAAAAAGTTCTTGGCATCCGTCGAGGCCATGACAACACGTCCCTCGGTCGTCTGATTCTTCTGCGAGATGAACTTGACGAGGACCGTCCCCATCGTCATGCGGTTCTTGACGGCCGCTCTTGCTTCAGCAGTGCCGATGGACTCGAGATGTTTTGCAAGGATCTCTTCAGGTTTTAGCTTCTGAGCAAGTGCCGATGGCACTGCGAATGAGACGAACGCGACCAGCAGTGAAAGGCCGGCAATAATATTCTTCATAAGGAACTCCTTGATTTCTTCGTAGTGGGAGGCGGCCTCAACTAGCCGTGGCCGCAGCACCCGAATTGTCTTTTGCAGGATCGACGCCCAGAAAAGCGTCGCAGGAATCTATCTCAGTAACATCTGCTTCGATTATCCCGTCGCCGTAACGGTTGCCAGCAAAGAGGTTCTCGAAATACGTGGTTATATTGTCGAGGATCTCATCGGCCGAATGCGAATGATAAAGCGTTTGCCGAAATAACGCACCGCCGGCAAGGCCTTTCGTAAACTGTCCCGCCAATTGCTTCATTTTGCCGAGCGCAACGATCTCCGGCATTTCCTCGCGGCACATCGAGAAAAACTCAAGCAGCACATCTTTTTTCTCTTTAAGATCTGGCTGATAAGGTTCGCGGCCTTCAAGAGCGTCCTGGATCTGGCGAAATATCCACGGATTCTGCATTGCACCACGCCCGATCAGGATGCCGTCGGTCCCGGCCTCTCGCCAGCGAGATAGTCCATACTCGATCGTCGTAATATCGCCGTTACCCGACACAGGAATGCTCACCGCCTCTTTTACCTGCTTGATCAGGTCCCAGTTTGCCAGGCCCTTGTAACCCTGCTCGCGGGTGCGTCCGTGGACCTGAATATGTTCGACGCCGCACTGCTCTGCCATTTTGGCAACATCGACGACATTGATCGTCGAATCGGAATAACCCGTCCGGACCTTCAACGTGAGCGGTATCGAAATGGTTTTCTTTATCTCTTTCAATATCTCTTCCAGCCGCGGCAGATCACGCAGCAGGCCTGAGCCGCCGCCGTTCTTGACCACCTTCGGGGCCGGACATCCGCAGTTGACGTCAAGGATGTCGGCGCCGATCTCTTCGGCCATCTCGGCACCCATCGCCATCCTCGGTGCTTGCCCTCCAAAGATCTGCACCGCAAACGGCCGCTCCTCCTCATCAAACCGCATCTGCCGTTTCGACTTAGGATTATGCCGCGTCAACCCTTCGACCGAGATGAACTCGGAAACGACCAAACCCACGCCGCCTCGCCGCTTGATAAGCCGCCGGAAAGTAAAATCCGTCACTCCCGCCATCGGTGAAAGGATGAGCGGCGGGTTGATCTCAATGTTTCTGATCCTAAAAGGCTTCACAAAAAACTAGCTCTTCTTTCTATTCTTCAACACAAAAATAAGGCCCACCACAAACATTAAAAACGCTACGATCAGGACCAATATACCTGGGATGATGCCTAACATGGCCTCCTCCCAACTAGTTCGCCCATCGGTCATGATGGGCAATGCTACCGAAACCCCCGTGACCGCCAGCCCAAGCAAAACACCTAGGATCCCAAGAACCAAAACGATCTTCCATAGCATAGTTTCATTCTCCGTCAGCAAACTCAGAGTTCAGGTAGTAAACCCTAAACACTCAGTTTATCACAGACTAAACCGCAGCCGGCCCGAACGATCAAGTACCTCCGAATATGGCTGAAAATTTAACACGCCTGCGTTTGTTTTTTGGAAAACATAGGCACTATAATCCGTTAACTTTTAATTAACGTGCGTTCGGTGGCCCGCCTTTTTGCCATGGGTTTGATCGACCACTTTCCTAACCGAATGAAAGTAAAGGTGCTTTCATCTATTTCACCACTATCAGCCAAGGAAACCACTATGAGAAAGATCATCTCCTCGATTATCGCTTTTTCAACTTTACTGCTTTTAACCGTCATCGGCCTTGCTCAATCGCAAGCGACGACCGGCACCATTCAGGGCACCGTTTCTGATCCTAATGGGGCCGTCATCAGCGGTGCCTCTGTGATCGTCAAGAACACCCAGACAGGCTTCGAAAGAACCGTTATTTCGAACACGGATGGGTTTTTCAACGCACCCTTGCTGCCGCTCGGCAAATATCGCGTTACTACGAATGCGTCCGGTTTTGCTCCCTCGGTCCTCGAAAATGTGGATGTTACGATCGGACAAACCCTGGCTTTGAATATCGGCGTCAAGTTAGGCAGCGCTACTGAGACCGTGGATGTGTCCGCCGATCCTGAAAGCGTAGATATTTCCCGGACCGAGCTTTCGACACAGATCAACGAGCGTTCGGTGGAAAACCTGCCGATCAACCGCCGCGATTTTTCGCGGTTCGCCCAGCTTACGCCCGGTGTCTCGATAGTTCAGGGTCCGGACGGCGACGAGATTACGATCAACGGGCAAAAAGGCATTCAAAACAATATCTCTATCGACGGAGCCGACGCCAACAATCCGTTTTTTGGCGAACAGCGCGGCGGACAGCGGCCGGCCTTTACGATCAGCCTGGAATCGGTAAAAGAATTTATTGTCGTTCCGGTGGGAGCGTCCGCAGAGTTCGGCCGCAGCTCGGGCGGCTTCATAAACGTAGTTACCAAGTCGGGAACTAATGACTTTTCGGGAGCCGCGTTTCTGTTTTTCAGAAATCAATCACTCTCAAGCCAGAATCCCGACGCCGTCGACGCGGGGCTGCCAACTGAGGACTTCCGAAACTATCAGTTCGGAGGCAATCTTGGCGGACCAATAAAACGAGATAAAGCATTTTTCTTTTTTGCCTATGAACGCAACGACGGGATAAGCAGTAAGCCGAATTCAATCGATCCGGTTCTGGTAAACCTCTTCGCCACACGATTCGGCTCTCCCGGCGAACAAGGGATAATTGAGCGCACAAATATTGCGGACGTTTTGCTCGGCAAGGTCGACGTTCAGATCAATCAAAACAATCTTCTGACTCTACGTCACAACTACAGCCGTGCCGAGCAGGTAAACGGAACTTTCGACGTCCCGACATGGGGTACGAGCGCGAACGGACGCGAAACCGACAATTCGAATTCCTTTATCGGCCAACTCGTCACGAATTTTTCGGCGAATTTTTTGAACGAGTTTCGCTTTCAGTATGCCCGCGAAGCACGACCAAGATTTTATGACGGCCCGGACCTGCCCGATACGACGATCGGGACGTTTGACGGAACGCTTTCATATCGTTTCGGACGGCCGTTCTTTCTGCCGGTACCGGAAGTCGATACTAGATTCCAGTTTACCGACAACATGACGGTTATTCGCGGAAATCACTCGATAAAATTCGGTGCCGATATCAACCGCGTCAAGACTTCGCAAACATTTATCGGTTTTGCCCGTGGCCGCTACATTTTCGGAGGCCCGACTATCGGGGCTGCGATTCAGGGATTCCAGAACTATATCAACGGCGTGAGCGTTGCGGGACTTTCGCTTTATCTGCAGTTTGTGCCACTTGGCGGACGGTCGGTCGAGGAAGCTGGAACACAGGAATTTGCACAATTCGAACCGGGTTTTTATGTCCAGGACAATTGGCAGGTCCGCCGAAACTTGACCCTCAATCTTGGCCTCCGCTGGGAAGGACAGTTCCAGCCGGACACCATAACTCCGATCGAGGATACCCTTTATGGCCCGATTATTAACGATCCGCGATTTCCTTCCGACGGTAAAATTCCGGATATGACCGATGCCTTTCAACCCAGGCTTGGACTATCATGGTCGCCTGGCAACGACGGCAAAACCGCGATCCGCTTTGGAGCAGGATTATACTTTGCGCGAATTCCCGGTTTGGTATTAGCCGGACCGCGTAATACAGACGGCGTGATCGCGGCCAACCTCTTTCGCGACGGCAGTTTCTGCTCGTTTGTTACGCCCGGCTGCCCTCCATTTCCCGGCGTGCTTAATCCGGCAGGCTTCCAGCCGTCTTTCGCGACGGTCGCCGTATTTGAAAGGAACTTTAAAAATCCGCGAACAATACAGTTCAGTGCAAGCGTGGAGCGTGAACTGGTCAAGTCACTGAGTGCCTCGGTGGCGTATAATTTTGCCAAAACCACTCATCTCACGCGTTTTGTCGACAGAGCAGATGCCCGATTCGGCGGTCCGTTTCTTAATGGTGCTATCGGTGAGGTACGGTCTACCGAAAGTTCGGCAAGCTCGCTTTACCAGGGTGTAAATTTCAACCTGACAAAACGGTTCTCGAATCGCTTTCAGTTTCAGGCCAATTATCTATTGTCGTTCGACAAATCGGATGACGACAATGAACGCGATCCGTTTGCATATCAGTACAACATTACGGGCGGCGACCCGCGGCGGCTCGATTTGGAGTATAACTGGTCCGACCGCGACCAACGCCACCGGTTCAACGCCTTTGCGACGTTCAACCTGCCTTACGACTTCACCATCTCACCGATCGTTCAGTACCGCTCGGCCCAACCCGAAACCGATCTTGCGGCAAGGACGGCGGCACCGAACACGATTCGCCGCAACACGCTTCGAAAGGACAATGAGTTCTTTACATTCGACATCCGCGTCGGAAAGTCGTTTCGTATTACCGAGAAGGTCGCGATTGAAGGTATTTTCGAAGCATTCAACCTCTTCAATAACACCAACACGAGAAGCGTCCCGCAGAATTTAACCTTCAATTTCCAGGGAACCGTCGCTGCCGGCTTTGGTGAACCAAGACAGGCACAGATCGGGGTTAGATTGAAGTTTTAATGGTTCGTGAAGAGTAGACCAAAGAAAAAACCGGGGCCTAAACGCTCCGGTTTTTCTTATTTAATCTGACCGAACGGCTAAGCCGCAATGGAACCCGGCGAATATATCAGCCGCATCATCGGGCTAGGTTCGACACCGATCGTCTCGATGGTCCGGCCGCTTTTGTCGGAAAATTCTACCTCGAAGGCTTTTCCGTTCGCGAGGACCTCGACAATCGTTCCCACCTGCCCACGTTTCAAATCATAATCAGGCAGGTCGGTTGTGAGGGCCACAACATCAAAAAGTTTGAAATCGTCCATACTCCTAAAGCGGGTAAGCTGTCGTGAGCCGAGGAACGTCATCCTGATATTCGACAATCCAACAAGGCGATTCTTAACGCATCTGCTCCTTCCACGCCAAGATCAAGTGCACCACGGAACAAACGAGCCTTATGTTTACCGTCCTCGTGCTCAGGATTCAATAAATACTCGGTTAATTTGCGAAGATCAAGTGTCGCCTTTTCAGTGTTCGGAACCCGTATCTGAAACTAGCCGACTTTAGTTAGTTCTACACCAGTGGCATCGAACGAAACTTCGGTCACCGTTCCGTCGACGTTGCGATTATCGAACTTCGCCCCGTCGTCGTTGATCAAATGGTCGACGTGCTCTTTCGTCAGCGTTTTCGTTTTGAAAACGCCCTGTGCCTTGACCTTCATTCCGGCTGCGTTCAGCGGGATAAAGAAAGCGTGATCGCCAAACGTCACGCGGACCGACTTGCCGCCTTCCTTGTCCGCCATTTCCATCCAGCAGCCTTCCTTTTTGCAGGAACGCACAATAACGCCCTTGACCTCAAACGTATTGCCTTCCAGCTTTGCCGGCTCAGCAAACGCCTTCGCGACCGTCGTTTTCTTCACACCTTTGGCCAACGCCGCCCCACGCGTGATCTTGTCACCCGCCTTCAATTCAACCGCCGCATTGTCCTTGCTCTTTACAACAGGCTCGCCCTTGCTGTTTAGCTCCTGACCGAATGCCCCGATAGCCAGCATTGACGCGACCATAAATATTCCAAGAAATCTCTTCATCAAATTGCTCCTTTTCGAATAATTGCTTCCATTACTTTGAATCATAAACCAGCCTTCCGTCAACGAAAGTCATCATAACATTAAGTTCCGAACTGAGGATTACAAAGTCTGCAAGCTTTCCCAACTCGATCGTTCCTTTCACACTTTCCTGAAACTCCGCGTATGCGGCTGCAATGGTATACGCTGTCACAGCCTGGTCGAAGGTCATCGCTCCTGGTCCGGTTGAAGCGAACCTGATCGCTAATAGCGGGTCAAAGTCTGCGATCGCTGCATCGGAGCCAAAGGCCAGCGGTGTGCCGAGTTTCAGATGCCTTGCGTAGATCGCCGATCCCGAACCACTGAACAACCACGGCTGCATTGAGGCTATTACCTTCAAGCCTCCAAATCGGGACAGATCTACCTCGGAAGCGTTGTGTGCATGCTCGATGCGAAATCGTCGATCGCCCGGGCCGTTTTCTTTCGCCGCCCACTCAAATGCGTCGAGAACTATACCATTCGCCTTCGACCCTATCGCATGGGCCATCACCTGCAATCCGGCCTTGTCGGCAGCTACAATGTCACGCTTCAGTTGGCTCGCGTCCGCCTCGTCGCCATCGGAAAACGCCTTGACACAGCCTGTCCGGACCATCGCATCACCGGCTGCGGCCTTGACGCCTTTTGCTGCCAGCCGCTGCCATGCCGATATTGGCGAGCAATCATAAACGCGTGTTTTCAACTTCCGTTCGCGTTCGAGCTGCCTGTAAACATCTCCAAGCTCGTCCGAGTGCATATCCTGGACGCTCGTTACACCCAGGCTTGCCGCGTAATTTGATGCAGTTTCCAGGATCTCGGGCCAGTTTCGCGTATGATCAACCGGAACAACTGCGGCAACCAGCTTTAGCGCCGAACCGCGCAAAATGCCGGTCGGCTCACCATTAGCCTCACGTTCTATGACGCCGTCACCTGGATCGCGTGTGAACTTGGTTATCTTCGCTTCCGAGAGTGCGAGAGAGTTTGCAAATGCGGCCTTGCCATCCGAAGAGTAAACAAATACGGGGTTGTCAGGCGTAATCGGATCGACCGCTTGGCGGCTCGGTAAATTGGCGCCGTTCCATCCGCCGCCCAATATCTAACGACCTTTCGGCAAGAAGCGAACGTAATTCGCGAGCATTGCCGCAGCATCAGCGGAAGTTCTTGCGGACCTTAGATCGATCGTCGAGAATTTATTGCCGATTGCCGCAAAGTGAACGTGAGCGTCGTTAAATCCCGGCAGGACGATCCGGCCCGCTGCATCCACCACCCGAGTACTTTGGTCTGCGAGCCTGCGGATGGCGGCGTTCGAACCAACCGCTGTGAACTTCCCGTCAGAAACCGCAAGAGCCTCGGCCTTCGGGTTCTTCCGATCCATCGTGCGAACATCTCCGTTGACAATGATCAGGTCCGCCCGAAGCCCCGCGAAAGAATTCGAACCTAGACACCACATCAGCGAAAAAAAGATTGACGCCCTTGTTGCGTATATGATACGCTGTGTCGTTATTTGCTCTTTGAAAATCAAATACCAACCGTCCTAGCCGTTCGAAAAAGTTTTTCGCAAATTGGATGGATCTCGACCGCTAAATCGAAGTAACCTCAATTATGACAATCGTTTGCGTGTCCGGTCGCCGTCACCGGACAAGCACCGGACAAGCACCGGACAACGACGGACAGAGGTTAAGGACGTTCGTAAACGACCTTGCCATTGACAATGGTCATCACGATCCTTGCATCGCGGATCTTGGCGGGGTCGATCGTGAATATGTCGTCCGATATGATAACGAAGTCGGCAAGTTTTCCGGGCTCAAGCGTACCTTTCACACCTTCCTGAAACTCGGCATATGCCGAACCTAATGTGAAAGCCCTGACCGTCTCCATGACCGATATTTTCTGCTCCGGCACCCATCCGTTCGGATTTTTATCGTCGAGCGTCCGTCGTGTGACGGCGGCATAAACCCCGAGCAGCGGATCGATCGGCGCCACCGGCGAATCCGAGCCAAATGCAAGCACGCCGCCGGTATCCAGGATCGTTCTAAAAGCGTATGTTCCCTTCAAACGCTTTTCGTCAAGCCGCTTCCACGCCCATCGCCCATCGTCTATAACGTGGAACGGCTGCATCGACGCCACAACCTTCATCGAACCGAACCGTTTCAGATCCTCCATCCGCATGTGCTGGGCGTGCTCGATGGTGAATCGCCTGCCGTTTTCTCCGTTGGACTTCGCAACGGCGTCAAAATGATCGAGGATCGTCGCGTTCGCTTTATCGCCTATCGCATGAACGCGTACCTGCAACCCGGCTTTGTCGGCATCCGTCATCGTCTGCCGCATCGTGGTACCAACGTCCGCCATCGCCAACCCGGTCGAGTTGGGCGCATCCAAATATGGGTCAAAGAACCACGCGGTCGTTGAACCAAGACTGCCGTCGGCGTAGGCCTTCAAGCACCCGACCCGCAGCATCGGGTCGCCAAATGCGTAGCGGATACCTGTGCTCGTCCAGCGTTTGAAATCATTGAGCGGTGAACAGCTATAAACACGCGTCTTCAGCGTTCCGCGTCGAAGCAGCTCCTGATAAACCCCAACCTCGGTCCCGTTGGCGGACATGTCCTGTACGCTCGTCACGCCAAGGCTTGCCGCGTGATCGGTCGCCGCCTGAGCCGCCTCCAGCCTCTGCTCGAACGAGGCCGCCGGGATCACCTTTTCGACATACACCGTCGCCGCGTCCTTAAAGATCCCCGTCGGATTACCCGAGCTGTCCCGCACGATCTCGCCGCCCGCCACGTCCTTAATATTTTTATCGACACCCGCCAGCCGCATCGCAAGGCTATTCGCCAACGTCATGTGCCCGTCAAGCCGGTTAATGAACACAGGATTGTCGGGTGTCGCAGCGTCGATCAACGCAGCCGTCGGGAGAGCGTTCGGCGTCCAGTTCTCATGGTCCCACTGCCCGCCCATGATCCAGCGTCCCTTCGGCAGCTTGGCGGCGAAATCTTTGATCCGCTGAACAAATTCCGCCGGCGACTTTGCGTCCCGCAGATCGACCGATGAAAGCTGCGCTCCCGTCTCCATAAAATGCACATGTGCATCATTGAATCCCGGTACCACCAGCCGCCCCTTCGCGTCGATCACCTTCGTCCTCGGCCCAATGAAAGCTTTCGTATCCACATCCGACCCGACGGCAATTATCCGGTCACCCAAAACCGCCATAGACCGTGCCGTCGGCAGTTTGGAGTCAATAGTGTGAATGTTTGCGTTAGTGATGACCAGATCGGCCGTCAACGATTGTGCAGAGATATTTGAAAACAGAACAAGCAACGAGAAGGTAGAAAAGATTATCTTTTTCATAGAGGGCATTGGTTACGTGCTGAAATTCACGGGTTTGACATCGAGAATTGCATCTAACAGACTGGTTTCTGGCAAATTATAGCAGTGAAAGTTAAGTATATCCACATAATCGGCATCGTCCTCGCGGCGTTTTACGGGGTTTTTATTGTCTTTCTCTACGCCGCCGAGCCGCGTTCGCTGGAAGAGGTTACGACCAAAGCAAAAACGGCCGTCGAGAATACGGTGACAAAAGGCCAAGTGCTGACCGGGACGTACGAGATAGATAAGGCCCGCTTTGACGAAGGCCTTGCCGCCTTTAGGATGAATAACTTCGTTGTCGCCCGCGACCGTTTTGAGCGCGCCGACCCTGAAAAACGCGATGCGAACACGCAGTTCTATATCGCGTACAGCTACTATCGCCAAGGCTGGGGCCGCGTGTCGAATGATGACAGCTTGTTCAAGGCCGGACTCGAATCTCTGCAGCGGCTGCCCATCATCGATCCGGACTTTGCGTCGAAGGATCCCGACCTGCAGATCAAGACAGCTGCCGAACTAAGGAACGAGTTCGAAGAAGGACTCAAAGTAACAGCCGACGATTTCAATCCGTTCAAACTGGTGCGCGAAAGAAAATAGTGGCCGAAACCCAAAACAGATCGAAAGACGTTGAACTCGAAGTCATCGATGTGATCGAGGATGCCGAGATCGTCGATGTCGATGATGATCCCGTGACGGTCGTATCGGCGAAACAGATCGGGCCGGGACGCAGCCTTCAGGAGATCTCCCCTGAAAGCCGCGAACGGACGAGGGCGATTCGCCTGTACATCTTTTTACCGCTGATCTTTCTCACATCGGCCCTCCTAGGCGGACTCAGGTTGGCTTCACCTGACGGTGCTTTCGTTTTCGTCACGCCGGCACTTGTGTGTCTGTTGTTTGCCGCGATCCTGATGGTCCTGTTCGTCCGCGGCGGAATGATCTCGATCGACGGCTGGTTTTCGGACGACCTCACCACCTCGAACAACATCGCGAACGGCATGGTGCTGGCTTCTGCGTTTGCCGCGACGGCACAGGCCTTCAATTCCCTGCTGCCGGAAACAGGTTTGCCATTTTGGGTCGTCGCCTTCTGCTTCGCATGGTCGCTTTGGAACAACCTTTTCGCCGATTTCGACAACAAAAAGCTTTTGCGAAGCATGGTCGCGCTTTTCGCCTTCGCCTTCATCGCAAAATATGTCGTGCTCGCCGGCTTGACCGCTCCGGCCGGAGAGACCGGATGGCTGCGATCGATGATCGAAAATCCGGCCCGCGAAACAATGACCTGGCTGCTCGAACTGCCGCGATACACGGCGGGCACCGGTTACATTCAGTTCTTTTGTTTGGCCTTATATCTCGGCGGCCTTTATTTGCTGCCCCGATCCGCGAATACTAAATGAAGTTCATCTACGCCTTTCTGATCGTTGCCATTTTCAGCCTGACAGCCATCGCGCAATCGCCTGCCTCAATTTTGAAGAAGGCCGAGAAGGCAATGGGAAATGCAAAAACTCTAACCGCCTCACGCGGGTGGACCCGTTCCGGGACGGTCTCGAATCCGGCCGCCGGAACCAAAGGAAAGTTCGCGTTGCAAACCGCTCAGCCAAACCTTTTACACACCATTTATGACCTCGATGGCATCGAATTCGAATCCGGTTTTAACGGTAAATCAGGCTGGCAGCGTGACTCCCGGTCGGGCCTGCAAACGCTGACCGGCGACAAGAGTTTGCTGATGCAGGCCGAGGCCGCGTTCAGAAATTACTGGTGGCTCAATTACAAAAAAGAAAAGGCTAAGATCGTAAGCGGCGGCAAAGCCGATGTCGAAGGCAAGCCCACAAACATCATTCGCCTGAATTCCGCAAAGGGCGTCGAATTCAAGCTCTTTTTCGACCAAACGACAAATCTCCTCGTCCGCGAAGAGATCGTCTCCGACGCTGAATCCAAAGCCGCCGTTTATCGCGACTTTCGCGTTGTAAACGGACTAAAACTACCGCACAGCATCACGCTCGAGAAAGGTGGTGAGACGGTCGTTGTTGAACTGTCCGAGATACGGCCGCAAACCACCATCGCGCAAGCCGTTTTCGACTTCCCCAAAGTCTCCGGCGAACCACTGCCAGACATCGCAAAACTCCTGAGCGAGCTTCAGTCGAACGAGGACGAGGTAGAGACTCTCCTCGACCAGTATTCCTTCACCCAGCGTTCGACCAAACGCGAGATCGGCAAGGACGGCGTGCTTCGCGACGCGGGTTCCGAGACGTTCCAGCTTTCGTTCTACAAGGGAAACCGCATCCGCCGGCTGATCGAGAAAAATGGCAAACCGCTCAGTAAAAATGATCAGGAAGACGCCGACAAGGAAGCCTCGAAACAAGTAGAAGAGATCGAAAAAGAGATAGCCAGAAAGGAAAAACGAGGCAATTCCGGCCCGCCGTCAGAGAACAGCCGACCCATTTCGATCGCCGAAGTCCTTCGTGCATCAAAACTTCTCAATCCGCGACGCGAACGTTTTCGCGGGCGAGATGTGATCGTTTTCGATTTCGAGCCCGATCCGAATTTTGATTATAAGAATGCTAAAAGTATGCTGAAGTTCTTCGGGAAAACGGCAGGCGTAATGTGGATCGACGAAAAGGACAAACAGGTCGCCCGGCTCGAGGCTTATCTTTTTGATAGCTACAAGGTCGGCGGCGGCCTGCTCGCTAAACTCAAAAAAGGCGCCTCGTTCACTCTCGAACAAGAACGCCTTAATGATGAGATCTGGCTTCCGTCACTCGCCGACATTAACCTGTCGGTCCGCGTACTGCTGGTAAAAGGTATCGACGTAAATCAGGAGATCAGATCGTACGATTACCGCAAATTCTCCACTGAAGTTAAGGACGCAAAGGTCGGCGAACCCGAGAAAACAGATCCGTGACTACTGCTGCTTGTTTTTCGCGTTAAGGTCCATCGTTTCGCCACCCCGCAAAACCCGGATCGTGGATGCCTCGACCCTTCCTACAAATTCGGTCTTGTCATCGATCGGCTTTCCGTCTATAGCGATCAACTTGTCTCCCGGCCTAACTCCGATAAAATCCGCTATCTCATTGGCCTTCACCGACCTTACGTTCCATCGGCGATTCTCAAAGTTCGCATCGATGCCCAGCAGTACCAGACCCTCCGCAGCGGTGTACTTATCCTTCTGACTTCCTTTCGGAAGTAGTAATGGCGGAGTCGCGGTGCCTCCAGTCCTATCCGTAGATCCTGGCTGCAGAGTCTTTGGCTCAACGTTGATGAGATCGCTCGAGCGTCCCACTGTTACCGGCCTCTTTGGCTTCTTCTGCGAAGCCATCTGCGGGTCTTCACCCGTGACAGCCTTGTCAGCAGCAAATGCGGAAGCCGATGGCGAATCGACCGCTTCAGGCGTTTGAACCGGCAGAACAGAATTTGCAACCGGTGGCACAGGCGTGTCCGCCGCACTGCCGTTATCAACAACCGTCGGGCCGCTACGCCAATCGTCGTACGAGCTGTTAAGTATCAACCCCGCCCCAACAAATAAAAACACGGCCAGCGGCAATGCATATTTTAGGATCGGGAAAAGGCTTGCCGGCCGGACCTCTTCCGGTCTGCCGTTTGCGATGCGGGCCTTTAGGTGGAAGTCAAAATCCTTTGGTGCCTCGACCCGTTTCAGACCCGACAGCAATTGCGAGATCTTTTGCTCATCCGAGCCCGGGTACTCCGCCCCGTCGCCAATGTTTTTTTCTTCGTGCGTCATTTTCTAACTACAAACTACAAATAGTGCCTCAATTTCTCTTTCAGCAAGCCTCTTGCCCGGCTGATCCGGGATTTCGTCGTACCCAGGCCCAGATCCAGTATCTCGGCTATCTCGTCGTACGTTTTCCCCTCAATATCGCGCAAAATTATCGGTACCCGATATTTTGTCGGCAGGGTAACGATCGCCTTTGCGATAACCTTGCTCCGCTCGTCATCCACCAGATCCTGGTCCGGCAGGCTGCGTTTGTCGGGCGGCTGAAACTCGGTCTGCTCGTCGTCTTCGGACTGGAACAAACCGGTCAGCGACAATATCGTCCGCCGTTTCCGCTTGCGAAGCTCGCTGATAGCCAAATTGGTGGCTATCCGGTAAATATAAGTCGAAAAAGCATACTCCGTGTGATACCTGTCTATCGCAAAATAAACCCTCACAAAGGTTTCCTGTGCCAGGTCCACCGCTTCTTCGTAATCATTCAAAAATCTATATAGATAGTTCGTTATCGGATTCCGGTAACGCCCTACAATTGCCGCAAACGCGGCCTCATCGCCATTTTTAGTGGCTTCGATGAGTTCATGGTCGGATTGGATCTTTTCAGACACTGGTGCTCTCTCTGCCTCCATTGTCCGCGATCCGATTTTGTCCAAGGCCATACACTCATACTTTTTTACAGCAATTTTTTAGTCCGAACAAAAGCTGTCCTATGAATTACTCCACGACGCAGGCCCCAAAAGGTTCCGAAATATTTGGAAAGAGTTATCGCCGGGGCTGACAGCTAATGGCTAATCGCCAATAGGTATTCCGATCTCTCTCTCCTTCCCAGACGCCTATGGAATCCACAGGAATTTAAGAAACCCCGGACTTTGCCGGGGCTTGAGCAAAGTATCCGTATCGATCTACCTATTGACGTTCCTGACAGTGAGCACCAGGAACAATGTGCCTTCCGTCTTTGGCTGGGTCAGGGTGCCGACCAATGTCGGCGTGTTTTCGCGCACGCTCATCCGGTCAAGGGTAAGGCCGATAGCTTCGTAATTCGTCGGAGCCATCACCTTTCCTTCATGATCCAAAAAACTGCCGACCTTTACGGGGACACGCGCTCCAAAACGGAAACGCTGGAATTGGAAAGCGTTCTCGCCTGAAGCATTCGCCATGGTCTTGAGGCCGACGAGTTGCCAGTCAAGAAAGCTCGGCGCTCCTGACTGCGGTTCTGGAACATAAGCATTAGATACGCCCTTGTATTCAAGGTTGCCGGTGTTGGAAATTCGCCCGAGATAAGTGTTGATGACCCTAAGGTTATTGGTACCGAAATCGGCACGGACCTGCCGGGTAATGGGCGAAAGTGTGGACGGAAGCGCTTCGCCAGCCTGTCCGGAACCGACAAGCACATGCAACATCACCTCGTAATTCGGTTCAGCGGCCTTCGCGGCTTCTGCCTGAGCAAAGGTAAACGTTGCGGCGATCAGAAATGCGAACGAAAGGACAACGGTTGAAATTATTCTCTGTTTAATAGTCATTTTTCCTGGTGATTCTCCTCTTTTGCGGGGAAAGATCATACTTCAGTGCTTACCACTAAACCGGGACGACAAAGTTGCAAAAAAGTAACGAGGAAACAGGCCAAGCGCACAAAAAAGCCGAAGATCTGCTCGTCTTCGGCGGGTCTCAAACTAAAACTCTAAAGTGAAGGTCAGTTCGCGGCGAACATCGTATCTTCGATCTTTGGGCCGTAGGTCACAGTTCCGATATCGGTCTCTTCGACCAATTTATCGGCGGCATAAAGAACGGTACGAAATGGTACGAGCGTTCCTTGAGCGATGTTGTAATCGTAATACTTTCGTTTGTACTTAACGCCCTGATCTTCGTAATCAAGCCAAAGCACGCGGAAACTCTTGGCACTGATGTAAAACCGCATCTTCCTGCTCTGCCGGTCGGTCACATCGATCATGTGTACGTCAACGCCTGCTATCTTTTCTTTGCCGCCGAGCTCGATCTTAGACTCATTCTCCTTGTATCGAAGCAGCGAATCGAGGCCATAAAAGATCTGGTTCTGAAAGGCACGCGTCGCGTCGTCGCGCGGAGTAAAGACGTCGTCCTTAAAAATGCCAAAGACCTTCTCGTCACTGTACACAAGCGAATAGCTCGCCGAAGGGAACTCCTGGTCGAGGCGTATCTTTTCCTTGGAAAGGATGTCTCCGCGTGTGACAAAACGCTGGTAAGAGGCCTTTTCCATTCTGCCTTCCGCGTTCAGCACCGTTGTCTGGCCGCGTTCGACAGCGGTCTTGCGGATCTGATTGAGAAGCATGCGTCCGCCGCCGGCACCATAGACGAAGATGGCGGTTTCGACTATCTGCTCGGCCGTCGGATTCTTTACCGCGTCCTTGGCATTCGCCGCACTAACCGCCGGCGTCGCCGTAGGGGTAGGAGCCGGTGTGGGCGATGGCGAAGGCGTTGCCGCTACCTGGCCAAAACAAGTTCCGGCCGCGGCTATCGCAACAGCAAATGCAGCTATAGAGCTCCTGAAGGAAAAATGCACTAATTACAGACTCCTGGAAAAATATCGATCAGAACAAACCGTGATTGTAGCATATCGCAACCGAACGCTGACAATGTGAGACGGCCAGTGAATTGATGAATCCACAGCCAAAAAAGATGCTTAAAACCATTGGTAAACCCGTTACCTGACCGATTATGATGGGCATAACGATGCACATCGCCTTGTTTGAACCAGAAATTCCGCCGAACACCGGCAACATTGCCCGGCTGTGCGCTGCGACGAACACGCCACTCCACATTGTCGGCGTGACGGGTTTTCGAATGGACGACCGAACACTAAAGCGTGCCGGGCTCGATTACTGGGCCGAGGTCGCTCTCCGCCGCCACGTTGATCTCGCCGCACTATATTCATCACTTCCCGATTCACGATTTCTGTACCTGACAACGAAATCGAACCGGCAGTACACTGATCATTCGTTCGAACCGGACGACTGTCTGGTCTTCGGCCCCGAAACCCGCGGACTGCCGGCCGAAGTCCTCGCTTCGGACCCCGAAAGGTGCCTGACCATCCCGATGGCAAACCAAAATGTCCGCAGCCTGAATCTCGCTACAAGCGTCGGGATCGTCCTGTACGAAGCCCTGCGGCAGCAAGGCCTACACGATTAAAACGGGCATCCTTACCGGTAGTTTCATCGTCTTATAATTTGTCACCGAACGCGTGAATAACTCGTGCGTCGTGGGTGGTAATTTTTATGAAAGGAGAGACTTGGGTAATGAGATCAACAAGAAATTTTATCGCGTTAGCCTTCGCAATTATTGCGTTTTCATTTACGTCAATTAATGCTCAAAGTTTTTCCGATACGAGATCGGGAAGGACCATTGAGCAGAACGTACAGAGGCAGATATTGAAAATGCCTCGCTACGAAGTATTTGATTTTATTGGGTTTAAGGTCGACGGATCGACCGTGACGCTTTACGGAAAGGTGCTCAACGGCATCAACAAAAGCGAAGCGCAGAACCGTGTCGAAGACATTCCAGGTGTGACAAGCGTTATCAACAACATAGAGGTCCTGCCGGCGGGCAGCTTTGATGATGCGATCCGCCGAAACCTCTACGTGCGGCTCTCGAATTCCGGCGGCCTCTCGCGTTACCTTTGGACCGTGAACCCTTCGGTTAGGCTGGTGGTGGATCGCGGTCGCGTATCGCTTGAGGGATACGTCGCTAATGAGGGCGACTATAACTCAATGAACATTGTCGCCAGGGGCGTGCCGAACGTCTTTAGCGTGACCAACAACCTGATCATCGACAACGGCCGGGCCGGATAAGGCGATCAGGCAATCTAGTGTTTTGGTTCAGAAGAGCTGTCTATAAACGACGGCTCTTCTTCGTTGCCCCCTGATATGTTAGCGGCTCGATTGCGTTTAGCCGCCGAATGAGCGACTATAATCGTTTGCCTTTAGCAAGGGATTTAGAACAATGATCAGTCACGATAAGATACGCAACATCGCCATCATCGCCCACGTTGACCACGGCAAGACCACTTTGGTCGACGCCATGCTCCAGCAATCCGGAACCTACCGCGACAATGAGGCCGTCGTTGAACGCGTAATGGATTCCATGGACCTGGAAAAGGAACGTGGGATCACCATTATGGCCAAAAACACGTCGGTCCAGTATGGCGATTACAAGATCAACATCGTAGACACACCGGGCCACGCCGATTTTGGAGGCGAGGTCGAACGCGTATTGAAGATGGTGGACGGCATCGTTTTGCTGGTGGATTCTGCCGAAGGCTGCCTGCCGCAGACCCGATTCGTACTGAGAAAGGCTCTCGAACTCAAACTTCCCTGCATCGCGCTGGTCAATAAGATCGACCGACAGGATGCCCGGCCCGAGGAAGTGGTGAACGAGATCTACGATCTGTTCATCGATCTCGGAGCCAACGACCAGCAGATCGAATTCCCGATCCTCTACTCGATATCGCGCGACGGCATTGCCAAGAAAGAACTTGCAGATGAAGGAAAGGACCTTCGACCGCTGTTTGACCAGGTGATCGAGACGATCCCTGCTCCGAAAGCGATCCGTGATGATTCATTGCAGCTTCTGGTAGCAAACATCGATTACAACCCTTTCGTTGGCCGGCTTGCCATCGGACGAATTTTCTCCGGCGAGATCTCGAAGAATCAGGAAGTCATCGTTGCAAAGATCGACGGTTCGACACAGAAGACTCGCGTTAAGGAACTCTTTGTATTCGAGGGTCTCGACCGCGCCACGGTCGATGTTGCCGGCGTTGGCGAGATCGTTGCATTGGCCGGTTTCGACGATATCAACATCGGTGAAACGATCACCACCGTTGATAATCCGCGGCCGCTTCCGGTGATCGCGGTCGATGAACCGACCATCTCGATGATATTCGGCGTTAACACCTCGCCATTCTCGGGCATCGACGGCAAGTTCGTAACCTCGCGTCAGATCAAAGACCGCCTCGACCGCGAGCTCCTCGGCAATGTTGCTCTGCGGGTAACTCAGACCGAAGCCGCTGAGCAATTCAAAGTCTCAGGCCGCGGCGAACTTCAACTGGCGATCCTGATCGAAATGATGCGCCGCGAAGGCTATGAACTTCAGGTATCGAAGCCCGAGGTGATAACCAAGAAAGACGAAACGACCGGCGAAACGCTTGAGCCGATCGAGTTGGTCGTGGTTGATGTGCCGGACGAATTCATCGGCGTCGTCACCGAAGCAATGGGCCGCCGCAAGGGCCAGATGACCAAGATGATCAACAACGGCTCGGGCCGTGTCAGACTTGAGTTCGAGGTTCCATCACGTGGACTTATAGGCTTCCGAGGCGAGTTCCTGACCGAGACAAAGGGCACCGGCCTTCTCAACACGCTTTTCTTGCGATTCGACAAATGGCAGGGCGAAATGAAATCCCGCCAGACCGGATCCCTTGTCGCTGACCGTATGGGCGAAACGAATACGTACGCTCTCTACAACCTGCAGGAACGCGGAACGCTGTTCGTAAAACCGCAGATCAAAGTCTATGAAGGAATGATCGTCGGCGAGAACGCCAGAGCGGTCGACCTGGACGTAAACGCCATCAAGGAAAAGAAACTCTCGAACATGCGAACCACCTCGGCGGACGAAGCAATGCGTCTCGTCCCTGTACGCGAAATGTCGCTGGAAAGGGCTCTGGAATTCATTGCCGACGACGAACTGATCGAGGTGACGCCAAAAGCTGTAAGGCTAAGAAAACGAGTCCTCAAGGCCAACGAACGTCCGAAGAAGTAGAGCTTTCGTCGTCGCCTGTCTCATCATCATCCTCTTCATCCTCCGGATCGAAATCTTCGTATCCGTGGGAATCATCGTAGTAATAGCTTCGCTCACTTTGTCCCTCGGACAAGGGCAGATCTTCGCCCTTTTCACAACCTTCCTCACTCGGCTCTTTGGGCTTTGGTGACATCGGGTTATTATGGACTGGATAACCCTGGATGCCCTAGCCCTTTCGCGTTATAGTTCAGGGTAAATATGAACAGGACACCCGAACAAAAGCTTTTAGAACCTGCTCCCGGCGGAAAAATAGCCGAAGCTCAGAAATTCGGCCTCGACCTTTCCTTGATCGTGGAAAACATGAGGCTTTCGCCTGAGGCACGTGTAAGGAAGCTTCAGTCGGCAATGATGAGTTTTGAGAAGTTAAAGGCCGAAGCCTCTAAATCAAGCAACACTAGACGATGATAGATATCGAGAAAGCTATCGTCGCATTGGCTACCGAGTCAGCCGATTTCGTGTTGATCGGTGGGGTCGCCTTGTCTATACACTCTGCCGCTTACGTAACCTACGACATCGACTTCTGCTTTTCCCGCGAGAAAGCGAACCTTGTCAAGATCACAAGGGCATTATCTCCGTTCTCGCCAAGGCCTAGAAACTTCCCCAAGGAGCTTCCATTTATTTGGGACGTGTCAACTCTTGGAAATGGCTCGGTTTTCAAGCTCGATACATCGATAGGCGATATTGACCTACTATCTGAGGTGGCCGGGCTTGGAAGCTATGAGAATGTCCTCAGTCAGTCCGAAAAGTTTGAAATGTTCGGGGTCGAGATCGACGTTCTGTCTGTAGCGGGACTAATCGCCGCAAAGATCGCGGCAGGACGAGAAAAGGACCTACTTGGCCTCACCCATCTGAAGGCGATCCAGGCTGCACATTCAGATAGTGAATTATAGAATCTTGAAGATCAAACAGCCATGCAGAATTGCGATGGGTGCGAACGGAACTTGAATACAGTTTACTAGACCCTAACACCGAATAAGGAAACTAAATGAGATCGATCCTTTCGTTCGTTTTTATTGCCGCTTTTTGTCTTAACCCGATCGCCGGGGCGGCCCAGCAGACAGCTCCGGCGAAAAAGTTTGAGTTGACCATCGACAATATAATGCGTGGCCCGGGCTTGGTCGGCTATGAGCCTACGGGAATTCGTTGGTCAGCGGACGGCCAGAAGATCTACTTTCGCTGGAAGCGTGCCGACGAACCCCGCAACGCAGAGACGTCGCTGTATGTGGTCAACGCCGACGGCACCGGGCTGCTAAAGCTCTCTGAGGAAGACGCCCGGATGGCACCGCCGACGGGCGCTGACGTGTCCGAGGACAAAAAGTCGGCCGTCTATGCCGAAAACGGCGATATCTTCCTCTACAACCTGACCAATGGTGAACGCCGACAGCTGACCAAGACCGCCGATGTCGAGGCAAGTCCACGGTTTATTCGCGACCAGCGTCATGTGTCGTTCGTGCGGCAAAACAATCTATACGCTCTCTCACTCGATAGCGGGTTGTTGGAGCAGTTGACCGATATACGTGCCGCAGGAGCAGCCGGTGGTACGACAGGCGGCGGCCCGGCCGGTGGCGGCTTTGGTGGCGGATTCGGCGGCGGACAAGCGAGGAGTCAAACCTCAGCCCAGCGAGGTACGGATAGCCAGGAGTTTCTCAAAAAGGAGGAACGCGACCTGCTTGAGGTGATCCGCGAACGTGCGGAGAAACGCGAATCCGACGAGAAAAAGCGTACCGAGCGCGAGGCTGGACGGCCCAAGCCGTTTCAACTGACGACCGGGCAGACCGCGGGCAACATGTCGCTCTCGCCCGACGGCAAGTTCGTCATTGTAATGATCGGCGAAAGCGCGACGGGTGCGAAAAACACGATCGTTCCCAACTACGTGACCGAACTCGGCTACACAGAAGACATTCCTGCGCGGTCGAAGGTAGGTGATGTTCAGGGGCGAGGCCGGCTTGCGATTCTCACCGTGGCAACAGGCGAGTCAAAATGGGTCGATCACGGCCAGCGAATGGCCGCAACGCCGCCGGTAGCGAGGACCGAAGGAACGCCTCCGCCCGAACGTGCTGCGGGTCAAGGCCAAGGCTCCGGACGAGGCCAGGCAGGCGGCCCACCTCAACCGCGTGACCGCGAAGTTCAGCTGATGCAGCCGCAATGGTCAGATGACGGCAAGAACGCCGTGCTATCCGCAAGGTCGGTCGATAACAAGGACCGGTGGATAATGCATCTCGACATGGCCACCGGAAAAACAAAGATCCTCGCGTCGATCCGTGACGAGGCGTGGGTCGGCGGCCCAGGTGGATTCACGCTCGGCTTTCTGCCCGATAACAAACGCGTATTTTTCCAATCTGAACGCGACGGATTTTCACACCTCTATACAGTCTCGATCGACGGCGGCGACCCGACCCAGCTCACCTCCGGCCAGTTTGAAGTTTCCGACGTCCGCGTTTCCGAGGATAAGTCCAAATTCTATTTCACATCCAGCGAAGGCAGCTTTTTTGAACGCAATCTTTACACAATGTCGTTCAATGGCGGCACGCGAACCAAGCTGACCTCGATGACCGGCAATAATCAAGCTACCGTTTCGCCAGACGAAACAAAGCTTGCGATTGTCCGGTCTTTTGCGAACAAACCGCCCGAGCTTTATATCGCTCCGAACAAATCCGGCACGACTGAAGCTGAGATCAAACAAATTACCAATTCGCCGACCGACGAGTGGAAATCGCACAACTGGATCGTCCCGCCGATCGTCCCGATCAAAGCCCGCGATGGAGCGACCGTTTACGGGAGGATCTATAAGCCCGCCAACTACAAAAAGGGCGGCCCGGCAGTATTGTTCGTGCACGGCGCCGGATATCTGCAAAATGTGCATAACTGGTGGAGCAGCTATTACCGCGAGTACATGTTCCATCATCTTCTGATGGAGAAAGGTTATCTCGTTCTGGATATCGACTTTCGCGGCTCGGCCGGCTATGGACGGGATTGGCGAACCGGCATCTACCGACACATGGGCGGCAAGGATCTGACCGACCACGTCGACGCGGTGGATTTCCTGGTCAAGGAACACGGCGTCGATCCGAAGAAAGTCGGCCTTTACGGCGGTTCGTATGGCGGATTCATCACCTTGATGGCGATGTTCACGACGCCGGACGTCTTCGCGGCGGGTGCGGCACTTCGCCCCGTCACTGACTGGGCGCATTACAACAATGGCTATACCGCGAACATTCTCAATCTGCCACAGAACGATCCTGAAGCCTATCGAAAGAGTTCGCCGATCTATCACGCCGCCGGCCTAAAAGGAGCTCTTCTTATCTGCCACGGAATGGTCGATGTCAACGTGCATTATCAGGACAGTGTCCGCCTTGCACAAAAACTGATCGAGTTGAGAAAAGAGAACTGGGAGCTCGCCGGCTATCCAGTCGAAGATCACGGGTTCGAACAGCCGACCAGTTGGGCCGACGAATACAAACGAATCTTTAAGCTCTTCGAAACGAACCTGAAAGGCCCGCCATCGCCGCCAAAGAGAAAATAGAACTGCGACACAAGGCTTTTTATGAGAATTCTCGTCACCGGCGGTGCCGGATTCATCGGATCACATCTTTGCGAACGCCTGCTTGCGGACGGCAGCGAAGTCGTCTGCCTGGACAATTTCTTTACCGGGCGAAAGCAGAATATCGCTCATTTGATGGATGATAGGAGATTCGAGATCATCCGCCATGACGTGACCGAGCCGATCTTGCTGGAAGTCGATCAGATATATAACCTCGCCTGCCCGGCTTCTCCGGTCCACTATCAGGACAATCCGGTTAAGACGGTCAAAACGAGCGTTATGGGCATGATCAACATGCTCGGAATGGCCAAACGTGTGAAGGCGCGGATACTGCAGGCATCGACAAGCGAGGTCTATGGCGATCCGCTCGTTCACCCCCAAACCGAGGATTATTTCGGCAACGTCAATCCGATCGGCCTGCGAAGCTGTTATGACGAAGGTAAGCGGGTTGCCGAAACGCTGATGATGGATTATCACAGGCAGAACGGCGTGGATACACGGATCGTCCGCATCTTTAACACCTACGGCGAAAGGATGCTGGAAAACGACGGCCGGGTGGTTTCGAATTTCGTCGTCCAGGCTCTCCGCGGCGAAGAATTGACGATCTATGGCGACGGATCGCAAACACGATCGTTCTGCTATGTCAGCGATCTGGTCGAGGGCCTTGTTCGCCTGATGAATAAGGAAGCCGAAGATATTCATCTACCCGTGAATATGGGCAATCCGACGGAATTTACGATGAACGAACTGGCCGCCGAGGTGGGCAAGGCGACCGGACGCGATATCAAGATCGATCACCTTCCGCTCCCGGCGGATGACCCCAAGCAGCGAAAGCCCGATATCACGCGCGCTGAGCAGTTACTGGACTGGTCGCCGAGCGTTCCCCTCGCAGATGGTTTAGCAAAGACCGTGGCTTATTTTTCCGAGCGTCTTTAAATTCACAGCCTGGGCTGATAATCTTTAGGTTTGGTAGCGATCTACCGACCATATTATGAAAATTCTTATTACCGGCGGTGCCGGCTTTGTCGGCAGCCATTTGGTTGACAGATTTATCGCCGAGGGGCATGAGATAACGGTCATCGACGATCTGTCGACCGGCAAATATTCCAACGTCGAACACCATGAAGGAACCAAGAATTTCCGGCTGATCATCGACACCGTCCTAAACGAAAAGCTTCTCGAAGAATTGGTTCGCGAAACCGATCACGTTTACCACATGGCAAGTGCCGTAGGTGTTCGTCTGATCATGGAACAGCCGGTAAAGACGATCGAGACTATCTTCCACGGGACTGACGTGATCCTCAAGTTCTGCTCGCGATATCGCAAGCACGTGCTTATTCCCAGCACCTCCGAAGTCTATGGCAAAGGTGCGACCGTTCCTTTCAAGGAGGACGACGACCTGCTGACCGGGGCGACCGACAAACATCGCTGGGCCTATGCCTGTGCCAAAACGCTGGACGAATTTCTCGCTCTCGCTCACTGGAAAGAGACGCGGCTTCCGGTCGTGGTCGTTCGACTCTTCAACACCGTCGGGCCAAGACAGACCGGACAGTACGGTATGGTCGTGCCAAGGTTCGTCGAGGCGGCCCTCAAGGATCAACCCATCGAGGTTCACGGTGACGGCACCCAGTCACGCTGCTTCGGCCATGTCCTCGACATTGTCGAAGGGCTGTCAAAACTGCTCGCCACACCGCAATGCCTCGGCCAAGTGATCAATCTCGGCAACGATGAAGAAACGACGATCACCCAGCTAGCCGAACGTGCCATCGCTCTTACCGGAAGCAGCAGTTCGCTCAAGTATATTCCTTATTCCGAGGCCTACGGCGAGGGCTTCGAAGACATGCGTCGCCGCGTCCCAAGCCTCGAAAAGGCCGCGAAACTTGTCGGTTACAAGCCAACCCGGACGCTGGATGACATCATCAATGATGTAGCCCGCGAATCTAGACAAGCGGCTGGATCGGTATCGGCATGACTAAACATTCGTCCAAACTTCGTTCTGTCAGTGTGCTGTTGGGAGCACTGTTGATTTTCTCGACAGCGGCAATATCAGTGGCGGCCCAGCAGAGCGGGCTA
Organism: Acidobacteriota bacterium; assembly: GCA_031398645.1. GTDB lineage: Bacteria > Acidobacteriota > Blastocatellia > Pyrinomonadales > Pyrinomonadaceae > OLB17. Next base: position 31,127 of record JANNNS010000096.1, read on the forward strand.
AAGGGAAAGGTCCGTGCAAACAGCGGATCCGGCATTTCCGGGGCAGCTATCACGGTCACGAAGGACGGAAACGACGTTAAAACCACTAAAACCGCGTCCGACGGAGGTTTCCAGATCACCGGCGTTGAGCCCGGCTTTTATGGGCTTCGGGTCGAGGCTGACGGATATGCATCAGGATCGCTGTTCAGCGTCGAGGTAAAGAAAAACAAGATTCGTGACTTGGGCGATAAGCTTTTTCTGAAGGTCGATCAGGGCACGCAAGTGATCCTGCGTGGCAGCGTCTTTTTCAAAGAGGGCACAAGCGTTACCGGAGCAAAAGTTTTATTAGAGAAGGTAACTGCGGACGGCAAGGCCACCGACCTTGGCTCGACATACTCGAGCGTCAGCGGCGAGTTTGTGTTTCGCCAGCCTGCAAACTTGGGTAAGTACCGGTTGACAGCCAAATATAACGGCGTCACCGGCACCAAAGAGATAGAAGTAGAGAATGCCGCAGTTTATCGTCTGGCGATCACGCTCGATCTGTCGAGCAAGGATAAATGAGCGTCAATTAATAGTTTCCGATATCTCATCCGCCGGGTGGATCGTCTGCATCTCCCTTGCATCGGCAACTATCAGAGGAAACTCCTCGAGAACCACCGCATCTGCCAGTGTCTGTACCCAGTAAGTGCCCGCGTTCGGAAAAACCACGTTCACAAAAAAGCTAACGTTATCGGTAAACCCGCCGGGAGTTAGGTCAAGCGGCGCCGCCTGCGACGAAACGACCAAATTCGAACGGTCGGGTGACAATATTCTCACTTCGGTCTCATGCACACCTTCGCCCATCCAATGGTTGATCACCGCAAATTTGATCAGCGAGACGGGCAGTTTCTCGACCATGATGTTCTGAAAGATCCCCATCAGTGAGATCTTATTCCCCATCTCGATCCGTACGTCGTCGCACAGCAGCGTATACCTAAGTGTCAGATTTTCAGTTTCCATGATTCACGGCTAGAAAGTGACAATTGGCCCGAACTTTCAGGCAATTCCACCACATATTACAGGCACCTTTGCCAGTCTCAAACAATTTACGCAGCCTTTCCCTCGATTTTTACTTTTCCTTAGCCGCAGGTCAAGGGTATAATCAAACTTCAACCTCAGTGATCTTGGATTGGACATGCTTTATTACGTCTTGATCGGTCTGTGTTTTTCGTTGTTGGGAGTAGCCGGGCTTCAGTTGATGTACCTGTTCTATCTCGACCGAATGGACCGCGAGCGCAAGAAGCGTGTGACCGAACTCGAGCAGCGCTGCAAAGACCTTTCTGCCAAACTCTTGGCGGCGCGAAACACCATCGAGGTCCAGGAAGAACGGATCGAGAACCTTGAGGTCTTTCAGAATCGTAATGAAGAGGCGTGGGCGGATCTGCTCGAGGAAAACTGAACCTAATTCTCAAATTCGGCGATCGTCGCTCCCCAACCGCCCGAAAATTCGTCTCCCGACTTAAATCCCTTAACAAAATCTGTTTCGGCCAAAACGGTCCTTGTCATCTCACGCTGCACCCCAATGCCTTTTCCGTGAATGATCCGCACGTACCGAAACCCCTTCGCTCGGGCCTCCGCTAAATAAGCCGTCAGCACCGCCTTCACATCCTTCGGCCGAAAGGCGTGAAGATCGATCGAGTCGGTGATCTCGAGATCGATCGGTTCCGGAAACGGATCTTCGTACTCAGGCACGTTATCGATCATCACTTACCCTTCGACTGCATATATTGGGCATTATCTTCCGGCGGCGTGACCTTGATACGGCTCTTATCCCTAAAGACCACAAACCTCTTGTCGTCCATTCTTCCCTCAGGATGTCGCAGCTTAACTGTAAAGGTCTTATTATCGCCCTGACCCTCAACTCTCAGAGGAAGCGTGCCCCACACATCACCGGATGAACGCCAAACCGTATAATAGCTCTGATCGTATTTATCGAATGCAAGGACCAGAATCCCGTCAAAATCCGGCTCGACCCCATCGATCGCCTTCACCACATTCGTACGCGAAAGGATCACCCAGTTACCCGGCGAGCCCACCTTTTCGTTAAGCCCGACCTTGTCCGCAGCGTCCGTATCCAGCCGCTGCCAGGTTACAAATTTCCGATTGTTCTGCTGAAAAAAGACAATATCGCTCGGAACCTGAAGCTCGACCTGACGGCCAAAAAGCCATCCCGCGGGAGCTGGCGAGATCGACGGATCCATCTTCACCTGATACCAGATGTCGTACTTTTCGTCTAATTTCTCCGGTTCGTTCGCTTCCTTTGCGGCCTCGATCTCTTCGTTGCGCGTGCGTTTTCCGGGCTTCTGCTCGCCCTTCGCACTGTCGTCAACATCCGGCACTTCCTGCTTCGGAACGAACCTCCAGGCCATGATCTCGAACGTAGATCCATTCGCCAGTTTGAACAAAACATTCTCAGGCGCCATATCCGGAGCGAGACGCAAGTTCGACGCGGCTCTCAATTGGCCTGCAGCCTGTGGTGGTTGATTCTGAAACTCCTCGGCCAGCTTCTTAGACTTCTCCAACACTTCGTTCGTTATAACGTGCTGGGCTTCGATCCAGCCTTCGGTCGCGGCTTCATCATGTGCCCGAACCCGGTACCAGAGAACCTTTTCGAAGTTCATCTCATCCAGTTTATCGAGCTTTTCACCTCGCTTTACCTCAAGCAGATCGGCCGCAACAACGGCGTACGAGGTGCGGATCTGGGCCGTTTTAGAGATCACCGTCGCCGTGTCCGTAAGCCCGATGACGTCCGTTACGCCGCCCAACGCGCCGTCGATGATCCCGCACGAACTGTGCAGAAAGACAGCCGCTGCCAGGACAACCGAGACCGTAAATTTCTTTAGATAAATACTCATTTTCGGGTCAACTTTCGCCAACTATTATAACCCAATTTGTCCAGCAATGCCTTTTGCGAGCCGTTCAGCTTCTCTTTGATACGAAGGCTTGTCCGCGATGTTCCCGGCCGGTTTTCGATGCCCGCGGCCAGTAGCTCGTCGTCCCAGTTTATCGGCGCATCACCGCGAATATATTCACTTACGATCCGCGCCGTCGCCGGGAATTTTGCAAATTCGGCAAGGACCGCCGTGTTCGCATCTGCGGGCGATGCGGGAAATTTGTGAGCTGAATACAGGCGGCGGAATAGAGTTTCGATCGATTCCTTTCTCTTCGAACCGGCTAGGATCGCCACATCCGACAAAAAAGCCACTACCATTCCGCGTGCGTACATTTGAGTTTCCGCACCACTCCATCGATCTTCGGATGCCTGAATCAATGACCTGCGTTCGGACGTCCCTCGGTCGATATCGTGCGCCCGCGACAGTGTGTCGAGAAAGTCGTCGAACCTGATCTGATTCAATTCCACCGCGGTTTTCAGTGACTGATACAGTGCAAATCCCTCATAGAACCAATCGTAACGCCCGGTTAAATTCACCCCATTCGGCAGCCACAGGTGAAACAACTCGTGCCGAAGCTGCTCATGCAGACGCTGGAGCGACTGGCTTTTGAATGCCGTATCCGCTGACAAAAGCACGACCGTCGAACCGCGTGTCTCGGCTTCCCAGGTTCCCGCGGGCACGTTCGGCTGTGGAACCGGAAGCACGATCACGCGTGGCCTCTCCGATGGAAGTCCACCAAATAGCCGCCCGTATTCATCGAGAATGCCGACCGCCATCGAACCAACCTCAGCGTCCGAGAAATGCCACTTTCCCAAGATCGCGACATCCGGCTGACCCGTCTGCAGCCGAATATCGCGGTGCAAGACAAGGACCGTTCGGAGCACGTCCCTGACCGTGAAAGGCACGTCTGCCCCGGCCTGCTCAAGGCCGAGTAACGTCCAACCCGAAGGCGTCCGCAATCTGATCTTAGCGTCTCGCGTCCCGCCGGCCGACGGCACCGGCAGCAGGTCGTCGAGCATCAGCAGGCCCATTTCGGCATTTAGCCATGAGACATGGGCGGCCGAACGCGCGTTCGCCGACGGGCTGAGATCGATCCTATAGCTGAACGAACCGATATTTGCCTCAGAAACGTATTCAGTGGAATTGAATCGCCGCAGTTCGAGCGGCTGCCCCGATCTTCCGGACGCCGACACCTCCGAGATACGCAAGCCCAGGTCTGGTGATCCGATAGCCTCTTTCAAGAACGTTAGATTCTTCCGTTCGCCGCTAAAAGTACCCTTGACCAAAGCCGCTCTCTGCTCGCTATTTATCTCGACGTCCACCGTGACGTATTGAGCGGCACCCGCACCGGGCAACAGCCCAAATGCGAGAATCATCCCAATTGTCGCGAGAATAAAACTGTGCTGCTTTGACATCGAAAAAGGGTCGGAACTAAACTACTGGTTTGTCGTACGAATTATTAGACTCGGCCAGCTTTTAGGATAGTGATTTTGATGAGTCTTATCAAAATAATAGTTTACGCTTTGTTGATATTGCTGGGGCTTCTGTTCCTCGGGCGATTTTTTGTCTGAGATCCGGCTTAGTTTTGGGATTCCAACTTTGAATAAATAACGATCGGACCGCGGTCATTTGGGCCGCTTTTTTATTTTCTATGAGTGAGTTACGGAAAGTTAAGCGGGCATTGATCAGTTTGTCGGATAAGTCAGGAGCAGTGGACTTTGCAAAGAGCCTTGCCGCACTCGGCGTCGAGATAATTTCGACCGGCGGCACGGCCAAAAGCCTTCGCGAAGCCGGCTTGACCGTTACCGATGTTTCCGAAGTGACCGGCTTTCCCGAAATGATGGACGGCCGCGTCAAAACTCTCCACCCCAAGATCCACGGGGCTTTCCTGGCCCTTCGCGACAACACCGAGCACGTTGAGGCAATGGCCACGCACGCGATCGAACCGATCGATCTCGTGGTCATCAACCTCTATCCGTTCGAAGAGACCGTTGCAAAGGACGGCGTAAGCCTTGACGAAGTGGTCGAAAACATCGACATCGGCGGGCCTGCGATGATCCGTTCGGCGTCGAAAAATTGGCGCGACGTCGCCGTCGTGACCGATCCCAGGCTATATGACGGGATCGTCGAGGAGTTGAACGCGAATGACAGTTCCCTTTCACTCCGCACCCGGCAGCGTCTGGCCGCATTGGCATACACGCGGACCGCGAGCTACGATCTCGCGATCTCGTCCTACCTTGCCCGCCAGCTTTCAAACGACGACCTCGAATTTCTCGAACCGCTGAATCCGCTCGGCGATCTCGTTTTTATCGAAGCCGACGAGTTTTCCGACGAGGATCCTTCGGGCGGAAACGCGAGTGTGAACGAGCGTGCATCAGACGACGACCTCCCAGTCCTTCTCGATCTCCAGCTCGCAAAAGTCACCGACCTCCGTTACGGCGAGAATCCGCACCAAAAGGCGGCACTCTATGAAAGCGGTGAGTCCGGCGGCATTGCGAATGCGGAACAGCTTCACGGCAAAGAGATGTCGTTCAACAACTACGTTGACGCCGAGGCCGCCTGGAACCTTATCAGTGATCTCGACGAACGTGCCGTAACGATAATCAAGCACACGAACCCATCCGGCGTCGGCATCGGTTCAACCAACGAGGAAGCGTATCGCCGTGCTCTTTCCACCGATCCCGTCTCCGCCTTCGGAGGCATCGTCGCCTTCAATCGAGCGGTTGATGCGGAGGTCGCAAACTCTGTGAACGAAGTATTTACCGAGGTCGTCATCGCACCTGATTTCGAACCTGAAGCCCTTGAGATATTCCGGACCAAGAAGAATCTGCGTGTACTTCGTATGAATCCTGACGCCGCCGCCGCAGGTTCGACGCTTCGATACAAGCAGATCTCAGGCGGAATGCTGGTCCAAACAGCCGACGATCACCAAATCTCGGCCTCGGATCTCAAAACGGTGAGCAAAAGGCAGCCGACCGATGAAGAGGTCGCAGCGTTGCTTCTGGCATGGAAGGTGTGTAAGCACGTCAAATCAAACGCCATTGTGTTCGCCAACAGCACGCAAACGATCGGCGTCGGCTCCGGCCAGATGAACCGCGTCGACTCCCTCAGAATCGCCGCGATGCGTGCCGAACGCTTCGGCCTGCCCATCAAGGGAGCCGCACTCGCCTCGGACGCGTTCTTCCCGTTCCGCGACAACGTCGACGAAGCCGCCGCCCTCGGCATCTTATCCATCATCCAACCCGGCGGCTCAATAAAAGACGAAGAATCCATCGCCGCCGCCAACGAACACGGCATCGCCATGGTCTTCACCGGCATCCGACACTTTAATCACTAACGTTCGAGATCCTTGTCATACACCGCTCATCGCCCGACCGAAGACGCTGCAAAAGCCCGCACGAAGTAAGGGCGATATGCGTACCTTGCGACAGTGCAAAAGCCCGCACGCAGTAAGGGCGATATGCGCACCTTGCGTACGCGTAAAAAAGGAAGCTCCGGATTCGACCGAAATTCCTTGACAACATCTTGTACCAGTGTTTAAACTTTACGCAATTAGGACGATAAATAGGAACGCTCAGAGGTTGATCACTTGGATAAAACCTTTTCTTGACGCGCCTGCCTGAAGGTCAGTTGGGATGGTGCATCCGTATCCGCCTTCACGTCGCGTAGCGACAACGTGAATTTAGCCGTGGGTTTCAACCCACGGCTAAATTCGGGGCACGGTCGGCGTCGCGTCAGCGACGGACGAACCTCCTCGGCGTAATTTATCAATACCCCGACTTCGTTCTTACGACGGCTTCGATGTGTTTGTCGGTGTAATTATCCAGCAGCCGCCAGATCTCGTCCTCGGACTTCCCGTCGACCTGTTCCCACGTCAGCAGCGAGTTCACGGCCCACTTATAATTCGCCACCTTCGCCGTAGTCTTCGCGCACAGCCACACCATCCTGCCGCGTCCGACCTTTCCCAAATGCCGCACGGCCCGCTCCAACCCGTCCTTTTCCATCGGATCGAACACCGCCACCACATCCGCACCCATCACTTCCAACCGCTCGTAATAATGCCGTCGCACGTCGCCTCAACCTCCGCAAATATAATTCAAGAGCGTTGAGTATAACAGCAGTTGTATCACGTATGCAACATTCAATCACTTTCAATCGGCTAACCGGCGACTTTCCCCGCCCTCCGGTCGCCATCACACTCCACCCGATCCTCCGCGTCTCTGAAAGGGACAAATAATATAGCCCAGGGTAAGGCCGGCGGCCGCGACCCTGGGAACGAAACCCAAACCCACGCCGACCCTGAAGGGGTCGAACACATTCCGTCGTCAGATATTGCTCCCCTTCAAGCAGCGAACGCCAGTTATCACACGTGGCAATGG
>JANNNS010000107.1:0-5141 GCA_031398645.1 Acidobacteriota bacterium
CAGATCAAAAAGCTTGCACGTGCTGATAAACTTGTTCTAGGCGAAACCCTGGACGTGCCCAAAGCCTCCGCGAAAGCCGTACTTACAGGAGGTGCCGAGATAGCAGTTCCGCTCGAGGGCCTGATCGACTTCGAAAAAGAACGCGAACGCCTCGCCGGCCAGATAGCCAAACTGGACGTGGAACTCCAGCGAATGAACGGCCAGCTTTCGAATGCGAATTTTGTAGAACGGGCTCCAGAGGAAAAAGTGCGGGAGTTGCGGGACAGGCAAATGGAGCTCGAAGGTCAGAACGTGACCTTGAATAATAGTCTGGATGCGCTAGCATAGCGGAGTTTCCCTCGTCTTCGTCATCTTCGTCTGTGGTCAGATCTTTTTGACCACAGAAGTAGAGGAAAAAGAGGATGGAAACGGACGAAAGCAAGTGTCATCCATATCGCACTTAGTTGCAGGAGTCATTTATATGAAAAGAGCTTTATTTATTTTCTCATTGTTATTTGGATTGATGGCTTCTCAACTGTTTGCTCAGCCGGAAAAACTTGCCGAGTCCGACTACAACACCGTTCTCGCTAAAGCCCTCGAGACCGCATCGTCGCATGATCGGCGGGTCTTGACCGACGAGAACTATTACACCGGAGCGCAGGTCACCGGGACGCGGCAGATCGTTTCAGAGTTTGTCGGGAACGACGCGAAGAAGATCGATGTTGTTGAGGACTTCAACGGCAAGAAGACCCGCTCGAACTCGATCACACTGAACGGACAATTCTTCTGCAAGGATGGCGAGAAAGCGTGGAAACGGGCGAATAAAGAGTGTGCCAAGGCGGGCAAGATGGTGGCCATTCCCGACGGCGAATACGAATATTTCGTCGAACCTGACCCGAACAATTCCGGTCGCAGGATATACACTCGTCGGGCTTCCTATGCTGATTCCGGCGATGCGAAACGCGACGCGGCCAGGCTGAAGTTCATTGAGATAAAATTAGTGACCGACGAATCCGGCTTGATCCTCGAATACACCGAAACCCGCCGCGGCGGCACCGAGCCGAATGGCTGGAGTAGCACTCAGGTGACGCGGTATGATTACGTTGCTTCGGGCTTGAAAATAACTGACCCGACGAAAGAGAATTAAGAGAGGTCATTTTTCCGCCTTTTCCTCTTAGTCTTCTGATTCTGTGGTAATAGCTGTTTTTTACCACCGAAGAAGATGAATAAGATGACGGAAACGAAAACCATTTATGAACTGGCTCGACAATGGCGACGCACTTTCCGCGATCAGTCAATTTTTGGCTGAGGACATCGGACGCGGCGATATAACGACCGCGGCGACGGTGCCGCAGGAGATCCGCGGCATCGGCCGGTTTTTGGCCAAGGAATATCTCGTCATCTGTGGGCTTGAGGTGGCCGAGGCGGTGTTTCTTCATCTGGACCCCGAGATCTCCGAGATCGAAACTTCGCTGTCGGATGGCGACGAGGTTGAGGAAGGAACGGTCTTTGGCTTGTTAAAGGGTTACGCCGACGTGCTTCTAACTGGCGAACGTGTCGCTCTAAACCTCCTCCAGCGAATGTCCGGCGTCGCTACGCTGACCAGGCAGTTTGTCCGGGCAATTGAAGGCACCGGGGCGGCGATCGTCGATACCCGCAAGACCACGCCGGGCCTGCGCTTGCTTGAAAAATACGCCGTCACCGTCGGCGGCGGCAAGAACCACCGCATGGGCCTGGACGATGGCGTGCTCATAAAGGACAACCACATCTCGCTTGCGGGCGGAGTGACGGAAGCAGTCACCGCAGCCAAGAACGCCGCGGGCCACCTGCACAAGATCGAGGTCGAGGTAACCAATTGGGCACAGCTCAGGGAAGCGATCGACGCCGGAGCCGATATTGTAATGCTCGACAACCAAACTCCGGAAGAGGCCGCAAAACTCGTCCAAATGTCCCGCGACCTCAACCCAGCCGTCCTTATCGAGGCCTCCGGCGGTATGGACCTCGACCGTGTCCGATCATTCGCCGAAGCCGGCGTCGATCTGATCTCGGTCGGACGGCTGACCCATTCGGCCCGTGCGGTCGATATCTCATTTAAAATTCAAACACTTTAACCCGTCGTCGGTCTTCACACGGCGATCCTTCCGGGGATCAAACACGATGTTCCGAACTTATTGACGAGATGTGCCGTATATGGCACAATGTACCGTCAGATGTGGGCATCTGGTGATCTTTGAAAATTGTTTTGAAAAAGTACGCGAAAAATGCCGTTTAGAGGGTTATAAGCTCAATCCGTTCATAGGTTTAGCTGTCCACTCGGGGTCACCGGACAGGCACCGGACAGACACCGGACAAAGCGGACATGGATCACGAATAGCAAGGTTATAAGCGTTGTAAGTACAACAAAAAGCAGTGCAAGCCTGATGCAAAGCATTAAGTTGGTGCGTCCGTCGGTCGGTCAGGTACGGCTCACCGCGCTGATCTCATATTAGCCAGCCGAGCTCAGGATCGTTGAGCGTGAAGGCGGGTTTGTGAGGGCGAGCATCTCCGGGTCTGGCTTTAGTTGCGGCAAAAAGCCGATGGCTATCGTCGAAAGCAGCAGGGCGATCGTACACGCAATTCCTCCTTCCAGGCCGTATTGCCCGCCGGTCAGCCATGTCGGGCCTGAGTCGGTTTCGCGTAACAGCGAGGCTTTAGTTATATCGGTCAAACCGCTCACTTCGATCCCGAAGATCGACCCCTGGAGCCAATTCCAGACCAGATGCAGGCCCCAAACGAACCAAAGATCACGGGTCTTCATATACGCGACACCAAACCAAATGCCCGCCAGCATTGTGTTTGCGGTCGAGATATAACCTGCATTGGGGTTGCCGAGATGAACCAGCCCAAAAAAGACCGATGTGATCACGATCGCAAACCACGCCAAGCCTGAACGCGCAAAGGTTTGGAGCAGGTAGCCGCGAAAGAGCACTTCCTCAAACGCCGCCGCGACCGCGAAAATGGCCAGCGAGGCAAGAAGAGAGCGGCCGATAGCGGAGCTTTCAACGGTGCTAAACGAGAATCGGAGGCTTCCAAAGGCTGCTGCGATCACCACCGCGATGCAAACGGTGATCGCTCCGATAACACAGCCGAGTACGAAATGGCTCAGCCAAAATCTGGTAAACCAGGCCCCGAGAGCACGAAACGGCAGGGCCTCCAGATATTTGCCGCAAAGCCAACCAAGTATCAAGGCGGGTACAAGCCCGAAAACCGAGTTGACGAGCAAAGATGCACCCGAACCTTCCGGTCCTGCGATCTGAGTGCGAGCAAGTAATTGCTGGCCCGCTGCTGCGAAGGCTCCGCCGATAAAGAGAAAGGCGAAGAAAAACACCGCAAAACGCCAGCCGCTTCGGAGGGTGTTGGACTGGTCGAGGAAGATCGTAGCAAGGTTCATAATGGGCTAAACCGAGTGTAGATAAAGAATCTATGGCTGACAACGGGCGAAAGGCGGATGTAGCAGTTATGTTAAACTTGACGACGTGGAAAATGAGCCGGTAACAAAGAAACGCAGGGGAGCACCGTGGATACTGGGGCTGTTTGTCCTGATAACGTTCACCGTGCTCGTAATGCTGCAAATATCGAACGAATGGAAGCGTTTTTCGGTCGATACTGCCAGCGACACGATCTTGCTTTACGCTCTGTCCTCACTGAACTTTATCGCCCTGATCGTTTTCGGCTTCATTTTCCTGCGAAGCATCGTAAAGCTGATGCGCGAACGCAGGGCGTTGCGGCTCGGGTCCAAATTGAAGACAAAGCTGGTGGTCTATTTCGCGGCGATCAGCCTTTTGCCGATCTTTGCGATGGCCGGTTTTTCGTACCTCTTCATGAATCGGGCCCTGGAACGTTGGTTCACGTCGATTCCGGAAAACGTCGTCCGGGCTCCCGTCGATATTGAAGCGCGGGCAAATGCCGACCGCTTTGCACGACTTGATGAAATGGGACGCGTGCTGGCGGTAACGCTCAACGAACGAGTGGTGGCCGTCAGTGACCTTGATCAAATGGCAGCGTCCGGCGACCTCGCTCTGATCGAACTCTTCACTAGCGGGAACGAACTGATCGCCAGGAGTTCGGTTGATGCGAGTTTGAATTCGTCGGTCGAACTTTCCATGATCCGCTCGGCAAAGTTTGAGGAACCCGTGCTGCGTGATGGAGTTGGTATTGACGCGACCGTCGCGAATTTACCGGATGGACGAAGGCTGGTCCTAGTCACGAAGCCGCGTGCCGCGGAGAGCGTCGGAAAGATGGTGGACTCGACTCTGGCGGAGTTCGACAAACTCAAGGAACAGAACATATGGGTCCGGCAGATAGGACTGTTGACGCTCGGTGTGCTGACATTCCTTTTGATCTTTGCCTCAAGCTGGACCGCGTTTTACATCGCCCGCGGGTTGACCGTACCGATCCGGGCCCTTGCCGAGGGTGCCGAAGAGATCGCACAGGGTAATTTGGGACACCGTGTTGACGTTTTGGCAGAGGACGAACTGGCATTGCTCGTATCGACGTTTAACGAGATGTCAGCCAAGCTCGAAGCCAACTCGGCTGAATTGACAGAACGGCGAAGGTATATCGAGGCCGTCCTGCTGTCGCTGCCAACGGGTGTGATCTCGGTCGATGCCGAGAATCGGGTTGGTACGATCAATCCTGCGGCACGGATAATACTTCGGCTCGAACCGGGCAAGTATCGGGGAGCGATATTGAACGACCTGTTGAACGAGGCCGACCGCGATGCTTTCGCCCGGCTGGTTGCTCGAGCAAAGCGCATCGGACATGCGTCGGACCAGATAAAGCTAAAGGTTGATAACACCGAAAGTGATCCGACGCGAGAAGGGCTGCCGGTCGCGATCACAGCAACCTCATTGCCTGAAATAAATGGCGCGGTGCTTGTGATCGAGGACCTTTCTGAACTGATCGCGGCGCAGCGAGCGACAGCGTGGCAGGAAGTAGCACGGAGAATGGCCCACGAGATCAAAAATCCACTGACGCCGATACAGCTTTCGGCCGAGCGAATCGCGAAGCGATTTGCCTTGTCAGAACCACCTGCGTTAGCGGGTGGGTTCAAGTCGGTATTGGGCACATCCGTCGGTGACCCGAACGCGAAAGTCGTTCTCGAAGGTACAGACACCATATTG
>JANNNS010000108.1:0-9134 GCA_031398645.1 Acidobacteriota bacterium
AGGCGCTCGATGCGGATCGGGTTGATGCTGCCGTCATGGCGCCAGCGCGGCACGAAGAAGCACGACAGGCCGGCGTCGTCGCCGTCGGTCGAACAAATCCGGCAACTCCGGAACCTCCGCAAAAAAGCCGCTATGACCTGACCGGAGCAAAGTCGGCTATTTATAGGGTATTACCTGACGGCGGCGTGGACATTCTTTGGTCATCGCCAGCCGTTTCCGGGTTCTCGATCTACGCCCATCAATCCGGTCGCGGAGTTCTGCTCGGCACCTCCGACAAGGGTCGAATCTATAATATTTCCAACGACGGGCGCGAGAGCCTTGCACTGCAAACGGACGCGAGCCAGATCTCGACCATCTTCAGTCAGGGCACAAACCTATACGCAACCTCGAGCAATCAGGGCCGCCTCTTTAAGATCGGGCCCGACACAGTAGCTGATGGCTCGTACGAGTCTGCCGTCCTGGACGCTAAGTCGGTGGCAACATGGGGCCGGATCTGGTGGCGATCCACGGGCGGGGTACAGATCCAAACACGCAGCGGGAACACCGAGAAGCCGGAAGAGACGTGGAGTTCATGGAGCCCGGTCAACAACCCCTCAAGCGGCCAGATCGCGAGCCCGCGTGCACGATATCTTCAATGGCGTGCCGTTTTTAAGAGTTCTGCTTCGGCCGCCGTCCTGAACGAGGTCAGTGCATCGTACCTGCCAAGAAACATCGCACCTGAGATCTTGTCTATCCAGATCTTACCGACGAACCTTGGCTTGATCGCAAATCCTCCAGTCCAGATCGACCCGAACATCGAACTGTCGGGCCTCGATCCGCAAATGTTTGGCATTGCTGCTCAGGCCGTTGCCCCGCGACGCTCTTTTCAGCGGGCGGCGAGAGCCTTCCAGTGGACCGCGGACGACCGAAACAGTGACAAGCTGGTCTATGACGTCTATTACCGAGAGATCGGCGAAATCTCATACAAGCTGCTTCGCGAGAACTTATCTGAGAACTTTGTGACCCTCGACGGGCAGTCTCTAGCCGATGGCCGCTACGTAGTTCGCATCGTTGCCAAAGACTCGCCGGACAACCCTGCCGGTCAGTTCCTAACGGGTGAACGCGTCAGCGAACCCTTTGACATCGACAACACCCAGCCCGGCGTGGTCGCTGCCGTGCCGCAGATGCAGGCTGAAACGGCCCGGATCGTGTTTACGGCAAATGATAAGGCTAGCTATGTCGTCCGTGCCGAGTACAGCATCAATGGCGGCCCATGGCTCGCGGTCTTTGCCGAGGACGGCATCTCGGATTCTTCGGACGAGCGATATATTGTCGAAGTGCCGATCAAGTCGCCGGGCGAATACGTCGTGACACTCCGCGTTTTTGACGCAAGCGGAAATGCCGGAAATGGCCGGGCTGTCGTAAAGAAATAAGATGCCGATCAACAACAAGACCGTCGCAGTAATTACCGGTGCCGCATCAGGGATCGGGCGTGCTCTAGCCATTCGGATGTCAAACGCCGGAGTCGAGGGTATTGCGATCTCGGACGTGAACGAAGCCGGCCTTCGTGAGACTGCGGCTCAGATCGAACAGGCCGGCGTACCAGTTACGAGCCGTGTGATGGACGTTTCAAAACTCGATCAGGTACAAGAGTTCGCCAACGAAGTCATTGAGCGACACGGCCGTGTCACACATCTCGTCAACAATGCCGGTGTCGGCCTGATCGGCAGGTTCGATCAGCTTTCGATCGAAGATTTCGAATGGCTGATGGGAATAAATTTCTGGGGCGTGGTTTATGGCTGCAATTTCTTTCTGCCTCATCTAAAGAAAGAAGAAGATGCCCACATCGTTAACATCTCAAGCGTTTTCGGCATCATTGCCCCCGAAGAACAAAGTGCCTACTGCGCATCGAAATTTGCCGTTCGCGGGTTTACCGAAAGTTTGCGGCACGAACTAGCTGATACGACTGTGTCGGTGACCAGCGTGCACCCCGGCGGCGTTAAAACGAACATTGTCCGGAACTCGCGCGTTGGAGAAAGTACTCCGGGCGAATGGAAAGACCAGGGAACAAAACTCTTTGACAAGATCGCCAAGACGACGCCCGAAGACGCCGCCGAGGATATCATCAACGCCATAGACGCAAAAAATCCCCGCCTTCTCATCGGCAAAGATGCCCGCTCGATCAGCCATCTGGCCCGGCTGTTTCCGACAAATTATTTGAAGATGATCGAGCGCCTGAACGGGCACAAGATGAGCCTGCGCAAGAAATAGACTATTTTTTCGGCAGCGCCATGGTCTCGCCTTCCCTGTTGATCTCAAGGTGGCGAGTTGTGTTGTCGGTCACGCTCGGCGGAACCAGATCGCCCGTTTTATAGCGTGATTCGACCGAGGCCGGAACGAAATCATTGCTCGTAGGAGGAAGTGCAGACATCGGCACTCCTGCACTGATGCCGCCAGAACTAAACGTTCCGGTTATCCCTGCCCTCTCCAGCTTGCGATACTTCATCAGATCTGCAACCCCTTTTGCCGCGAAGGTAAACGCAGGGAACAAAAGTGCCCAGAACCACGCTTTTCCGTTGGCTACGTTTGTAAGAAATAAGGCCATCGATACGATAAGAAACCCCACGCCGCTGATGATGCTTTTTATTGCATCCGCATAGATATCGTGCGGGTCCTTCTTGCGGGTTGGCCCGCAGCTTACGTCCAAGCCCAAGTCTTTAAATAGAGGGCTGATGCTGCC
The DNA here is from genome assembly GCA_031398645.1 of Acidobacteriota bacterium. GTDB lineage: Bacteria > Acidobacteriota > Blastocatellia > Pyrinomonadales > Pyrinomonadaceae > OLB17. The sequence continues at coordinate 2,720 of JANNNS010000108.1, forward strand.
GCTCATCGCGGCGGAGACGTTACCTAGGTCGACCCCGCAGCTTCGGCAAAATTTACCATCATCCGGATTCTTGGTTCCACACTTTGGACAAAACATAATTGCTTATCGATCCTCGCCGTCCCGCTGTCGTTTTGCTTCGAACAATACTACGCCGGCGGCTACCGAAACGTTCAGTGATTCTATTTTTCCATACATCGGAATTTTTACCAATACATCGCAGTTCTCGCTTACCAGACGGTGCAACCCGCTGCCTTCCGCCCCCAGGACCAGAGCAGACGGCTGTTTCCAATCCCATTCGGTGTAGCTCATCTCAGCCTCGCCACTAGTTCCGACCACCCAGATATTACGACGCTTGAGTTCGTCGATCAGCCGGTTCAGGTTCGCGACCTTGGCCACCTTGACGTGTTCGGTCGCTCCAGCGGACGATTTTGCGACCGTGTCGGTCAAACCAACCGCCCGTCGATCCGGAATAACCACGCCATCAGCCCCAGAGCATTCAACCGTTCTAAGCACAGCACCCAAATTTCGCGGATCCTCGACACCATCCAAAACCACCAGCAACGCCGGATCGCGAAGGTCGGAAAGCAGATCATCGATCGGCACATAATCTGCGGAGGCAGCTATTGCCACCACTCCCTGATGGTTAACGTCCGGGCCGGTGATCCTAGTTAGGTTTTCACGCGAAACGCGGTCGATCAGAATTCCACCGGCACGGGCGAGGTCAAAGACTTCGTCAAGCCGTTTTTCCCTTGAACCGTCCGCAATCAGTATTTTATCGACTCTTCGCGAGTTTGCTCGCAGAGCCTCGATCACCGGGAGCAAGCCATAGATGAGGCCTGAGCCAACTGGAACAGCTTCACGCCTTGTCGGACGCTCCGCACTGCGCCGAGGCGACGGCTCGGCTCTGCCCGGCCGTTGGCTTCTCTCCCTTCGCTCGTCGGAAGGTCTTTTCATAAAATAATTTGCTGCAGCCGAGAGTATTTGGAGAACTGTTCGAGATTGCTGGTTCGAACCACGCTCGAAAATCCGGACTTCCCGAACAATGGCCTCTTCAACCCTTCGAAATCCTTACTCTGCTCGATCTCCCATACGTCGGAAAGAGGGCCAATGACGCGCCGATAATCGTCAACAAACCTTACCGCAGGCGAAAGCAGTTTGAGTTTCTCCAATATTCGACGAATGTTCTCGGCTGCAAGTAGTCCCTTCTCGCTGCCTAAACCTGAAAAATCAAAGCCTTTCGAAGAGATACGCCAACCTGGTCCTTCGCTGCGGCCGTAAATATCGATCAACAGATCATCGGATGATGTTGCGGTTTGGTCGACCACCTGTCGGCCGCCCTTCTTTCGCTTCTCGATCGCCTCTGTTCTTGTTTCGATCAATGCACCGACCACAATGAGTACAATATCGCTGTTCTTGATGCTCTGCTGCTCTCCGGTGTTAAACGCCGTCAGATGGACGGCATCCTCTACGAATTTGATCGAACGTAACCGGGTGTTCGGCTTACCGATCTTTAGATCAACGTCGCTGACAACCTTTGTCGCAATGCCGATGGATGCAAGATATTTCTGTGCAAGTTCCGCTTCTGATCTCGACTCAAGCCGAGCAAGAGGAAAAGGGTCGACGGCCCGAAGCATTCGCTCGGCCTGTTCCGGCTCGTAGGCGAAATACTGCGCAACTGAATTCGCATTAACCGCAGCAGCACGTTCCGTGAGGACCACATTGTGTCCATTCTCCCAGGTCTCAAGCCGTCGCAAATTCAGCTTGATCGCACCCGGTTCCACTGACGCGAATTCTAAAGCGCTCCCACAATACAAGCAGCCGGCCCGATTTGGAGGATTGGCTTTCCCGCATTTAGAACATGAAACAAGCTGATCTGATCGGAAAGCGATGTCCTCCGACCTTATCTTTAGCTTGCCAAGCATGTTGCTTTCTTCATTGACCATTCGTGCTCCGCCAAAACGTAAAGTTTATCACGACGACAATCGAATTTGCTTGACCGAGAGGGTTCGTAGAGGCAAACTAAAGATGAGCATATTTTGAGCATCGGTTTTGGAAATAGAATTTGACTCAGATACATATCAAGTTGATTTGAAATAAGCAGACTATTACTTATACGAATTCGATAGTTACGAACCCTTTTGCGATCCAGGTAGAAACACGGTCAAACCTCTTCACCGAGGCATTTCCCTCTAGTTGCCGACCCTCGAAATAGCTGCACACTCATCCGACGAGGTTACATATAATGCAGTTCGACACGAGTACAAGCTCCTCCTGGAAGTTTGGTCATCGCGGTCGCGTAGCGGTTTTTATTGACGGCAATAATCTTTTTCACGCGGCCAGGTTCCATAACATAGATATTGATTACAACAAGCTGTTGAGGATCCTGCTCGGCGACGGCCGGCTTCTCCGCGCATTCTTTTACACGGGGGTCGATGCGGGTGCCGAACGGCAGCAGGGCTTCCTTCTCTGGATGCGTCGGAACGGTTTTCGTGTGGTGCAGAAAGAGCTTAAAACTTTTTACGACGGCACACGGAAAGCGAATCTCGACGTTGAGATCGCCGTAGATATGCTGAGCCTTGCTGGCCGCTATGACACGGCAGTCCTCGTCTCGGGCGACGAAGACTTCGTTTACGCCATCAACGCGGTGGCCTACAAGGGCTGTCGCGTCGAGGTAGCCGGATTTCGGTCTAACACCGCACCGCGTTTGATCGATGTAGCCGATTTCTTCATCGATCTCGGAGACATCGCCGAACTGATCCGCAAAGATGTCAGCCAGGCGGGTGATTATGACGTACCTTCGTTCGTCCCGCCTGATGATATGCACGTAACAGGCAGCGGTTATCGCCATAATGGGCGCGATCAGCACCGATCCGTGAGCCCGAACAGAAATTATCCCGACGATAGTGAGCGGGACGAACCGGCTCGCGTAAAGAACGAAAGATGAAGTTGTTCACCCTTTCAGAAGCCAATGAATTGCTGCCATCGGTCAAGCAGCGTTTGGTTTCGATCCAAAAGCTTTACGCTCAGATCGATCGATATCGCGACAGTTCACGTGCCGCCTCGGCTGCGTCGCAGGCCGGGGGCGGCATGCCTGGCGGTTCGCGTTACGTAAAAGCACTCTACGAGGTTGGCAAACTCACGACCGAACTTAATGAGCTTGGGGTCCAGCTAAAGGATTATTCCCGTGGACTGATAGATTTTCCCTGCTTGCGTGAGGGTCGCGTCGTACTTCTTTGCTGGCAGCTCGGTGAAGATGACAAGATCCAGTGGTGGCACGACATTGACGCCGGATTTGCCGGGCGCCAGCGCCTTTGATCACAACTAGCAAAGGCCGTTAAGTGCCCTTTTTCCACAGGTTTGCTCACATCCGTTCTTTCGAGGTACAAATCCCATAAGCCCGTAATGTTTCTGCGCTTTACTGTTGACTACTTAAAGTAACTTCTGATAGTCTTTGAGAGTTTCGTCCCAGGGGCTCGCTTAAATCAACTCACAACTTTCGGATTAAGCCTATGAAGTGTACTGTTTGTCAACGCGAACTCGCGCCGGACCTTTCCATGTGTTTCCGTTGCGGAGCCATGCAGGGTGATTCCGTCCGCGAAGAACTCGAGTCAAGCCTGACGCCGCGTTCGGCTCCGCTGAGGTTCAAGCAAGCCGAAGAAGTCCAGACAAAGGAAGAAGTGGCGGTCCCTGGCACAGCAGCACCGCAGCCCGTTGCCAGGCGCTCAGTTACGGCCGATCTAACCCGCAAACAAACCAGTCCGACGCTCGCTGAATTTGTTACACGAAACGCTATTGTCCCCGATTGGAGACTGCAGTTGCAGAATTCGGTCCGCCAGAGGGCTGGCCGCGGGAGCGAAAATAGTGCTCAGGCCGATGCTGTCTCGACCTCCGAAGACCGGACAACAACACGGACCAGCGGAGCAAATGCGTTGAAGGTCGACTATGCCGACAACCCCGCCAAGACTAACGAGACCGATCGGAAGGTAGCGAACGCCCTGAAGCGCATCGAGGACTCACGACGAACATTCCTTCCGTCAGAAAAAGCCCGCGAAGGAATTCGCGTTGCCAAAGAGGCGAGCAGGAAGTTCCCATACAGCGTGGTTTCCCGGTCAGAAGACTTGCCGGAGCTCCCGGCCAAGCCCGCAGGCGATCCCGCAACTGCTGTTCGGCCCAAGCTTGTCTCTTCGTTGAAGATCGAGAAAAAGGAATACGATACGAACAAGCTTCTCCCGATCCCGGAAGCGGCTAAAATGGCTTCAAGCTTTGAGCAAAAGGCTGAAGAGCGGTTAGAGCTGAAGAAAAACTGGTCGGAGAGGATAGAGATCCGCGAGGATGATGAGGATGGATCGATCGCACCGGAAGTTCCATTCGTTGAGGAGGTCGAGCCTGAGACGGAAGAGATCGACGATCTCGCCCCGATAGCGATGCGATTCAACGCGGGCCTTTTCGATATGATCATCGGCGGCTTTGCGACCTCTGCGGTGCTCTTGCCGTTTCTAGCCTGGTCCGAAGGCTGGTTTTCGCTTTCTGGCCTGCTTCTTTTCGCAAGCGTTTTGCTGGTTGTGATGTTCGTCTACCTGACGGCCTCGATCGCATATCTTGGCCAAACGTTTGGCATGAAGATCTTTTCACTCGAATTGATCGACGCCGAGCAGAGCGAATTTCCGTCACTGCACCAGGCAGCCGTCAGTTCGGCCGTTTACCTGTTTTCACTGATCCTTGGCGGCCTCGGATTTCTTCCGATCCTGTTTAACGAAGAGCGGCGAGCAGCCCACGACATCCTCTCAGGAACGATATTGGTCCGCGACATTTGATCGCCCTCTATTAATTATCAGAAAGTCCAACGCCGCAGGTCACGGGTGTTGGACTTTCTAGGTTCTGCCTCCATACTTGGACACGGTGAACTCAGAAACCCTAGAATTACTGACGAAAGAGCTTGCACGCGAACTCGCGGGCAGCCGGATGGGAAAGGTCTTCCAGCTCTCAAGAAGTGAGATAGCTATCGATCTGCGCCTAGCTGGATCGAACTATCTTTACGTCAACTTCACCCCGAGCGACCCGCGCCTGCACCTGATCTCTCGGCGTCTGAAAGATCTGGAGCGTTCGTCGGGCAATCCTTCACCGTTCTCTTTGACCCTGCGAAAACGCCTGTCGAGCGGCGAAGTGATCAAAGTTTCTCGCTGGCCGGACGAGCGAATACTCGATATTGCTTTCCACACCGAAGATGAGCTTGGCATTGCTGCCGCCTACAGCCTGGTCGTGCAGTTGACGGGACGTTCGGCCAACCTATTTCTCGTCGATGATGCGGGCATTATCCTTGACCGCTCACGAGACACTTCGGGCCCCGGCCAGCAGATCGGAGAGGCCTACTCGCCTCCTGTTCGGGAATCGTCCGATCTCCATAGCGAAAAACGGGGTCCGGCTGACGCTGCCGCAGCTAGCTCGCCCGCTTGCCCATCCGCCGCTCTGGACGCATTCTATTCTGAACTCGCTGCCGGATCTAGGTTTAGAGGCCTGGCCCGTGCCGCGAATAACAAGATCTTTTCAGAGCTCAAAAAGCGTGAAAAGCTCATCGGCAAAATGAAAGCTGATCTCGTTTCACATGGTGACCCCGGCGCGTGGAAGCGGTTCGGCGATCTCTTGCTTGCGAACTCATCAACCGCCGGCCGCACCGAGAATGCCGTGCTTGTAACAGACTATTTTGACGAGAACGCTCCTGAGATCTCGATACCGGTCGATGCCAACGACTCACTCACCGAAGCGGCAGAAAAGTACTATCGCAAATACACAAAGGCGCGGAATGGTGCGGCGGAGATCGCTGCTCGCATCGACAAACTCTCATCCGAACTGTCGATACTCGAAAAGCGGAAACAGGAGATCGCTCAGGCTGTAGAGGAAGAGGATGCAGCCGTTCTCGAAGCATACCTCGCCGACGGAAAGCGCTCGCCGGTCGAGAAACCTCGGGGCAAAACACTAGACGCGACGCCGTCCGCACGGAGTTTCGTCTCGACCGATGGCTTTGAAATACTGGTTGGCAAAAAAGCCAAGGACAACGACATCCTGACGTTCAAGGTCGCTAAATCCCTTGACACGTGGATGCACGCCGCCGATTATCCGGGCTCACACGTTGTTATTAGAAATCCGAACCGGAAGGAAATACCACACCAAACGCTTACCGAAGCCGCCAAACTCGCCGCCTTCTACAGCCAGGGAAAAGCCCAAACAAAAGCGGCCGTACATTACACCCTAAAGAAATTCGTTAACAAGCCGAAAGGTTCAGCGCCCGGCCTCGTCAGCCTTGCCAGCTTCAAAACTATACTCGTGGTCCCCGAGTTTCCGGAAGCCCTCACCCAGAAGGACTAGCCCTATTTGTTCGTAATGTCAACGTTCGCCGGGGTCTCGACGGGCTGGGCGG
>JANNNS010000136.1:0-17151 GCA_031398645.1 Acidobacteriota bacterium
CCTATTGCGGTCGATGCTGTCGTCCGCGTCTTCAATGGTGTGTAAAGAAAAACATACCCAACAATTACGGTCAGGCCGAGAAACGCAGTTAGCGGATTAACGAGAAAATAAAGATACAATTCACTGACGACGCATTGGACCACGCCAAAGATCAGAGCTTCTGTCGGCTGAATCCGCCCAGTTGGAAGAGGACGCTTTGCCGTCCGATCCATCAGCTTATCAGTCGAACGTTCGATGTACTGATTAAGCGTAGCGACGCCGAACGCGAGCAAAGCGATCCCGATCATTGCGTTAGCGAACACCGGAAAATCAAAGGCCCCCTTTGTTCCCAGAAAAAATCCGGCAGCAGAAGTGAGAACAAGCATGAAGGCGATGCGTGGCTTAGTAAGCTCCACGAACGCCCCGATCCGCTCACGCATACCTAGCACTCTCGGTTCCTGGATGTCTGCTGCGGTTGCACTCATAGAAAAAGGGTAATACCTGCAAAAGTTTAAGTAAGGATAGCCTTTTACACCGGATTCTCCAACCTCGTGAACTCATCAAGGCCTTCTATTGGAATGAAGAGTTTCTAATTTTGTAGTGTGTGACAAAGCAGTCTTGCTAAGTTACTATTTTGGTATTAACCAATGTCAGCCGCCGAAGAAACACTAAAGGCCGGCGAGATGCCGAAAGCGAACGTACCGATATTCGACCACTGGCTTAACTTTCTTAGTTCAGTCAGGTTTGGGGTCGTGCAGCTCTGTATTCTTGTCGTTTTGTCGATAATCGGAATGCTGATCGTGCAGCAGAACGTGCAGGGGTTCGATTCCTACTTCGCTTCGCTGACACCCGCTGAAAGGCTCGTCTTTGGATCATTAGGTTTCTTTGATATTTACCACAGTTGGTACTTCAATTTCCTACTTCTTCTCCTTTCGCTCAATATTATTTTGGCTTCGATCGATCGTTTTCCGTCTGCGTGGAAGTATATTAGGCAGCCGAAACTAACCGCGACTAAAGACTGGCTCTTGAACCAAAAAGAGAACACGGTCATCTATCCTGCAGGCTCCGACGAACATCAAGCGGCAGCAACCGTCAAAGCGGTCTTGGAGCTTAATGGATTTAAGTCCACCGTTTCTGAGAATGAATCGATCTCGTACCGTATCGATGAAAGCGGAAACAAGCAGTTCGATCAAATCATTAAGTCTAAGAACACTTTTGTTTTTGGTGAAAAGGGTAGATCGAATCGGCTTGGGGCATACATTGTTCACGTCGCACTGCTGACGCTTTTTCTTGGGCACTTTGTCGCCCTCCGTACCGGTTTTGATGCGGATGTTAGGATGATCCCGGGCGACGGTACTGACAAGATCCAGATGATCCAGTTCGATATCGACAAAAAGGAAAAGTTCGATGTCCAACTTCCCTTTAAGATGACCTGCACGGACATTCAGCAGAAGCTGATCGATCCAGGCGGCTCCATAGATGTCACAAATACCCTGGATTGGCGGACCCAGTTGAGGGTGGACGATCCGGAGTATGGCACGCAGATCGCTGATGTCAGCATGAACAAGCCGTTCTCTTACCGGGGTTATCGATTCTTCCAGGCCCAGACTATCCCAGTAGGGAACGCACGATCCATAAAGCTGGACGTTAGCCCGCAAGACGGAGGGCAGCCGGTGCGACTCGATATACCGAGGATGGGTTCTGCCAGCCTTCCAGATGGAAGCTTGGTCGAATATGACGAGTTTCTTCCGGACTTTTCGTTCAACAGTGAAGGAAAGCCCGACACTCGCTCCGGCGACTACAATAATCCCGTGGCGGTACTCAACGTGACACCACCCGGCGGGCAACGGACAAGGGTTTTCGCTTTTGGTTTCGGTATGGCTGAGAACATTCCAGTCGGCGCCCCCAAACTCGGTTACAAATGGCGTTTGACTGAGTTTGAGAAATCGCCGTTCGCCCATGTACTTTCGATCAAGTACGACCCGTATAACGGCGCCTTTATCGCCTGGTACTTCGGCGGCTTCGGCCTGATCGGAGCGTTGTGCTTCGTCTTCTTCTTCTCACATCGGCGGGTCTGGGCGTTGGTAAAGAAAGGCGAGGACGGACGGACCGAGATAGTGCTCGGCGGCCATACGAATAGAAATCACGCCGGTTTCGAGGAGAAGTTCGCAAAGATCTCGGCCGATGTCCGCGATCGCACATCTTCGGCGTAACTCTGACTGGAGAAATTATGGAACAACCTGTATCTGTGAATGAAGTTTATCCAAACAAGACGGTTCCTGCATGGTCGAGTTATCTTCCTGCAATCCTTGCGATCGCTGGATCACTCTTAGTGGTCGCCGGTAGGATCCAGGTCGGCGAAGGATTTATCGGCGATGGCGCCTTGATGATGATGGCGTTGGCCGCCTACATCTTCGCGGCGTTATTTCAGTTGACGAACCTTTATGCTCCGTCTGAAATGGCGCGAAAGCTAGGTCTCTGGTCTGCAACGCTTGGCGTCTTCTTCAACCTCTCAAGCTGGCTGGTCCGGTGGGTTGCGGCATACGATCACGAGATCGCTGAAATGCGGCTTGCGGGAAATATGGAGAGCCCGTGGATCTTCAGATACATTCCTTTTGCAAATCTCTATGATCTCAGCCTGGCATTCGCCTTCGGCGCGGGCATCGCTACGCTCTTGCTCGCAAGGAAAAAGAACCTGCAGATTCTGTGTGCGTTCACCCTCCCATTGGCCGCCCTTATCCTTACTCTGGCAAGATTTATCGGAGGAGAATTCATCGATCTTCCGCCGGTACTCGATTCTTACTGGCGCCCGATCCACGTAGGCGTCGCTTCATTGAGCTATGGGGTCGCGCTCGTTTGCTTCGCCGTCGCAGTGATATATTTGCTGAAGGACAATGCAAAAGTCGAGGCGATGGCCATCTGGGCGAATGTTTTTGTGCTCGCCGTGATTGCCTCGATAAGTAAGTTCTCCGTTTTCACCGAATTCATCTATAGGGCGGGCCTTTTCGTGCCCAACGTGGACGGCGGTAAGCCTTTTTCAGCTCCATTCCGACTGGAAATACCGTATGTTGGGCCGGCTTTGGTAGTTGCCGGGCTTTTGTCGCTCGGTGTTATTGTGGCGTTCTTGCTGTATTTGTATCAGAACAACGAGAAGGCACGCACCGTAGGACATTATTTACTGAAACTTGCCCTTGTATCTCAGATCATCGGGATAGCGTTGCTGGTTTCGGGCATCAAAGGCACGACCGACGTCCAATTGCGTCTGCAGGAGCAGCTTATCGCGAACCCGGGCCAATACGCGGTCGCCGGTAGAGCGATCGCAGAACGCCAGCAGCTCTCGGTCAAGGAGTTCGCGGCGATCACTCAAACACAGCTTGAACAGACCGGACGATCATATTTCCAAGGCAATGGAGATAAGCTTTACTTGAGCCTCAATACGAATCCGGTTGAGCTCGCAGGATTAATTACGGGTCTTGCAGCCACGTTTTTCGTGCTGGTTTTTTCCTTCCGAACGGAGAAGCTGCGCGAACGGCTTCCGTCGCTCGATTCGCTCGATGGGCTGATGTACAAGACAGCCTGTCTTGCTTTCGCGGGGCTGGCAATGCTTCTTATAACCGGAGCGATCTGGGCGAATGAATCCTGGGGCCGTCCGTGGGGTTTTGACTCAAAGGAGACGGGTGCTCTTGTCGCGTGGCTCACATACGCCGCCTTTCTTCACACAAGGATCTCGCGAGGCTGGTCGGGCCGAAGTTCTGCCTATTTCGCGATCCTCGGTTTTCTTTTGGTGATCTTCACGTATCTTGGCGTAAGTTACCTGCTCCCGGGCCTTCACAGCTACGCTTGACCTGTCGGCTACTCGATAGTCAATTTTGCAACATCAACGATGGGATATCGCGAGATAATCCCGTTCTTTAGGATCACTGTAAGAATTCCCTTGTCGACGCTGAATTTGAACACCTCGCTCATCTTCTTTTCCAGGGAGCTGCCGTCCTTGAACTGAACCACAAGGTTGATCGACGCAAGCGGGTCGGGCTTCGGTTCGACGGGTTTCTTTGGGGTTCGGCCTCGCGTGTTTGCGATGCGTGCCGCGGGTTTCGTGCTTGATGGCTCTTTAATCTCGGCCTCGGCCGTCGTCTCGGTCGGAGGCTTTGGCTCTGCGGGTTTAGGCTGGGACCGTCGGACGGGAGTTCTGCTCCTGCTGTTCGCCGCCCGCCGTGTTGGGGGTGGTGATGGCGCCTTCTCTTCCGCTTTTACGGGATCAGTTACGACAAGCGTCAGGCCGCCACTCGCCTTTTCTTCCTTCTCAACATCAGTCGCAGGCGTCTTTTCTGCAGTCGCTATCTCGGCATCAGCCTTGAGCGCCGGTTCCTGCGATGGCTCGGCTTTCTCCGCTACCGGCTCGACGGCCTTTGGAAGCGGCGGCAGTATCGTTCCGATCGAGTTGACGCGAATCCCGCTCCGATTTTCCGCAGTGACCTTTGGTACCTCGGTTCCCGCCGACTGCTCATCCGCCCGAGCGGCGACGAAGCTTCCGGCAAATTTTAGCCGGTATGTCGCATCGTCGTCATTTGGAGAACGGCCCTGGATACGCAGTAGCAGCTTCTCCGATTTACGAAGGTATATCGCTCGTCCCGTCTCGGTCTCGCCGTAGTCGGCATAGACCACAACCTTTGTCATCGGACGCAGCCCGACTATCGTGAACACGTCGATATCAGCGGACAGATTCTTCGTAACGATGTTGATGAACAAGTCACCCTGGTCGCTGTTCAGGGCGTAGTAGTAGGTCGTTAGCCTTGAATCACCGATGTCGCGAGCCTTGATCGTACCCGAGATCTCATTGGACACGACAGGCGTAGCAAATTCCTGAGTCGTCGACTGTCCAGCTACTGTCAACGCCGAGGTGAGTAGGAACGAGAAGATGCTGAGCTTTTGTGTGAATGCTTTTCGGATCATGTCGATGGATCGAATCGGGATAATTCTAACAGTCTTCATCCTCCTCAACAATAAAAAAAGCCGGACACAGCGGCCCGGCTTCCGTTGTGTACTATGCTGCCGAATTAGGCACCCGCGGCTTTGGCCGCCTGGGCTTTATCCTGCAGGATCTCGATCGCCTTCTTGAGCTGAATATCCTCTACAACTTTCTTGACCTCAGGCGTTGCTGCCGGGGTCGGGCTGGGCTGTGGATTCTGGTTCTGCTCTTCCTGCTGATCGATAAGCTCATCGACCTCGACCGGTTCGGGCGTATCCGGGCGTTTCACTTCGACCGAAGGTTTAACGCCGGTCGTCGCACGATCTTCTCCGAGAAACGGGATACCGTTTGGTGACGCCCATTTAGCGACCGTCAGCAAGAGGCCATCGCCGCCGCGAAGCGTTTTAAGCTCCTGTTCCGTACCGGCACCGAAGCTGCGTTCGCCTACGACTTCGCCGCGTTTACGATCCAGCACTGCTGCCGCCACAACTTCACCCGGGCCTGCGGTACCCAGATCGATGATCACGGCGAGCTTGCCGTCAAATATCGCCTTTGCCGGATCTGCCGCAAATGTCCTTGTGACCTTATTCTCGCGGCCGATCACCTTTGCCAGTTCACCGGTTCCGATAAAGAGGTTCGCCAGTGCGACGCCTTCGTCGATCGTTCCCGTGGCTACTCCGCGAAGGTCAAGGACGATCTTCTGCACGCCCTGTTTCTGCAGGCCCTGGACCTGAGCTTTGATCTTTTCGGTCTCACCGGCCTCGAGGCTGTAAACCTTAACAACTCCGGTCTTCCCTGCTTCGATGCGTGATTCAGGCGACGGGATCTTGTACGTGCCGCGAGTTACCTTCAATGACAATGGCTTCGACGCTGCTCTCAGGACGCGAAGGTTGACCGCCGTTCCGGGATCGCCAATAATCATCTGACGAGCGTCATAGAGCGAGATATCGCGGGTCGCCTTGTTCTCGATGTATTCGATCACGTCACCGGCTTTCAGGCCTGCCTTGTCGGCTTCGGAGTCCTTGACCACCGAGACGACGTAGAGATAGAGCGAAACTTGTGAGAATTCAGCACCGATACCAACCTTTTTGCTCGTCTTTGCTGCGTTAAAATCGGCAACCTGCTGCGACGTAAGGTAGGATGAGTACGGATCGAGGCCGCCGACCAAGCCGCGGAGTGCTCCAAAACGAACCTTTTCGAGGTTCGGTTCGTCGACGTAATCATTCTGGATATGCTGCAAAACCGACTCGAATATCCTGATCTGAGCTCCGGCATCGTTTATCGGCTGCTGGGCACGTGTCCACGGGCTTAAAATGCCGCCGACTACGGCGTACAGGCCGACCGCCGCCGAGATCATAAGTATCGAGAGTTTTCCGCGAAATGACATAGGTTACCTCTTGTGATAATTACTAACTGCGTTATTACGTCCGTTCAGCACAAATGGTTTATCGACCGGTGCAAAGCAAGATTATATAATTTACGTGCACGATAAAGAAACATTTAATACCGAACAATTTACAGACCCGGCGAATGTTCCCAGGCAAGGCCGGCTTGTCGGCCTGGACCTTGGGACAAAATGGATCGGAGTTGCCGTGACGGATGATCGCCAGGTCATCGCGACACCGGTCCGCACCATCGAGCGGCGAAGCTGGAAAAAGACGCTCGCCATTGTCAAAGACATACTAGTTGAGTTCGATGCCGCCGCACTTATCATTGGTTTGCCGTATAACTTTGACGGCTCCGAAAGCGAAATGTCGGCGGACGCCCGCCGGATCGCACGAAACTTCTCTTTGTCGATCTATATCCCCATTCTGCTGCAGGATGAACGCGTCACAAGTTACGAGGCCCGCCGCCGCATCTGGGAACGCGGAATCGAAGCAAAAGACACCAAACGCCTGGTCGATTCCGAAGCCGCCGCCATTATCCTCACCGATCTACTCTCTCGCATCGACCGCGACAACTAAGGAGCGTCACAGAATTTAGGTGTCCCACGGTGGGACAGTTTTGGGACAGGCTAAGTGTTGCAATGAATGGCATTTAACCCCAAGTGTCCCGTGTCCCACCGTTTTTACTCGTTTTTGGGTGTTGCCGAACGCGTGAATTTGCTAAGTGTTGTACACACAAGGGTAAGGTGCGGTGTCCCGCTTTCCCGGGGTTCAACTCGCGTACTTTTTCGCGCCCAATGGGGTCACAGTTTGTCGGGCTTCCACTCGCGTGGTTATGACAGTCGTGTTTGGCATTGTTTTCATAGATCGGCCCACGGTCCATGACCGAAGGCGGTACAGTGTACCACATACGGAACGCAACACCAACATTATTTTGTTCCTAGTACGCCTCCTTGGCGCCCTTTGTGTCTGCCCTCAGTGATCTCCGTGTTTAGCTCTTCTTTTCAACACAAAGGGCACAAAGTGGGAGACACAAAGTTCACGAAGGAGAAGGGGAAAGCGACGAACGGAAAGGTCTGTGCTGTTCGGGCTTTGCGCCCTTTGTGTCTGCCCTTTGTGATCTTTGTGTTTAGCGGCCTTTTCTTCAACACAAAGGGCACAAAGTGGGGGACACAAAGTTCACGAAGGAGAATGGGAGCAAAGCAACGGAAGACCCTCTGCGGGAAACCTATATGGTAATCTGGCAGGGACAGATCCCTTTCCTAAGAAAACCGATGAAAAAGCTTATTCTCACGCTGATGCTGGTCATGCCGCCCGTTTTGTTTGCTCAGGCTCCGCCGATCGGGCCCGGTGTTTCGCTGGAGCTCGCCAAATGGCGGGCGGCGCGGTATTCGGATGTAAGGTACAAGCTGAATTTGACGCTGGAGAAGATGTCGCCGGTTTTGAAGGGGACGATGGAGGTTAGGGTGAAGCTGTCAGAACCGCCTGCGTTAGCGGGTGGGTTCCGCCCTTCAGCTGGCGACGAGCCGACGCCGATCATTCTCGACTGGCGGCGGATAAAGGGACACGAAGAGAAGTCAACGATTAGCAATGTGAGGGTTAACGGAAAGCCGGTCGTGATGGATGGGTCGGGTGGCGGCAGCGTAGTGAAGAACCCACCCGCTAACGCAGGTGGTTCTGACTTTAACGAACACCTCATCTTCCGCGATGGCGTGGTGGTGGGCGAGTACGTGATCACGCTGGATTTCACTTCGCCGATTCTGACCAGCGGGTCGGCGATAACGCGGTATGTGGACAAAGAGGACGGGTCGGAGTATATCTACTCGCTCTTTGTCCCGTCTGACGCGAGCACGGCGTTTCCGGTGTTCGACCAGCCGGATCTGAAGGCGAGGTTTAGTTTGGAGATGGAATTTCCGGCCGATTGGTCAACCATCGCCAATTCTCCCGTCCGTAATAAACCGATTTGTGAACCTCCGTGTTTTGATCAGCGAACAATAGATCTTCTTCCATCAAAACGAGCTTGGAGGGCCTTCGACGAAACCAAAACCATCAGCACATATATCTTCGCATTCGCGGCAGGACCGTTTGCTAGGTTTCCATCAGGCCTAGATGGTGGCTACATCGATCTCGATAAACTTGAAAAAGAAGGTGCATTTAGTCACAGCACTCAAAAAGTGGTTGAGAACTCGAAGCCCTCGGCCGGCACACCCCCTACCGGTCGTGTTTCCGCCTCTGGGCCGGATGGCTCGATCTACGTCCGCAAGTCCCAATCTGCCAAGTTCAAACCGCACGCTGCCGAGGTCTTTCGGCTGAACCACGAAGCGGTGAAGTATTTCGAGCAGTATTTCGATTACAAGTTTCCGTTCCCGAAGTACGATCTGGTTTTGATACCGGAGTTTCCGTTTGGCGGGATGGAGCATGCGGGGGCGACGTTCCTTCGGGAATCCGCGATCATCTTTCCGCAGGAGCCGACGAAGAACGATCTCGTGTCGCGGGCGACTTTGATCTTTCACGAGGCGGCGCATCAGTGGTTTGGGGACACGGTTACGATGCGGTGGTTTGACGATCTTTGGCTGAAGGAAGGGTTTGCGACCTTTACGGCGTACAAGGCGATGGAAAAGATCATGCCCGAGATGAACGCCTGGAAGGTCTTTTACGAACGCATCAAACAGGGCGCCTACCAGACCGACTCCACCCGCGGCACCACCGCCATCTACCAGCCCATCGCCAACCTCTCCGCCGCCAAAAGCGCCTACGGCAACATCGTCTACAACAAAGCCCCGGCGTTCCTGCGTCAGGCCGAGTTTTATCTGGGAGAGGACAAGTTCCAGACGGCCGTCCGGGCGTTTTTGAAGAAGCATGAGTTCGGGAATGCGGGGTGGGAAGATCTGGTGAGAGAGTTTGAAAGGTCGAGCGGACAAGATCTGAGGGAATGGGCTAAACAGTGGGTCACTCAACCAGGCTTGCTGATATTAAGAACCGAAGTTACAACGAGAAAGCGTTCCGAAGACGGAGTCAAGATAACGCCTACCGCACCATTCAGCTCCGGTGAAGTATGGAAGATGAAATGGTACGGACTTATGATAGGCACTTTTCATTCTTTCGGCCCTACCTTACTAACGGCTGAAACGAAGGATGGCAAGCAGCAACCAATTAGAGTTTCGGAAAATATTGGAGAGACGGGCAAATTACAACTATTCGTCCCGAACTACGGTGACTACGGCTACGGCATTTTCCTCCTCGACGAGAAGAGCCGCGATTATGTTATCAAAAACATCCAGAACGAAAAGGACCCGTTCCTGCGGGCGATGATGTGGGGAGCCCTGTGGGACAGCGTCCGCGAAGGCGAGCTCGACCCGCGGGAGTATGTCGAGCTCGTCATTAAGAATTTTCCAACAGAAAATGATGAAACAATAAGTTCGTCGATCCTTGGACGTGCGACCATCGCATTAAACTATTACGTCGCTGACAAGACTCGAGATGAACTTGTGCCTAAGTTTGAGAATGGTTTGATCGATCGGCTCACCAGAGCCGAAATCCTTGGGCATCGGATCACTATTTATCGGGCGTTTCTGAATGTTGCCGCGACCGTGAACGGACAAGACGTTCTGAGGGCTATGCTAAAAGCCAGTTTGGAGCCTCAAGGAAATGTCGGGCCGAAGCCGTTTGCTCCCGGCCTTTATTCTAGCGAAGACGTCGAAAGAATTCTTCGTTTCGAGGAAATGCTGCGAAAACTCCCGCTTAAGACAAAAGACAAATTCGAGATCGTTACTCGGCTGTTGATATTGGGCGATCCCAAGGCACCGGGAATGCTGGCTGAGCTTGAAAAGACCGAAACCGGCGACGATGCAAAGCGATATGCGTATGCGGCACGTGCGGGAATCGCAACGGCCGAGAACAAGGCTAAGTATTGGAACGATTTTGTAAACAACAAAGAAATTTCCGAAAGCTGGATAGAAGCGGCTTTCGGGCCGTGGAATTCGATCAGGCACAGCGAGCTAACACTGCCGTATCTGGAACGGGCGCTGAGGGAACTGCCGAACCACAAACGCAGCCGGAAGATATTCTTCGTCAACGGCTGGCTCGGTGCGTTCATCGGCGGCCAGCGGAGCCCGGAGGCCCTGGCGGTGGTGAACAAGTTTTTGGCGGATAATCCGAGGTTGGATAATGATCTCCGGCTGAAGATCCTTGAGAATGTGGACCTGATCGAGCGGGCGGTCAACATTCGTCGGAAATTTCCGCAAGTCTAAAAGTTTCGTATTTTGATTGTGGATTTTGCGAAAGGCTGAGATAATTCCACGGAGTCAAGTAAACACTAAGTAAAATCTAAGTCTGCTTCCTGACAGTTTCCGCATGGGAAATTGTTAATAATATCGGTCTCTGCCGTGTCGACGGTCAGAAGGCGAAAGCAGCCAAGTTATCAGATTCAGGGTGAAAAATAGATGAACGGAAAAAAATATTATTTTGCTGCCGCACTTGTGACGGCGATGCTATTAGCAGTGGTTTATTTTGCGGGCAGCGAATCGCACGTGATCGGAGCGGAAACGGAACGGACATGGATAACAGTTGATCATGCCGAGCTTCAGGAAATGGCCGACTCCGCAAGAAAAGCGAGTCAAGAATTCTCTCCTGCCGTCGTGAGAATTGAAAACGGCATCGCGTTGATACACGCAACCGATCAAGAAATCGCGATCATCTCCGAGCATGCACACAAGGCGTTGCACAAATGCGGTGGGTTTATCGCTCACACAAGCGAAACTGACGCGCTGCAAACGATCGAACGCTTTGCGGCCGAGGCCGAAAATCCAAGCGCACTTTTAGTTGACTATTCGATCAATAATGCCGCCGCCGTTCAGCCCGTCATCAACAACCTTGCCGCCTCTCGGATCCTTGAAACAATAACGACGCTTTCAGCTTTTACTACCCGATATTATCGTTCTACAACGGGTGTCCAATCGGCAGCCTGGATCAAAGATAAATGGACCACTCTTTCTTTAGGTCGTCCTGATATCACCGTCGAATATTTCAATCATCCGACGTTCGCGCAGCCATCTGTGATACTTACCATTCAAGGCAGCAGCCAGCCGTCTGAAGTTGTGGTCCTCGGTGCTCATCAAGATTCGATACGCACCGGCTGCAGCCCCTCTTCGACATGCTTGACCTTGCCCGCGCCCGGAGCTGATGATGATGCGTCAGGCGTTGGAGCATTGACTGAAGCCATTCGTGAATTGGTGGCGCAAGGCTACACCCCGCAAAAAACCGTTAAGTTTATGGCGTATGCCGGTGAAGAAGCCGGCCTGCTCGGGTCCGGCGCAATTGCACAAAACTTTCAAACCAACGGTGTAAATGTCGTCGGAGTGCTCCAGCTGGACATGACGAACTACAAAAGTCCATCTGCGGATATTGCCATGATCACGGACTTTACAAATGCTCCGCAAAATCAATTCGTTCGGGATCTTGCGGCTACGTATTTGCCGACGCTTGTTGTGACAAATACTATGTGCGGATACGCCTGCTCCGATCATGCTTCCTGGCATAATCGCGGTTTTCCTGCATCTTTTCCTTTTGAGGCTCCAATTGGTTCGGATAACCCGTTCATCCATTCGGCAAACGATACGCTTGCAAATTCTGATGTGACCGGAGCCCATGCCCTGAAGTTTTCCAAACTTTCCGCGGCATATGTGCTCGAATTGGCAAAGGGCTCACTTGGAACGCCTCCTCCGACACCAACGCCAACTCCGACAGCTACGCCGACGCCGACCCCGACGGCAACACCGACGCCGACTCCGGTGCCGACGGCTACCCCAACGCCGACTCCAGCGCCAACGGCTACCCCAACGCCGACACCGACACCAACGCCAGCACCGACGCCAAATCCGGGCATTTGCACGCCGTCGCTTACGGTGACGGAGGCGTTTCCAGGAAGCTTGAACGCGTTCCCGTCGAACACTGCCGGTCAGAACTCGGTGACGGTCGACATTGCGAATAGCGGGATCGGACTGCAAGGCTTTACGGTCGTGAGTTCGACCAACGCCAATGTCAGCATCCCGTCATTCCCGTCGGGAACGTTCAACCCGGTAACCGCGACCTTTACGATCCCGAATCCGGCGCTGGCGGTGGACTTCACGTTGCGGGCCTCCTCGCGTATAAACGCCATCCTGATCAGGGCCCAGTGCACACCTGGCCCGTCGCCGACGCCAACACCATCGGCTACACCAACTCCAACACCGACGCCAGCGCCGACGGCTACACCGACACCGACGCCGATTCCTACGCCTACGCCGACCCCGACGGCAACGCCTACGCCGACGCCTGTGCCCACACCGACGCCGAGCCCGACTCCGGGCGGTCCGTGCACGGCTACGCTCACGATCACCGAGGCCTTCCCGGGATCAGGTGCTGCTTTTGAAGCAATTACGGCCGCACCAGGCGCGGTTACGGTCGACGCTGCGAATAACACCGCCGGCCTTCAGGGCTTCACACTTGTGAGCGCCACAAATGCTGTTGTGACCATACCGACATTCCCGTTCGGTACCACAAGCCCTGTTACGGCGACGTTTACTCGGCCAAATGCATCACAACCGGTCGATTTTACTCTTCGTGCTTCATCGAGGCAGAACGCAGTAACGATAAGGGCTACGTGCGGTGCTCCCGGCTTCGCAGCTAACGCTCGCACATCCTTGGTTCCGGATGTTTCATTCTGGATGCCGGCTAGCGGGCGGTGAGGATGAGAGGAAAGAATTAACCACAGAGGACACAGAGAACACAGAGGCTCTTTTGCCCGCGAATTACGCGAATAGATCGAATAAAGGAACAATCTCTTATTCGCTTTTATTCGCGAAATTCGCGGGCAAACTCTTTGTCAGGGGCGATAGGTCACGCTTGTCTTTGCGGCACTTTCAACGGCGGTTTTCGTAAATGGGAAGACGGCCGGTGTGCCGGTGTTCCAGTTTTCGAATTGGTCGCGGAAGTGGGGTGACTTGGTGTCGCCGCTTTGGCCTAGCGGAATGACAAAGCGGGTGGCGTCCCAATTGCCGGGCGAGGCAATGTGGCGCATTGAGACGTAGGGGCCGACGTTGGGTGTTTGTCCGCTGCCGTTGACGCCTTTTGGTTCGACGAGGAATTGGCCGCCTATCAGCGGTGCTGCCGCGAGCGGATGGATGAAGCGGGCACGGAATACGCCGTCCCAACGCCATTTCGATTCGTCCGGCCCAAAGCGTTTGGGATCGGCGAGACTTGCCCGCGAACTTTCGTCGCAGGAGCTGATCAGGTCGTTATAGCTTGCAAAACCGGATGGCAGCCAGCGGGCGGACTTTTGATTCACGGCCCAGAATAATACGCGTTCGCGGACGGCATTCACCGGAGCAGGTTTGTTGGCCTCAGCCATCTTGTTTGCCATACAGCCGCGGATCTCGTTGACGACCACCGCAGTCTTTGAGTCGGCCTTCATCATCCCATCCCAATCCTTCAGCAAAGCCGTCGTCTGCGGCGAAGCTGCGTTTGACGCAACGATGTCTTTCGCGAGCATTGCGAAAGGCTGATTGTATATGTCGTGCTGGGCGTCGCGGACGTCATCCATTGTAAGCTTTGTCTTCGACGTCAGCCGGTCGTAGAGGCGGCGGGCTCGCCATGGCGTCGCCGCGTCGCGGGACATTTGTTTGTATTTGTAATCGGTGCCCACTATCCGCTGGTTTGCGGTGATGATCAGGCCGCTAGGCGGATTATAAAGATTGGGCAATTCTGCAAAAGGGATAAAGCCGGTCCACTCGCCGTCGTTGGTCGAGCCGTCATAGGGCACTTCCCCACTTCCCGTTTGGCGGATCGGTATCTTGCCCGCGGCATACCAGCCGATGTTTCCTTTCACGTCAGCGTAGACAAAATTCTGTGTCGCTCCGCCGTACTGGCTGAGAGCGGCCTTGAAATCTTCCCAGTTCTTTCCGCGATTAAGGTTGAAGAAGGCTCCGAGATCGCTGTTTTTGGCGTCGCGAGCGGTCCATTTTAGTGCGTACTTCTTTGCTCCGTCTTCGACCGTTATCACGCCATTGCGTGTCTCGACAACATCGAGCGTGACGGTCTCGGTCTCCACCTTTAGCGGGCTGAGCCTAACCTTTATCTCTTCTTTTCTGATGGTGGGTGATTCAAAGCCGGTCGGTGTTTTGTACTTGCCGCTCGCGTCGAAGGTTTCGAGATAAAGGTCCTGAACGTCCGGCCCGACGTTGGTGGCTCCCCACGCAAAGTGCTCATTGTGGCCCAGGACGATTCCGGGAACGCCCGGGAATGTCACACCCGCCACGCGCATCGAGGGCGTATTTAGGTGAGCCATGTACCAGATGCCCGGAGCGGTCGCCGCTAGGTGCGGATCGTTTGCGAGTAGGGGCTTGCCGTCGGCAGTCAGTTTGCCGGAGATCACCCAGTTATTGCTGGCTGCGAGGTCTTCGGCGAAGAGGCCGATCTCGGCGAGCGAGCGGTCGCGGATGGCCATCTGCTTCTCGGCGGCGGCAAGGAGTTCAGGCGTGATCGAGCGGTGAGCGTTACGCCCTTGCTCACGAGCGGGCTTCTGCGCGTTGTGAGCGGTCGCGGCCGCAGGTGCATCCTTACCAAATAACACCACATCGTACGGCGTGACTTGGTTCGTGAGGTCTTTGAATTTGTCGGCGGGCAGTGCAGCCATTGCCGCCGATCGCTGGAGGTCTTGGTACCAGGTTGAGCTAAGCGCCTCGGCGAGGATTTTTCCGACGACAATGGTATCGCTCGGACGCCATGCGGCTGGCTTGTACTGGAGGATCTTGAATTCGGCCGGCAAGGTCTCGGGAGTGAGCGTCGCGATATATGCGTTGACACCTGCTGCATATCGATCGAGTGCGGTGCGAAGCTCGGGCGAGATGAATTTGAGATTATCCTCCGCGATCTGCGCGAAGCCGTACCGCCGCCAGATCTTGTCGTCCTCTAGGGCCGCTCGTCCAAAGATCTCGGCAGTCTCACCGCGTGCTCGTCGGCGGAGAATATCCATCTGCCACAGGCGATCGCTCGCGGTCACGTAACCTTGGACAAAATAAAGGTCCGAGTCGTCCTTTGCGTCAATGTAAGGAATCCCGCGTGCATCCTTTTTGACCGTGACGGAAGACTTTAGACCAGGAAGTGCAACGCCGGTAGATGCGGCCTGTCCGAGAGCTATTGACGAGGCCGAAAGGAGAATGCCAGCGACAAGAAAGAGACGGAGTGTACGGTTGAGCATGAAGAAAAGATAGCGAATTACTTTCCGAAACGCGAGTTGGGACGCGATGGAGCCGCAGTGGCCCGCCATCCTAGCTGTGATGGAGCGGGCCGCAAGTGCCTGCTTCTAAGTGCGTGGGTTTTACGTTGTACGAAAATCGGTTAAGCTCATCCACAATATCTTGCTAAGGAGTTTATTTGATGAAACTTGCAGTTCTGACGGTATTGATAATCGCGGCTTTGGCCTTGGCAGCGTGCAGCGGAGGCGGGCCAGCAGCAAATAATGCGGCTCCGTCTAACGCTACGATCACTGTAATGACGCCCGATCCGAACGCGACACCGCCACCGGAAACTCTCGCTACTGGCAAAAAGCTGTATCAAACGAACTGCGCCGCATGCCATAAAGAAAACGGCACGGGCGGAAAGATGGAGATCGAAGGAAAATCAATAAACCCCGACGACCTGACGTCAGCAAAGATCAAAGCATTTCCCGACGATAAGATATATGGATATATCTACAAAGGGATCGAGGACGAAGGCATGCCGGCATTCAAGGACAAGCTAAGCGAAGCCGAGATCCGCGAGGTCGTTCGGTATTTGAGAGCGGATATCCAGAAAATGCCCGAGACCTCACAAAAACCCGTTGCTCCTCAATAACCTGATTTGCAATCGCAAGGGGTTGAAACTAAACTTTCAGATAGGCACCCGTAGCTCAGCTGGATAGAGTATCTGACTTCGAATCAGAGGGTCGCAAGTTCGAATCTTGCCGGGTGTACCATCCTTTTCCCTATCAATTACATTAAGGATTTGTGTAGTTCACTGTCCGATCGGCGGTGATGGTGCGTCTGCGGGCGGTTTTGGGAGCTTTTTGTATTTCATCGAGATATTTTCTGTCTCGACTATTCTCCATCTTCTGAGGACCCAACCGGATTGCAATTCCCATTTTGTCCTGATCTGGCCGGCGAGATAGCGCGGTTCGCGGGAGCGAGGGGACGACATGGTTTTGATATCCAGGACGATGATTGCCTCATCAGGCTCGATCTGCTTCTCGACGACCACCACCTCTTTCGGCTCATCTTCATCAAAGCCCCAACTAATGGAATCGCCCACGCCGGTCACGTCCGGGATGTCCCAGACACGGGCATCGTTGATGCGTTCGCGGATGAGGTCGTCGGTCAGTTCAAGGCTCTCCTGATCGTTTCGATCCTGGCTTGCTCCATTCTGTGACGAAGGAGCACAGCCGAGGAATGGCAACAGAATCGCCGTTGCCAGAAATGGCAAAACGAATGACCGGATCTTGGCACAACTCTCTCTCATTTCAATCACCCGCATAACTGATCTCCATACGTCGAATGTGCATGCCGGACAGGAGAATTATGATACCCGTAAAAATAAGCAGGCTCGGCACTGATATCCACGCGGGAGTCGGTTCGGCGAGAACCGCAAAGGGGCCTTCGGATACGGGGACCGGCACAAGCGATTGCAGATAATGGATCACGCTCACCTTCTTCAATAGCGGCGGTAGGAGAAAGTTGATCCACTCCCACCCATATAGCAAGAGCCCGGGAATGATCGGATTGCGGAAGAATAGTCCGACGATAAGAA
>JANNNS010000173.1:0-2404 GCA_031398645.1 Acidobacteriota bacterium
GAAGGGTTCAAGTTGTCCGGGTGCTTTTGGAAGGGTCTTTTGAGCGGAAGTTGGGACTACGCGACATGAGCGCGGAGGTAAATTTATCTCCCTGGCGACTCGCACACCTTTTCAAGTCTGAGATCGGTCTGTCGCCACAACGTTACCTTACGCTGGTGCGCCTGCAGAAAGCCAAAGATCAATTGGAAACCAGCTTCCTTTCGGTACAGGAAATCGGTGCGGCTGTGGGGATTCGAAATCCGAGCCAGTTCACAAAGAGTTTCAAGGCCGCCTACGGTATGACGCCGGTGGAATACCGCAAGGTTCACCTAAGGATAGTGCCGAAAGACGGCAAAGGCTGAGGGCGGCGAATCGGATGACTGCTCTCGATGCAAGTTAGAAGAATGACCAGAGACAAAATTGCGAACCGAAGATGGAGCATGAAATTTGAGCGATTAAAGAGCGATGTATTTGAAGAATTTCGCATCTTTCATCACCAACAAAAACAAGGATGATATGGCAGACGATCCCAATAAAACACACGTCGACGGTTGGTTTGTCTCAAACCAACCGCATGAATACGACTACTTCAAAACGACCATTGCGAAAGCGTTCCCGGCGAATCCGATAAAGAAGTAGCAGACGCGATTCTTGCTTGTCGCAAAGCGCTCGAGCCATCCGAAGGGCGAGCCAAGCTGAGGGAGTGCATCAATACAAAGCTCGGTGATGATTGAAGCTTGCGGGTTCTTCAGCGTTGATGGGGCAGCGTATTTGCCTTTTCCCACTGACGGCATCCCAGTCTCGCTTTGTAAGGGACACGGCGCAGTTTTCGTAGAAATAATCTATCCAACTTCAGGAAAGGAGTTTTCGGAAATGTCGGAATGCAAAGGCTGTCACGGAACCGGGAAGTGTTCCAAGTGCCATGGCAAAGGTGGGAAGGAAGGCATGTTCACTAAATCCGTTTGTGCAAAGTGCGGGGGTTCAGGCAACTGCACAGTGTGTAAGGGCAGAGGCCGGACATAGTCAGATTCTTTGCACCAAGTCTCACGCCGGCCACCGGGTCGACCGGCCCAGGAGTTACTTTGTTGAAACCACAAGGAAACCATCCAGCTAAACGATTTCGAAACACTTCGGCAGTTCTTGTGTTTGTTTATGTTTTAGTCTTTGCAGGATGCGACGGCAATTGTCCTGCTTGGAACCAGGCTTTGAAAAATGAAGCCTCCCCCAGTGATCGCAATCCCACAACGACTCAGGCACAGACGGCGAATGAGCTAGTCGTCTATCTCGATACCTCTGGCAGCATGGCCGGATACCTCTCCAGGGATGGCCAGACTATTGTTGGGAAAGCCTTGCGCGAGCTGCGTTATGCAACCGGAACATTCGGCAACTCAGACGTAAAGGTTCTGGTTCGGCATGTCGGTTCGGATGTTGGACCACTATTGCCCGACATGGATCTTACGACAGCATCACAAGATCCGTCCCTCTTTCGAGCTGGTGAAACCAATCTCGCTGGCGCAATTAGTAATTTCAGAGTCCGCCCGCAATCCTCCGGGCAGCATACAAAAAGCAATCCTACTGGCCAAGGTGACGGCGCAGGTCCTCAAACGGAAGAGGAGTCAACCCCAGCGCGGTTTCATATCCTTGTAACTGATGGTGTTCAGTCTACGAGGAGAGGCGATACCGTTCACGAGTGTACCGCTGGCTCCGATCAGTTTTGCGTGAGACAAAAGATTGGGGAGCTGCTCCGTCAGGGTTGGGGAGGCTGTGTGTTGGGTATCCGAGCGGATTTCCACGGCAGGGTGTATTCAGAAGTTAGCGCAGCCTCGATACCCTATGAAAGCACGGAGGACGATCCATCCTCGTTTAGACCGTTTTATCTTTATGTCTTTTCTCCTGACCCTGCGGCCTTGGATTCTCTCGTTAGTTCGCTCAAACAGCGTCTGCGACCGCTGCTCCCGGGAACAGAATCCATTCGCGAACTGAACCTTTCATTTCCTTATTTCAATGGGTTTGCCGATTTTGAAGTATCCCTGCCAAAGGACTCAACGAGTGTAGTAAAGGCAAAAAAAGAAACCGGCGAGCCACCGTCACGATTCACGATTCACGTAAGTGTCGACACGGAAAAGTCAGGTCCTAAGCCATTTTCGATACACGCCAAAATTCCCTGGTCAGGCCATGCGCTGGATACCGGGGCTAAAAGCGAACTCGCAAAACTACTGACATGGAAGCTTGTTCCGATATATCCGGCCATTGATGTAAGCGGAGAAAGGTATCCGGAAATCAAGATTACGGACAGTCCCTCAGTTGAAACGGATGAAGTCATCTTGAAGGCAACTATAGGGTTTCCGCCCGGTACGGCAAAACCATCCTGTCGAGTATACAGGCTTGAGGGACGACTTAACTTGAACCAAGCCACTCCGGAATG
>JANNNS010000177.1:0-3674 GCA_031398645.1 Acidobacteriota bacterium
CCGCCCGATCAGCAGGCAAAGGCTCGCTATATCGGCCTTTCGCTCGCGTTTATAATGCGGGTCGTCCTTCTTTTCTCGCTCTCGTGGGTGATCGGGTTAACGGCTCCGCTGTTTACGGTCTGGGGGCAAGAGATCTCCGGCAAGGACCTGGTGCTGCTGATCGGCGGCCTGTTCCTGATCGCGAAGTCGACGCATGAGATTCACGGTTCGCTTGAGGGCGAAGCAGGGCACGCGGCGAAAAAGGTTTACGCTGGCTTTGCGGGCGTGATCTTGCAGATCGTTGTGCTGGACATCGTTTTCTCGCTCGATTCGGTTATCACTGCGGTCGGAATGATCAGCGACCAGTACGGCTCTTACGGCATCTGGATCATGATCGCGGCAGTCGTCATATCCATCGCTGCGATGATGTTCTTTGCGGGGCCTGTCGGAACCTTTGTTCAAAAACATCCTACGGTCAAGATGCTAGCCCTGTCGTTCCTTTTGTTGATCGGGGTTATGCTCGTTGCCGAGAGCTTCGACCAGAAGATACCGAAGGGATACATTTACTTCGCAATGGCCTTTTCGATCGTGGTTGAATTCCTGAACATGAGGCTGCGAAAGAAACCGGAGCACCCGGTGGAGCTGCACGATCCTTATCACGTCACCGAACAGCCGGCGGCCTAAGCCCCGACTTTATCCCAACCTTTCCTCGCATTGCGGCCTCGGAAAACCGGGGCCGCACAACTTTTCTGCCCAGAACGTTGACACAGGCTGGCGTTTCACGGCATTTTACATTGCATGAGACAGTTCCTTTCATTCGCCGCGATCGTTTTTCTAGCCGCCTCCCAGTTCTCAACCGCCTTGGCACAGCCTGCCGAGCAGTATGATCTCGTCATCAAGAACGCCCGCATTGTAGACGGGACCGGGAACCCCTGGTTTCACGGTTCGGTGGCGGTCAGGGACGGCAAGATCGCCCGGGTCGGCAGGTTTGACGGATCCGGTGCGAAGATGGTGATCGACGCACAGAATCAGATCGTTGCTCCCGGCTTCATCGACGTTCATGCTCATACCGAGGATATTTTCAGCAATCCCACAGCCGAGAATTTTGTTCGGATGGGCGTCACTTCGCTGATCACTGGCAACTGCGGCGGATCGGCAACCGATATCGGTGAATTTCTCGGCCGGTTCAAGGCAAAGCCGCTAGCGGTCAATCTCGGCACGCTCATTGGACACAATTCAGTGCGTTCGAAGGTGATCGGCCTCGACAATCGTGACCCTTCTGCCGAAGAGCAGCAAAAGATGAACCAGTTGGTCGACCAGGCAATGAAGGACGGCGCCGTCGGCCTTTCGACCGGGCTGATCTACGTGCCGGGAACGTATTCCAAGACTGGCGAGGTTGTGGAACTGGCCAAGGCCGCGTCGCGTTACGGCGGAACCTACGCCAGCCACATCCGCGATGAAGGAACGGATGTCGTTAAGGCTATCACCGAAGCAATAAACATCGGCGAGCAGGCAAATATGCCGGTCGAGATCTCGCACTTTAAGATCGCGAGCAAAGCTCTCTGGGGTCAGAGTGATACGACGATCGGACTGGTCGAAGCTGCCCGAAAACGCGGGCTGCAGGTTACCGTCGATCAATACGCTTACCCCGCTTCGTCAACGTCGCTGGATTCGCGCATGCCAAGCTGGGCCATCGCCGGCGGCCGCGAAGAAGGAAAGAAGCGGATCGCCGACCCCGAAACCCGAAAGAAGATCGTTCAGGACATAAAGGACGACCTTAAGAAAAAGAATTTCAAAGACCTAAGCTTCGCGTACGTCGCCAGCTATCGGGCGAACCCTGAATTCAACGGCAAGAACATCGCCGAGATCACTCTGATCGCGCGGAAAAAGAAAAAGCTCGATTCTCAGATCGATCAGATGATCGAAATGTACGAAAAAGGCGGAGCTCAGATGGTTTATAAGGTGATGAGCGAAGACGATGTCCTGAAAATAATGCGCCAGCCGTTTACGATGATCGCGTCAGATAGCGGCGTCCGTCAGTTTGGCTCAGGAATGCCGCACCCGCGCGGTTACGGGAACAATGCACGCGTACTTGGAAGGTATGTGCGAGAGCTGAAAGTTACAGGGTTGGAAGACGCTATACGGAAAATGACTTCCCTGCCAGCACAGACCTTTAACCTACGCGACCGCGGGCAGATTCGTGAAGGTTTTGCGGCGGACATCGTTATCTTTGATGAGAACAAGGTCGGCGATAAGGCCACGTTCGAAGCCCCTCATCAGTACGCCGAAGGTTTCTCTTCGATCATCGTCAACGGCGAACTCGTTTTTGACGGAACACGCCTGACCGGAAAGATGCCGGGCTCTCCATTATTTGGCATGGGACTTCAGAGGTAACCGATACCGTCGAACTATGAATTTCTCAACTCCCGTTCTTTGTTCATTAGTACTTTCCGTGCTTTTTGCGGGCTGCTCCCCGTCTCAACCTGAAGCCCCGAGGCCCGATCCTCTTTATTTCCTTCCTGCGGGTGTGTGCGGCTATCCGGCAGCTAGTCCCGCAAAGACGTTTACGAAACTTGGCGGCGGAAAGTGGGGTTCATCAGATCCATCATTAGCGGGAGCGTCATATGAATGCATCGGGGCAAATAATCGGGTCCAGTTGTATAACCTTGACGGGCTTCTGATAGAGGTCGATTATTTCGTGACAGGCGTGGATAAAGGAGCATCGCTGATAACGCTTAACTACGCCGCGACAGGAAACAAGGCGATCCCAAACGAAAGTACTTATAGAAACGTTTTCTCGAATTTAACTGAAATTATCTCAAAACAGGGATTGGGTGCGGCACCTTCGGATCTCTTCAAGAAGAAAGTCGCGAACCTTGGCAGCTACGATTCCACAGGCAATGGAAGCGACGAAATTTTCGACGTCGGGCCCGGCTTTATCGGCCTCAGCCGCGAAGCAAGCGCCGATAAGCTGACTATCAATGTTTCAATCAAATTTTATCCCGACGTCGCTCTAAAGCTCGACAAGTAGCAATTACCGAAACCCAAAATCGACCTGTTTCTCAAAACTCGTCTGCAGCCCGGTGGAGGGATGACGGAATCGGACGCTGTAGGCGTGAAGGCATAGCCGCGTGAAATGACGGCCGCCGCGTGAGACATCCCCGACGATCGGGTGGCCGATCTCGGCACAGTGGATCCGGAGCTGATTGGTTCGCCCCGTTACTGGCTCAAGCTCAAGCAAACTGGCATTCTCATAGTTCTCGATAAGCCTAAATCGCGAAACAGAATCTCTCCCGTCTTCCTTTACTGCCCATCTCTTTTCATCCACGAACCGCCCGATAGGCAGATCGACTGAGCCTTCAGAATCGAGGACCTTTCCTTCAACCAGGGCGATATAGCGTTTCTCAACCGTTTTCTTCTCAAATTGCGTTGCGAGGATGCGGTGCGCACGGCCATTCTTAGCGACAACGAGCAATCCCGACGTGTCTTTATCTAGCCGATGGATCAGTCCGGGACGAATGTGCGGTTTCGCAGGTTCTTGGTTGAGATAGTGAGATAGAGCGTTCAGTACCGTGCCGGATTTGTCTCGATGGGATGGATGAACAAGCATTCCGACCGGCTTATCCACGATAATAATGTCGGCGTCCTCAAAGACAATATCCAGAGGAATATCCTGCGGGACCATCGAGTTCTCG
>JANNNS010000189.1:0-5045 GCA_031398645.1 Acidobacteriota bacterium
AACTTTGAAGAGACATTCGGCTGTCTTGTCATCGAGGGATACGGCCTGAGCGAATCGACCTGTCGTTCCACGTTCAATCCTCCGAATGAAAAACGGCGGCCGGGCTCCTGCGGCATGCCCATCGGCAATGAAATGAGGGTCGTTGACGAGGACGATCAGGAAGTAAACGACGGAGAACTCGGCGAGATAGTTCTTCGCGGCCCCAATATTTTCAAGGAGTACTTTAAGAATCCGGAGGCTACGGCAAAGGCATTCGCGAATGGTTGGTTTCACACGGGCGATATCGGCTATCGTGATGCAGACGGATTCTTCTACATTGCCGTCCGCAAATCCGACATGATCATCCGCGGCGGCGAGAACATTTACCCGCGTGAGATTGACGACCTGCTGTATACTCATCCCGCTGTCGCCGCCGCGGCGGTGATCGGCGTGCCGGACGAGCTTTACGGTGAAGCCGTGGCTGCCTTTGTTGTCTTAAAAGAAGGCGAAGTGGCTACCGAAACTGACCTGATCGAGTTTTGTCGCCAGTCGCTTGCGGATTATAAATGCCCCAAGACGATCCATTTCGTTGCTGATATCCCGAAAGGCCCGACCGGCAAGCTCTTGAAGAGAGAGCTTGCGAAACAATTCGAGTGATGGATACTAGGCCGATCCTTATGACGAGCCAGAAGGCCCTTAATTTCACTTTGTTTCGGACTGCCGCTCTCGGTTTCCTGATCTGCATTTGCGCAGTCGCGGCCGACGCCCACGTTAAGTGGTTCTTTGATTACGATGTGACCAAGCCGCCGACACCGATCGGCGAGGTACTCGACGGAACCTTCGTAAAATTGTTCCTTCTCTCGGTCGTAGGTTGTTATTTGTTCTTCCTCGTCGATCGTTATATCTACGAAAGCGGTCATTTTGCCGAGTTCGACCAGAATTTGAAGCGGCTTGATAAAGCGGCTCAGTACATAATGCGTGCGGCGGCGGGAATTTTCTTTCTCAGTCTGTTCGGCTGGTGGGCGTTGGGCTACGGAAAGAGTTTCTATCTAACCCCCGAACTTGTGACAGATTCGCCCGTCGTTGCATGGGTACATCTTTTTATCGCGGCCTGCGTCGTTTGGCGGCGTACCGTGTTTCTCTCCGGCCTCGGCGTGTTCGGTCTATACATTGCGGCGGGCATTCACTACGGTTTGTTCCACATTCTCGACTATCTCATCTTCCTCGGCATTGCATATTTCCTGACGGTCGTTCAATCGTCGAACCGAAAACTTCTCAAGTCGGGTTTTATCGTTTTGTTTGCGTGTACAGGGCTGACTTTGATCTGGGCGGCGGTGGAAAAATTTGCCTACGCTCACTGGACGATATCCGTTCTCGAAACGCGTCCGCATATGCTGATGGGAATGACGCCTCCGGTATTTATGAAGGTGTCCGGCTTTGTTGAATTTTTCGCCACTTTCATTTTGCTCGGGGCCGTTTCCGTCGTCGGACGCATCATTGCACTTGTGTTGATGTCCGTTTTTGTTCTGGCGGTGTTCGAATTCGGAATGGTCGACGCGATCGGACACCTGATGATCGTCGCCATACTTTGGGTTCTTGTTGTACGCGGCCCGACCGACGCACGCAATATGCTGGTGCTGCCAGACAAGTCCCTTTTTACCGAAGCCTACTTCATGACCGGCCTGTATTTCCTTGCCTTCGTTATGATCTTCATCCTTTACTATGGCGTCCACTACCTGACATTCGGCACACCGTAGATTTGAGGGCGTTATTCCAAAGTTGTAAACTTAGCGGTTTGTTATGACAAAGCGAAAACTTGGAATTGCTGTAATTGGGCTAGGCGGAGCAGTGGGAACGACGATGGTCGCGGGGCTGGAGCTTCTGCGCAAAGGAAAGATCGATACACAAGGACTGCCCCTGGCGGAGCTTGATATTGCCGGGATGGCCGCATACGAAGATATCGTGATCGCCGGCTGGGATGTTTACGGCAGCCATCTCGCGAACGCGGCCGAGGAGCACGATGTCCTGACACACAAGCAGTTTACCGCGGTCGAGGCTGAGCTGAGACAACTAAAGCCGTGGCCGGGTGTCGGCAACAGCGAGTTTGTGACGAACATTGCCGGCGAGAATCAGATCTCGGCGTCAGATCATCGCGGTTCCATTGCCCGCATTCGCCAGAACCTCGATGAGTTTCGCGAGCAGTGCGAGTCAGTCGTTGTCATAAACCTCGCATCAACCGAAAAGCTCGCGATCGAAGGCAATGAGATCTTCAACAGCCTTTCAGGACTTGAAAAAGCTCTCGACGATAACTCGGCCGACCTTTCGCCTGCAATTCTTTACGCTTACGCGGCTATTTCTGCAGGTGTGCCGTATGGAAACTTCACCCCGTCGGTCGCGGCGGATATCCCCGCGTTGATCGAACTGGCCGAACAGAAAAAAGTTCCGATCGCCGGCAAAGACGGTAAGACCGGGCAGACGTTTATCAAATCCGTGCTTGCTCCGGCGTTTCGAAGCCGTGCACTGAAGGTCGAGGGATGGTTTTCGACGAATATTCTCGGTAACCGTGACGGCCTGGTGCTTAGCGACGAGGAGTCGCTCGCATCAAAGGTGAAGACGAAGAGTTCTCTGCTTGATGACATCCTCGGGTACAAGGTCGAAGACCACCTCGTCGACATCCGTTACTACCGCCCGCGAAAAGATAACAAGGAAGCCTGGGATAACATCGACCTCACCGGATTCCTCGGCCAACCGATGCAGTTAAAGGTGAATTTCCTCTGCCGCGATTCGATCCTCGCGGCTCCGCTGGCGATCGAGATCGCCCGCTGCCTCGATCTCGCCCGTCAACGCGGCGAATCCGGCGTCCAGGAACAGCTTTCCGTCTTCTTCAAACTCCCAATGTCACGCGGAGCCAAGCCCGAGCAGGCGTTTCATAAGCAGGAAAATGTTCTGTTGGAATGGCTGCATCGACCGTAGACGGGTAATTTGATCAGACACGACCGACTGTGCCCTCAGATCCGGGGTTTCCAGACTCGAATTCCCTGAAATCGCCGTCGAAACGACCAAAAACAGGCTGATTAGTGTCGAAATGGAATGTATCACGGCCTTGATACATTCTAAACTGGCTGCATTGTAAAGTATCAAAGCCTTGATACAATTAAAGTTGGCCATAATTTTTTGTATCAGAGGCCTGATACATTTAAACACGACAAGATTTTCCCCAAAACCGCCGAACTTTAGATGTATCAGAGCGTTGATACCATTAAAATTGGTCATAATTTTTTGTATCAGAGGCTTGATACATTTAAAGATGGCTAGAATTTCTCCAAAACTGCCCAACTTCGAATGTATCAGAGCCTTGATACATTGGATCAGTTTGTCAAATCGGACGCAAAAATGACCGTGTAAAGTTGGTACACGGCCATTATTTTTTGTATTCGGCCGAATTCGCGACCAATATTGCACGTCTGAGACCGACTCTAGCTGGTTCGTCTATTTCCGCACAAAAACTGCAGGGAACTGTTTCTTCAATGCTTCCAATTTCGGGAGATCGTGGTAAACGATGTACGGGTCTTTCGGATTCTTCTTTAGATAATCCTGATGATAAGCCTCGGCGTCGTAGAATTTCTCCAACGGCACGACCTGTGTAACGATCGGTTCCTTATAGGCCTTCTCCGTCGTCAGTTTCGCAATATATGCTTCGGCAGTCTTCTTTTGTGTCTCGTCGACAAAGAAGATCGCCGAACGATACTGCGGCCCGATGTCTGGCCCCTGCCGGTTAAGTTCGGTCGGGTTGTGGACCACCTTGAAAAAGATCTCAAGAAGCTTTTCGTAGCTAACCTTTGCCGGATCGAACCGCACCTCGACCGCCTCGGCGTGCTCAGTGCTGCCGCCGCTCACTTCATCATAGTTCGCCGACTTCGCAGTACCGCCGGAGTATCCGGATTTGACGTCGTAAACTCCCTTAGTATGCTCAAACACCGCCTCCACACCCCAAAAACATCCGCCCGCAAACACCGCGGTCTTTAGATCGGCAGGATTCACGGGACTTTCCGGCTCAGTTTGCGCAGAAGCAGTTTCAGGAGACTCCACAACGCCCGACGAACTGACCGAGCCACAAGAGAGCAAGCTCCCCAGAACGACAAGTAAAAGCAGTTGTATCAAACGAGTATTCATATTATTGCCTTACACAATAGATGTCCGCGCCGTGCACATTTATTCCTTCTATTTCTTTCGTCCAGAGTCGGCGTCCGGATTCTTTACCGCTT
The DNA here is from genome assembly GCA_031398645.1 of Acidobacteriota bacterium. Lineage (GTDB taxonomy): Bacteria > Acidobacteriota > Blastocatellia > Pyrinomonadales > Pyrinomonadaceae > OLB17. The sequence continues at coordinate 4,245 of JANNNS010000189.1, forward strand.
CAATTCAGCTTCCGCGGCGATGTAGCCGAAGCTTGCCCACTGGTCGCCTTCGACGATCTTTTTGAAGATGGTGATGGCTTTCTCTTTGTCGCCATTGTAGAGAAAATAATTTCCGATGCCGTAGCCGAGCGACGCCGAGCCAAGGGTATTTGCGTCACCGCGGATCGTCCCGAGCAGGTCTTCGGCTTTGACTTCACCACGGTTTAGCCTGATCAGCTTTAGATACTCGGTGTTTTCGATCAACTCGATCTCGCCCGCGAACGGTTCGAGCACCTTTTTAGCATCTTTTTCCTTGCCCATTCGCCGCAGCGTCATGTAGTGCCAATATGCCGTCGCAACGCGCATATCGTTGTTCTTCGACACTTTTTCACATTCCTTATAAGCCGCAAGGGCCTTCTTGAAATTTCCCTTGAGGTAATAGGCCAGGCCTAGGTGATACCAAATATTCGATTGCAGAGTGCTCGTCGGAGTGTTCTTTGCGTTGGGAATGCCGTCTGGTTCGATCTGATCTGGTTTGCCCTTGATCAACGACGCCGCTCTCTCAAAGTCGGCGATAGCGTCATCGACACATCGCATTGTCAGGTAGCGGTGGCCGCGGTGACGGTACATACGTGCATCATTCGGAAATTTCTTGATCCCGTCCGAAAAGATCCCGATCGCAGCCTTGTATTCTCCCAGATATGCGGTCCGCCGTCCCAACCAGATCATCGCGTCAGCATCATTCGGCGCCGTCTCAAATTTTCTCTTCGCTTCCGCCAACTTTGTCTCGTATTGCGTCCGCAATGTATCCGACAGTATCGG
>JANNNS010000261.1:0-18793 GCA_031398645.1 Acidobacteriota bacterium
TGCTCCGATGAAGGGCTCAGTCTCCGATCTCTATATGTCGAATCCTAAGAACTGGGAAAGTATCGATTTTATCGACGAAGCGAAGATACCCATCGTGGCGAAAAGTTCGGTCGCCGCTAATCCTTTCTCGAATCCGACGCAGCACTTCTTTAAGAATACGTTCGCCTTGCCGCGAAGTGAGGAGTCGATACGAGCACAGCCTGATTTCCGATTCTATCCAAAGAGTGTTCAAGATCAATGGCTGAACTGGTACAAACGTGCGTCCGTGATCAATCAGGTGTCGCTGGAACGAAAGACAAAATGGATCGACGCTCGGAATAAACTCATCAAGGCCATCCATGATGCGGGCGGCAAAATAATGGCCGGTTCGGACACGCCGGAGTTTCTGTGGCTTTATGGATTCGCTATGCACCACGAACTGAAGGCGCTTAGCGAAACAGGGATCGGAAACTATGCCGCGTTGGCAGCGGGCACACGAAATCCACACGAGTTCCTGGGCACGCTGAACAAGGCGGGAACGGTCGAAAAGGGAAAACGCGCCGACCTGATGCTGCTCAACGCTAACCCGCTCGAAAAGATCACCGCCACCGACGACCGTGCCGGTGTGATGCTTAAGGGAAAATGGTACTCGCAGGCAGAGTTAAACAATTGGCTTGATCAAATAGCGCCGCGAATTGCCGGTTCGATCGTCCATAAGGAAACGAAGACCGCCGCAAACCGAAAATAGAATGCTCGATGCTCTCAAGATCTTGATCATCTTTGCAGCAATTGCGGTTGCCGCCGATGTGTGTGCTGCTCAAACGCAGGTCAAAGTTCCGTTGGGCAAGGCCGTAGCAATCGACGGAAAGATAGAGCCGGCAGAATGGGCCGACGCCTTGCCTCTGGATCTGACAAACGGCGGCAAGCTGTTCTTAAAATTTGACGGAGCACATCTGCTAGTTGCCATGCGCGGGGCAAAAGCTGGCTGGAGTCATCTTTATGTAAACGATGGATCGGGCTCGAGGGTGTCAGTTATACACGCGTCTGCAGCTTTGGGAAGCGTCGTTTACGAGCAGGACGCAAGCACACAATGGCAGCCGAAGAACGAGTTTGCTTGGGAAATTCGAGAGCGGGCTATCACTGCCGAGGTGCGTAACTCGATGGGTGCGTACCTAAAAAAGAACGGGTGGGTCGCCAGCAACAACAATATGGGAAATGCGGCCGAGGTCGAGTACAAACTTGCCGCTCGGCCGGATCGCAAACTGTCCATTGCTGCCGTTTTCATGTCTGAAGGTGTTGCTCCTCAGCATTTTCCCGCAACTCTGCTGGACGACACATTAAAGCAGGATCTGCTCGCCGGTAATGTGGTGCGCGATCTGAAATTCCATGCGACCGGGTGGGCTTCTCTTGCCTTAACACAACCTAAGGCCGTTGGAAGGTCAGAGGGCTTCTGGAAGGGCGAGGTGATGCGAGACGGAAAGCGGTGGCTTGTAGGCCTTAGGATCGGCCAAACCGGAGCCACGGCTGATTTTCTTGACCTGGACGTGATCGACGTGGCTTTTCCACTCTACGTCGACGGGCCGAATGTCCGACTCGAAAAGCCGCAGCCAAGCGGACATTCGATCATCTTTGATGGGAAGGTAAACGGCGCCCGCTTTGCCGGGAAGTGGAGAGGTTTCGGTGTGGACGGAACCTTTGAACTAAAGCGTACGAAGCCTGAGGCAAAAAAGTATAGGGAAGAAGAAGTGGCATTCGAAAATGGCGACGTGAAATTGTCAGGAACGCTTCTTTTGCCCATCTCACAGTCGAAGAGTCCTGCGGTCGTCCTGGTCCATGGCAGTTCGCCAAATGAACGAACAAGCTATCGTTCGTGGGCACGACACTTCGCAAGTAACGGAATCGCGGCACTGATCTACGACAAACGCGGAGCGGGCAGATCGACCGGAAATACTCGTTCGGCGAGCATGGAAGATCTTGCCGATGACGCAATTGCAGGCATACGAATGTTAAGGCTCCGGCGTGATATTGACGTCGGAAAGGTCGGCATCGCCGGGCATAGCCAGGGCGGTTGGATCGCACCGCTCGCAGCGGCCAGGTCCGGCGATGTCGCCTTCGTTATAACGAGTGCAGCGGCCGCCGTGACGCCGGCGGAACAAAGTATCTACCATCGTGCAGGTGTCATGAAACAATCCGGCATGACAGACGCCGAGATCGCGGAAGCGACGCGGCTCCGAGAGAAGCTATATTTGCTTAATCGAAAGATACTTGCCAAGGACCCCGACGTAATGGAAATGCGCGCCTCGATCTCAAGAGAACTTAGTGAGAATAAGGCCGCGCGATGGTTCAGCCCTGCTGAGCTGCCGCCTGAGCTAACGGGCGAACTGCCGCCGCGCGGAGCTCTTGAGTTGTTATTCTTCGATGCCTCTCCGGTTTGGCCGAAGGTGAAGGTGCCGGTTCTTGCCATGTGGGGCGACCGCGACACGGTCGTTCCAGTAGAGAAAAGCCGCGAAATGATACAGAACTATCTCGAAAAAGCCGGTAACAAAGACCTGACCATAAAGGTAATGCCCGGCGTCGATCATGGAAACAATGTTGTTTCCGACGGCGGCGTTTGGGATTTCCCGCGAAGCAATTCGGAGTATGACCGGATGATGGTCGAATGGCTGCTCAAGCGGGTCGGTTAAACCTTATGCCGGCCGTAAGCGTAATTGATGTTCAGTGAAACAGGAATTTATACAGTTCATAACCGATGGCGTGACGAAAGTATTTCGGCAGCGTCCTATTTTATACACATACATTCGGTGGCGGTCCGAATGTGTACGGTGAGCCCGAGGTTTGGGAAAGCCGTTTTCTTATGACCGTGGGCTCTGGGCACGAGCAGGCCGCAACCAGGCAGCCTGATCAAATCTGGAGGTAAATGTAATGAGAGCACTAATACTTTTTTGTATGTTGGTTTGTATGGCCGCGGTAACCGCTTCGGCCGCATGGGATGAAGAAAAAGGAAAGACAGCGATCGAACAGATCGGTGGAAAGCTTCAGTATGGTGAAGGGAAATTGGCAAAGAATGTGATCGGAGTTGACCTCAGCAACACAGCTGTTACTGACGGCGACCTTCGCCACCTTCTGAACTTCCGCGAGCTTCAGCACCTGGACGTTCGCCTGACAAAGGTTGGCGACGGCGGGACGCAGTACATTGGATTCCTTAAGAACCTGAAGACTCTGAATATGTTCCGAACCGGCTTGAGCGATGCCGGCCTCGAGCGGCTGAAGAACCTCAAGGATCTTGAAACACTGCTGGTCGGCGGGACCAAGATCACTGATGAAGGCCTGAAGAATGTCGAGAAGCTGTCGAAGCTTCGCAAAGTAAGCGTTTTTAGCACCGATGTTTCGGATGCCGGCCTAAGGTCGTTTGAAAAGCTCTCAGCGCTTGAGATTCTTTTGATCGGCCAATCGAAGATCACCGAGGAAGGAGCTAAGAAAGCACTGCCCAAGGTGAGATTTTCGGAATCCACCTAATCTTTACAATAGAAAGGAGATAAATGAAACAGATCGTAAATATTCTAACCATCACCTTTCTCACAGCCGCCTTTGCCTTCGGGCAGGCGGCTGATGAGAAAAAGGCCGCGCTTGCCGTGGTCAACCAGTTGTTCACCGAGATGGCAGCCGCGAATCCGGCTGGCATACTTGCCCTTCACACGCCCACATCGGACCTGGCCGCCGTGTTCAAACAAAAAGACGGGAAATCGCGATATTCCTCGATAAACGGCGAAGCATTTTCCAAGATGTTCACCGACAAGACGAAGGTGATGAAGGAGGAAATGTATGACCCTAAGATCGAGGTCAGCGGCGACTGGGCGATGGTGTGGGGAAGATACGTTTTCTTCAATGGCGACAAGCTATCCCATTGCGGCATAAATCAATTCAACCTTATTCGCATCGAAGGAGCCTGGAAGATAGCCAACGGAGCTTCGACCATTGATCCGGGCGATTGTACAGAAAAGGAAAAGGCGATGAAGCCCGATCCGACCAAATGGCCTAAAGAGAAGTAGGAGGCAGTTATGGATGGCGGTTCAAGAATATTCAGATCCGGTATCGTTCTCGCGTTCGCTGCTGTGCTGATCGCAATTGCGCTGACCAATTCGAGTAGTCCCGACCGCAGCGTCAGAGCCCAGGCTGTGCCGACGCCCATTCCGTTCGATCAGGCCGCGGCGACCACCAAACTTCGCGAACAGATAAAGGGGAAAGAGAACGAGCCGGCCGACAAAGTGTTCAAGAACCTGCAGACGCCGATGCTGAAAGGCGGCCCGGCATCGCGTGTTCTGGCGGTGATGGAATTCGGTTTTGCCCGTTCTCTCGGCGTCAACTGTACCCATTGTCACGCGGCGGAGAAATGGGACTCCGAAGAAAAGCCCCAGAAGCAGATCGCCCGCGACATGTCAGCCATGGTCGCACGGATAAACGGCGAAATGCTTAAAGGAATTAAGAACCTAAAAAGCCCGTCGCCCACAGTAAATTGTACGACCTGTCATCGCGGCGAGGTAAAACCGGCATTGAATTTGACTGCACGACCGTAGAAGCAAAAAATGAAAACCTTCAGACTCATCTTTTTAATATTTCTGATCGCAGCACCTGCATTCTCCGCCGATATAAGGTCGGGCGAGGACCTGATCGCGGCAATGCACAAAAAGTATTCCGGCAAATGGTACAAGGCACTGACATTCGTTCAGAAGACGATCACGCACAAACCTGACGGGACTCAAGAGATTGCTACCTGGTATGAAGCCATGACCGTCCCCGGTAAGCTGCGCATAGACATCGCACCGTCGGAAAGCGGCAACGGGATACTGTTCGCTGACGGCAAGATCTTTTCATTTCGGGATGGAAAAGCGGGCCCAGGCCGCCCATTTATTCACCCGCTGATGGTCTTGGGTTTCGACGCTTACCTTCAGCCGGTTGATGTGACCATTGGCCAACTAAAGGAAATGAAGATCGACCTTGCTACGGTCCACGAAACGGACTGGCAGGGAAAGCGGGTTTATGTCGTCGGAGCAAAGCAAGGCGACCTTAAGTCGCCGCAGTTCTGGATCGAGAAGAAAGACCTTTTGTTCGTGCGGCTGCTTCAGCCGACCGGAAAGGACAGGGCGAGCACCTCGGACACCCAGTTCAATAAGTATGTGAAAGTGAAAAGCGGCGGATGGATCGCTCCCGAGGTATTGTTCTTCGTGGACGGACGGCCAACGATGACCGAAGAATATTCGGACATACAAACCGGCATCGAACTCAGCCCGGATCTCTGGAACCCTGAGAAATGGATGAGCGTGGATAAGTCATACTACAAACCTAAAATAATTTCGTCCGCAAACCGCTAGTCCCGAGCGGCAGTTTTTTATGCATAAATACCTGATTAAGAATGGAATTGCCGCCGCAATGTTGATGGCGGTTTTTGTACTAGCGAGTTGGGCTGCGGCCCAGAAGCCCGTGGCCGCAACGGGGACCGGCGTCCTCAAAAAAGAGCTTCAACTAAAGCTCGATGAGTGGCACAAGGCCGGCAAATTTCCCGGAGCGACGCTTGGGGTCGTGCTGGCTAATGGCGAATCGTTTGGGCTGGCAGTCGGGTTTTCGGACAGTGCGGCAAAGACGCCGATGGCGGCGACCGACCGGATGCTTGCCGGAAGCACGGGAAAGACATTCGCTGCGGCAACGGCTCTGCAGTTGGTCAAGGAGGGGAAGATCGACCTTGATGCAAAGGTAGAGAAATACCTCGGAACAGAACCATGGTTCTCCCGCCTGCCGAACGCCAACGAAATAACCGTCCGCCAGTTGATGAACCACTCCAGCGGCCTCGTTCGCTATGAGTTTAAGGACACGTTCACGAAAGACCTGACGGCGAATCCTGAAAAGGTATGGAAGCCAGCCGAGCTCGTCGCCTATCTGCTCGGCGAAAAAGCGCCATTCGAAGCGGGAAAAGGTTGGGATTATTCGGATACGAACTACATTGTCCTTGGGATGATAATCGAGAAGGTGACAGGGAAGAAGTTTTACGATGAAGCGACAAAACGCCTGATCAAGCCTTTGAAGCTATCAAACACGATCCCGCAGGATGCCATTCGTTTGAAGGGCGTCGTACAGGGTTACGCGGGCCCGAATAATCCATTTGGCGGCAAGGATGAGATGATCGCGGGCGGGAAATTTGCGATCAACCCCCAGTTCGAATGGACCGGCGGCGGCTGGGCCTCAACTGGCGAGGACCTCGCGAGATGGGCAAAAATGATGTACGAAGGAAAGGCGTTCGATCCATCGCTTTTGCCTACGATGCTCGAAGGCGTTCCCGCCAAACTTGGCCGGGATACAAAGTACGGGCTGGGCGTGATCATTCGCCCGACGCAAGCGGGATTGACATACGGACACAGCGGTTTCTTTCCGGGCTATATGACCGACATGATGTACTTCCCCGAACAGAAAATAGCTATCGCTGTGCAGGTGAACACAAGCGTTCCGCAAAACCTGGGCAAACCGCTCGGACGTGTGTTGGTTGAAGCCGCCGAGATCGTAAAGGCTGCCGCTGCACGCTGACCGTCGAAACTGCAAGGCAAAACAAATGAGCCACAATTACCTAGTTTTTCTTTTGCTTTCGCTGATCTTCATTTGGTCGATACAGGAGACGAGTGCCCAGGACGTACAACTCTCGGTCGTGCCTGACCAGGTTTTCAAAATACCCGACGCTGGCCGGCTTCCGACGGAAAGCTTTATGTTCTTCGTGATCGTCAACGATAAGCAGAAACGCGAGGGCATTCGTGTGCTTGAATCGAAGGCGGAACTTATATCGGCGGGCGGCATCGTCCAGTCGGTCGTGATCCCTGAAAAGGCCGCATCACGGTTCCGCCTGAAGACCTTCACGCTCCCGGGCGATGCTCCCGCCCATTCGCTGCAACGCGCATATGCCAGAGACGAACTGTTCGACATCCCATTTTACTTTCCGAACATACCTGCAGGATTCAATGTCGACCGCGTACGTATCACGCTTCGCCTTTTTCTACCGGATAAGACCGAGTCCCTTTTGAGTAAAGAGGTACCGGTAATGGTGTATCAGCAGAGGACCAGATTGATCTTCCCGATACGCGGTCCCGGAATAATAACCCAGGGAATGTGGAACAACGGCGGCCACGCGGGCTATGGAAACCAGTACGCGATCGACCTGAACGGATTGACTGCCAACTACGCAGCCATGCTTAAGGACTCTGAGGATCTGGACGCCTATGCGACCTGGGGTCGCGAGGTCATCGCACCAGCGGACGGGGAGGTCGTCTATGCGCGAAACGACGTGCCAGACAACGGTCCAGGCGTCAACCCCGAATCGATATTCGCGAAGCTTTCTGAACCGATGCTGGCCGGCGCCGGGAATGCGGTCGTCATCTCGCACGGAAATTCGGAGTATTCGGTGCTCATGCATATGCAAAGAGGCTCGGTGAAGGTCACCAAAGGGCAGAGCATCAAGCGGGGCGATGTGATCGGACAAATTGGAAGTTCCGGCGATTCGTTTGGCCCGCATCTGCATTTTCAGCTGCAGACCGGCCCTGAGCTTTTTCGACATCCTTCTGTCCCGGTCGTTTTCGAGAACCTGAAGAATAGCCTTAGCCGCGGAACTTATTTTGACGCGAAATAGAATGCTCTAGCATTCTTCCCGATCACACATACGAAGAGGGTCTCTGTAAAGGCGGCCTCTTTTTTCGTCCTATTCATTCTGATTGCCTCTTTTTGCATCGGTTGGAGCCGTGCCGCTGATCACCCCGCCCATCGGGTCTTGCATATCCTAGCGAGCACCTCTAGAATCTTCACACCCTGATCTTTCCGGAGATGTTAAATGAAAAAGCTCGTACTTGCCCTGTGTGTGATCGCTGCGTCGGTGTCGCAGGCGTTTCCTTTAGATATGAGCCGTGACATAGACACGGCTACGGCGAAACTTATGCCTAAGGTCGTTGAATGGCGGCGGCATCTGCATCAGTATCCTGAGCTTTCCAATCGCGAGGTCAAGACGGCGAAATACGTTGCGGACTACCTGCGAAAGCTTGGGCTTGAGGTGCGGACGGGCGTCGCTAAGACCGGAGTGGTCGGTATTCTCAAGGGAAGCCAGCCAGGCCCGGTGATCGCGCTGCGTGCGGATATGGATGGCCTTCCGGTGACGGAGCGAAACTCGCTTCCGTTCGCATCAAAGGAGACCGCTGATTTCAACGGACAGAAAGTCGGCGTTATGCATGCATGCGGCCACGACACGCACGTTGCAATGCTTATGGGTGCCGCCGAAGTGCTTACCGGCATGAAAGACAGGATCAAAGGCACGGTCGTGTTCATTTTCCAGCCCGCAGAAGAAGGCCCGCCCGCAGGCGAGACGGGCGGAGCACCCGACATGATCAAGGAAGGCGTGATGGACAATCCAAAGGTCGACGCGATCTTTGGCATCCACATCAATTCGCAGACCGAAGCGGGCACGATCAAATACAAATCCGGAGCGGTAATGGCATCCAGCGATTGGTTCCAGATCAAGATCAAGGGCCGCCAGACGCACGGCGCATATCCGTGGCTTGGGACCGATCCGATAGCGGTCGCCACGCAGATCTACACGGGTCTACAAATGATAGTCGCACGCCGTTCCGATCTGCCAAAGGCGCCCGTAGTCATTACCGTCGGCCGCTTCAACGCTGGCGTTCGCGAGAACATTATTCCGGAAGAAGTAACCATGGCCGGAACGATCAGAACGCTCGATTCCGAGATGCAGAAGGACGTGCACGCAAAGATCCGGCAAACAGCAACGAAAATTGCCGAGAGTATGGGGGCGACCGCCGAAGTCTCGATCGAGAACAAGACGCTTGTAACCTACAACACGCCCGAGCTTGTAAAGAAAATGGTGCCGTCACTGGAAAAAGCGGCCGGTAAGGCGAATGTGAAGGAAGCAGAATGGGTCACGGGAGCGGAAGATTTCTCGTTCTTCGGCGAGAAAGCTCCCGCGTTCTTCTTTACCGTCGGAGCAATGCCGAAGGGTACGAATGTAAAGGATGCGGCTCCGCATCACACACCCGATTTTTTCCTCGATGACAGCCGCTTAGATGTCGGGGTAAAGGCCTTCGCGAACATCGTGTTCGACTACATAAAGTGAAAAGGTGCAAAGGTGAAAATGCGCGGAAATCGTTTCGAACATTCGCAGCTTTTTCACCTTTTCACTTTTCAACATTTCCCCTTTCTAAGCCTGGTTGTGTGCCTCGACGAACCACAGCAGCTTATCCACGCCGCTTGAGACCCGCGTGAACAAGTCGGCGGTATCCGCGTCACCCAGCTCATCGGTCTTGTCGATATCCTTTCTAACCTTTTTCCCGAAATCCGCAAGGGCGCTTGACAGTGCGTCCACGTGGGCCGTTCCGTCGGATATTTCATGCGGATATTCGCTCAAGCTCGAATTCTGAGCAGCCAGCCGCACAGTGCCCATTGCGACGCCGCCGAGAGTCGTGATCCGCTCCGCAATGTCATCGACGTGAGTGTCCAACTCGGTTGCTACCCGATCGAAAAGCTCGTGAAGAGCAATAAAATTCGGCCCCTTCACGTTCCAATGAGCTTGTTTCGCCTGCGATTTGAGGTCGGCAGCGTCGGCCAGCCGCTGGTTCAATAGCGTGACAAGCTTTTCCCGTTTTCCTTTCGGCAGATCTATTTTTGTATTGTGAAGTTCCATATTTCCTCTTAAATTAGAATCATTCTAATTCTATTCATAACAACAGTCAATTGCCCTTACCACTTATCACACGATTAGGAAAAAAGGGCTTCTATCCTAAAGAATATATAGATATGGTGTTGTTTCTCCAAAGTGGCAGTTGGTGGGAATGGCTTTCAAAGCTGGCGACGGAGGTCCAGCAGACCGTTCTTGAATCCATCAATTCGATGATCACCGGTATCTTCGGACGCCTCCCCTTTCTGCTTGCCGGCCTGATCGTTCTTGTTATCTTCTGGTTGCTTTCAAAGGGCGTAAAGAAGCTCTTTCTGATTTCGACGCGGCGGACAAGGATGGATACGCGGCTGAGGCTTCTGATCAGCCGGATCCTGGTCGTCATCGTGGTCGGGCTCGGGGTGCTGACCGCGCTCACCGTGATGATACCGACCTTCAATTTCGGGAGCCTTATCGCCGGCCTCGGGTTTTCTTCCTTTGTGGTCGGGTTCGCCACGAAGGACATTCTCAATAACTTCTTTTCGGGAATACTTATTCTCTGGCAGCGGCCGTTTCACATCGGCGACTATCTGTTTGTGGGGAATAATCAGGGCAAAGTCGAGTACATTGGCGTCAGGGCGACCTCGCTCCGCAAGGATGACGGCGAGCTGATCCTGATCCCGAACGGCGACATGTATTCCAGCGCTCTCACGATTCGCGGCAAAGGTGCGAAGCGGCGGATGAATATTAAGTTCTGTATTGGCTACGACGAGCCTCTAGAAGAAACAAAGGAGATCGCGAGGACTGCGCTAAATGGAATAGAAGGGATAGTTGTCGATCCGCCGGCCCGCGTCCTTGTGTCCGAGATGATCTCGGACGGCGTAAACATTACGGTAAACTTTTGGATCAATACGAACGAAGCCAAACCGCTTGAGGTATACGACCGTGCAGCGATAGCAATTATTGAGGCCCTTGACGATGCCGGAATCGAGGTTTTCCCGCCCGGATCGATGATCGTGAAGCAGCCGAAAGAAGAGGAGCAGACCGAGATCGAGGAGCCGAAAAAGAAGTCAGATTTCTAAGTAGCTAGGAGAATCGGTCGTTACCTTGGCGGCCGTGTCGGCCGGACGCTCGTCGCTCCGACACCGCGAAATAAGGGTGTAAAGATCCACTTTGAGTGATTCTCAATGCCGTAGTAGGTGAGTATCGACCGGCTGCGGCTTGAACTTGCGACTCCGATAAACGGGCCGTCGGTAGTTACGGAAGAGTCTTCATCGTCAGCGTCTTCATTTTCCTCTTCCGTCTCCGTATTCAGAACGTTAGCGAGCGATACGGTATATCGGTTGTAAAACTGCACCGGCTGAGGCGATGAGGGAAGTATCCCGTTATTGAATGCCTGAACGCGCTTAGCAAATCTTGCGATCACATCCGGTTCGGCGGGAATAAGCCGCCATTTACCATCCAGCGTAAGCGGATCGGTCAGTGCAGATGGCCGCAGTATCTGCCGTTTTCTGGTCCCGTCAGGCAGGCCTTCGATCAATTCATCAAGCGATGACGGAAGCTTTTGTCCCTGGTGATAGAGGAAATATTGGTGGATCGCGTTGGCGATCTCTTCACCGCGGCGGATAGACTCGAGTTCCTTCTCACGCTGCACGTCCATCTGGATCGACGGAGCCGCGACCATCAGGATGAAGGCGAAGATGGTCATAAAGACCATCACCGCCATCAAGGTCATTCCTGATTCTTTAGTCGATCCCGTCATCGTCAACGTCCTGTTTCGAGGTAGGCGGCTGCCGTGTATTTGAATTTGAAGCCGGCGGAGTGTACCGCGGAATATTGTCCGGGATGCCCGGAATGCGCGAGTTGGTCGGCTGAGTCGGGAGCGTCGGGTTCGGGTTCATCGGCGTATACGTCTGCCTGCCCGGGAAGCCTCCTCGGCCGGGAACTCCGCCTGGCGAGCTCGGCTGTGAAGTGACCGAGGCTGTCGGGACGATCAGGTCAAGCGTCACCCGGTTGAAATCAAGGCTAATGTCCTGGAACACCGTCTTTTCGGCCGAAATGCTTACAAGCCGGAACCTTCCGCCGACGATATCGTTCAAGCGTGCGCTTGTCGGCATTTCTTTGCCGGGTTCCTTGAAATATGCCGTGTCATTATTGGCTCGTTTACGAGCGATCATGCCGATGTACTGGAACGCGGGCTTCGGTGCCGGCTGAATGTTGAACGTGACCGGGAACGAACGTTTTGTACCATCCGTCGACTGCGCCATTACCGATCGGCCGCCTTCGTTCCGCAGAAGGATACCTGGAATGTCCGCGGTCATGCGTTGCTCGCTAATAAATGAGGAAGGCAGTTCCTGCTGCTCGAAATATATCTTTGTATCGGGCGTGAACCGGTCACCGGCTATCTCCATCCTAAACCCGCTTGCTCCGGCATAAACGCTCTGCGGATTGACCGCCGCGAGAATGATATCGGGCGTCGGAGCCGGAGTCGGCGGCGGCATCGACTGGATAGGGATCGGTGTTGGCACAACAGGCGTTGGCTTGCCCGGCTCATAGAACGCAAAAATATTCCGGCCCGGATCGGGAGCATTGAAGGATGCCCGGTTGTAAAGGATCGGCTGCGTCGTCATGTCCAGCATCTGATCCTCCGGCGACGGCAGTTCCAGATCGGTAGATCGGCTCTTTGCGGTCGTTCGCGGGGTAGGCGATGGCTTGGCAGCGGTCGGCGTCGGGCTTCCGCTGAACATACCTCGCCCAAACGCAAAGAACAAAACAATGAGACACGCTCCACCCAACGCCATTGCGGCTATCAGCTTGTTGCGTTCGCTTTTGGTTTTTCCTTCAAAAAGTTTCATCGCAAAGTTACTGCTGTGTCGCATCTGCCGGCGGAGCAACCGCTCCCGGCCGTCTAAAATATGCCGCCATTTCGATCTTCAGGCTAACGACCGAACCATGTGTCTTCCCGCGAAAGCTGCTTGGCAGTTGGCCTTGTCCGGCCGGCTGTGAGCCAAAGGACGAATTCGAAGCCATGCCGGCGGGAAAGGAGGTGGTCGGATCAACCCCGGCGGGCGGCAATCCCGTGCTCGCCTGCGTCGCTCCGTCCGGATTCTCCTGCTGGCCGTCTGACGGCTCAAGTTCCACGGCGCTGATCACAACGAATTCGCTGCCTGTCTCCACCTCGCGAATGAACCGGCGAAGATTCGTGTACGGCCCCTCGACGGTCATGCTTACGTATGTTCCGGGGAAGAAACTCCGGTATTTGGCCTTTCCGCCGCGTTCTTCACCCTCTTTTTCTTTACCGTTATCCAATATCTCAAGCGGCGAATAGTCCGGCCCGGCCGAATTTACCAAGCCGTAACTTGCGATCAGCCCGTTAAGGCGTTGATACAAGGCGGTTCGTCCATTGGTCGGCAGCGGCAGGTATTGTGCTTCGAAATCGTTAACGCTGGTCAGAAGCTTGCCGACCTGTACCTCGACGGTCGACATATTGCCGTATTTCTCTTTCGCGGCGATCAATTCTTTGTCCAACCGGTCAACCCTGGTCCGGTTGCTCTCAAGCTCTCGATTCGATGGGACGACAAAGAAAACATAGAGAAGTATCGCGCCCAGCATTGCCAGCATTCCCGCACCAAGGACGCCGACCTCGACCGGGCCCCACATACCGCCGTACACCTTGCGGGGACGGTTCTTCGGGGGCATGTCGAAATGGTGCTCCTTCTCGATCACGATCGTCTCGTTTTCCGTAAGCAGGACCGTGCGGTCTGCTTCATCGATCACGACTGTCGGGTCCACGGCCTCTCCCTGCTCGTTACGCAGGATCGTCGGCTCTTTCTCTTCCGGCTGGCCGGGTATGTTCTTGTTCAAGTCCTTGTTCAAGTTGGGGTCGCTCATTACTGGCCACCTCCATTTGCGACCTGAGCAACGTCAGCCGGAGCGGCCGCGTAACCGTACGCCTGTGTGTAGATCAAATGAAGCGTGTACTCGGTATAGGTGATCCGCTCGGTCTTCTGAAGGTCCTGGCTGCGAAGTTCGGCCTGGAATTGGCCGGAGTTGTTCATGCTGTCGATCATCGACATAACAGCGGCGTAATCACGGCTGAGCACCGCGAAATTAAGCTCCGCTTTTACCCGGTCGCCATCCTTATAAACATTCTCGACCGCGATCCTGGAAGCACTAACACTGCCCGGCATTACCGATTCAAGATCGGCAAAGAGCCGCGACCATCCAAATGACTTGTTTGCAACCAGCTTATGCGACGCCACCAGCAATTCCCGCTGTTGCGGCGATAACTGCTGCTGCACCTTTTCACCCTCGCCTTTCAGGCGGCTTACCTCGGTCTCCATGTCTTTGATCTGAGCGGTCAAGCGGTCGTTCTGCGTCGAATTCTCCTTCAGGCTGTAAAGAAAGAAAATAGCCGCCATGCCCGCAAGCCCGATCAGTATCAGAGATAGCAGATACGGTGTCGTGCGGTTCCGGAACGGGTCACTGCTGAGATTTAGTTTAGTTATCACGGTTATTAATGCAGGCTGGTTAAATTTTGCTGGTCTGACAACAAAGCCCGAATTTTATCAGAATTTACGTGCAATGTCTTTCACGGCAAAGGGGCGGCAAAAGTTGCAAAACTTATTCTGTTCGGGGCTTTAGCTGCCGGTCGATGTCACCGGCATCAACTGCTCCATAAATACAGACGCGATTCCGGCCCTCGCGCTTTGCCCGATAAAGCGCCGAATCGGCCATTTCTACCAGTTCGATCGGTTCGCTCGAATCATCGGGAAATGCTGAAATACCGACACTTATCGTCACGTGATGCGTCTCATTCGGCTTTCCCTGACGGACAATGCTGAACTCGCGCTCCTCGATCTCTTTTCGGATCCGTTCGCCGGCAACCATAGCCTGTCCGATCTCGGCATCAAGCAAAAACGCTGCAAATTCCTCGCCGCCAAATCTTGCCGCAGCGTCGCCGCTTCTAAGGCATTTGATGATCGAGTCGCCGATCTCCTCGAGCGTTTTGCTTCCGGTTAGATGCCCGTAGGTGTCATTCACGTTCTTAAAATGATCGATATCCATCATCAAAACACAAAATGGCCGATCATCCAGTTTGGCCCGTTCCGCCTCCCGTCGCAGTTCCGAGAAGAACGAACGGCTCGAAAGCAGTCCGGTCAGGTCGTCATGCGAGATAAGCCGATGAATATGCCTCTGATACTCGCGGTCGATCTCGTCAAGCAGGTCGAAACGCATTATTTGGTCGCCGATCGCGATCTTATCGCCGTTGCGGAGAACTTCCTCGCGAACCCGTTCACCATTGAGCAGGGTTCCGTTCCTCGAACCGAAATCCCTTATTGTGTAAGTGACATCGCCTTCCGGGTCGGTCGCCGTTATGATCATCGCATGGCGGCGGGACACTTTTTGATCATTCACGCGAACATCCGCCCCGATCTCGCGTCCAAGGATTACGACTTCGCGTTCAAGCGGGATCGGCACCGCGATCAGGTCTCCTGACAGGAAGACAAGTGCAGGGCGCAAGTCACGATCTTGGCGTTTCGGATTTTGCATAGGAAGAACTACTGAGGCAATAGGCGGTAAGTCAATGACTCAACTATATAGAATAGCTTATACTTAGTAGAAATTTCCAGCACTTTTTACCCCGCGTCGGACATGAAGATCCTTATCGTAAAACTTGGCAGTATTGGTGATATCGTCCATACGCTGCCGGTTCTCGCTTTCGTGCGAAAGGCAATGCCCGAAGCAGAGATCGGATGGGTCGTTGAGAAGCGTTCGGCCGAAATACTTCGCGGGAACGGGTTGATCGACCGACTGATCGAGGTCGATACGCGGTCGCTTCGCGGCGGCAAGATCGTCGCCGAAATATTGCCTGCTATCAGAGAGCAATTCAGGCCGCTGCGAAGGGTCAAATTCGATGTGGCCATAGACTTTCAGGGCCTGCTAAAATCCGCGGCGATCGCCAAGCTCTCCGGTGCAAAGGTCCGCTATGGATTCGCAAAGAACGCCCTGCGCGAACCTGCAAGCCGCATCTTTCTGAATCATACGATTGAGATACCGCCGCAAACCCACGTAATTCGCAAAAACCTTATTCTTGCGGCAAGTGCTCTCGATATCCCGCTGATGAACAGCGATATCGAATTTCCGATCTTCACGGAAGGATCGCACCGCCTTGAAAGCGAACAGATAATCGCTCGAACAAGCGGTGAGTTCGCGATATTGAATCCGGCCGGCGGTTGGGCAACAAAGCTATGGCGAGAAGAGAGATTCGGTCAATTGGCCGATGTTTTGTGGGAAGATCACGGCCTTCATTCAGTTGTAACCATTGGCCCGGAGGACACCCAACTCGGAGAACAGGCCTTGGCCGCGAGCCGCTCGGGCCGGACGACCCTGGCAAAACCCAGCCTCAAAGGCTTTTTTGAGCTTGCCCGACGGGCGCGAGTTTACGTCGGCGGCGACACCGGCCCGACGCACTTGGCGATCGCGGCTGGCTCGCCCGTGGTCGGTGTTTTCGGCCCTACCGAATGGTGGAGAAACGGCAGCCTAGACTCCTCCGACATTTGTGTCGAACGAACAGACATTGACTGCCGCGTCGATTGCCACCGCCGAACGTGCTCAAACTGGATATGTATGGATATTTCGGTTGAGCGGGTACGGACCGCCGTCGCCGAAAGACTGGGGCAAAAGAATCCGGCTCACCAGGCATCTAAACTCCCGGTCATGACCTCATAGGGAATGAGAGAGGATTTTGACGTGCGGGCGGCGGGAATTAGGGTTATAATGAGTCAACCTGCACAGAAGTTTCGATTTTGACCGGGTCCCGCAACGGTCTAACCTGGATTAGGATGAAGTATTTTTCACATCGATTGCCTTTAATGCTGGCGCTCGCCGCATGTTTTGCTTTGGCCGTTTTTGCGCAGAATGGCGGCAAGACGGCTGCGGTGTCCACGCCTTTTCGGGCCGGCGAGGAGCTCAGTTACGAGGGCAAGATCAGCAAGAGCCTGATCAGGGGAATCGCTATTGCCGATCTCACTTTCACGGTCGCCAGGACGTCTCCCGACAGTGGATTCATGGTCAAGGCCGATGCTCGATCCAAGGGAACGCTGACCAAGCTTTTCCGTTTCAGTTTCGTTCAGGAGATCGAGTCGATCTTCGACGGTCAGGTAATGAGGGTTGAGAGCACCAAGAAACGGGACGTTCAGAAAGAGCGGATCCGTGAAAGCGAAGCACTTTTCGACTACGCTGAACGCCAGGTAACCTATACTGAGATCGATCCAAAGGAGCCGATGCGCCCGCCCCGCAAGATCGCATCTGACATCGGCCCTGAGACTCACGACATGGTCTCAGCGATTTATCGCCTGCGAATGCTTCCGCTTGCGGTCAACTCAAGCCATGAGTTGATGGTAAGCGATTCCGGCCTTGTTTACTCCATACCGGTCAAGGTAACTAAGCGCGAACGACTTAAAACGGCGATCGGCCGTGTGCAGTGTTTCCGGGTAGAACCTGTGGTATTCGGGCCCGGCAGGCTGATCGAGCGTGAAGGAAGCATGATCATTTGGGTAACCGACGACGCACGCCGAATTCCGGTTCGAGCCCAGGTGAATACCTCACTAGGCCGTGTCCAGATCAACATCAAGTCGGCCAAAAACATCAATAGTTAGAAATATTTAACGATCGCCCGAAATCTAAGCGTCTGGCCGCGCCTTGTAACTTGCCCTAAAACCCTTCATAATTTCCAATTCGCGATAGGCGTGTTTTTATGGAAGAGAGGAAGGGTAAACGAATCACCAAGAAGGTGGCGGGCAAGAAGGTAGATTTTCAAGCGGAGGCCGACCGGACAGCTACTTCGCCTGTGAAGGCGGAAGTTTTTGCGGAACCGCCGATGCCTGCGCTTCTCGAGGCAGCTCCCGTTCCTGCGCTCCTTACCAAAGCCGAAAAAGAATATTCACCCGAATTTCTTGAGCTCGCTTTGCCAAAACTTCCCAATCTTGCAAAGTCGGGCAATCGCGCCAGGCTGTTGATGCAATCGCCTAACAAGCTTTATTTCTATTGGGCGGTCGCAAAGAACCCATTCCACACGTTAAATCGGGCCCTCGGCGAGCCGGGCAGCTACAACCTCGTCTTAAAGCTGACGAACAAGAGCACTGGACACGAGCAGATCCATCCCGTGGATGCCGCGGGCAACTGGTGGTTTGATGTCGATGCGGACAGCGAATATCAAGCAGAGATCGGTTTCTACGCGGTAAATCGGCCCTACATCCGCGTCCTCTATTCGAATAGCGTTTCCACCCCGCGAAAGAGCCCGTCGCCGCGGACTGCCGACACTGCTGAGTGGCGAGTGCCAGCCGAGAAATTTGCCCGCGTTCTTGATGTCGCTGGTTTTGCACGCGATGCGTTTGACGTCGCACTTGCCGGGGACGATTGGGATGCGGCGGATATCGCGACTCGCTCGGCTTTTGCCCAATTTTCGGGCAAACCGGAACAAAACTTCAGCGGTATGGCCTCGGACGAGATCCGGTACGCAATGCTCGCACTCGCCTCTGGCATGGCCTTGGAAGACCTCCGAGGGCTGATCAGCGAACGGCTGTATATGTTTCTCTCCGAAATAACTGGAGCGACCGGCGATCAGGCCCTTGCTGCACTCAAGGACAAGTTTGAGTTCGACGCGGACGAGTTCGAGATCGAAGAACTCGAGCCTGAAGCTGTTTTCGGTACAAGCCTCATTAATTTTCCACGCAAGCTGCGAAAGAACCGCGGCCTGCCAGACCTTTCGCCCCTCAGCTCTCACAGCCTTGGTGGTTAAAGGGACGAACCTGTTGGGCTTTTGCACTTATCGGAGATTTCTGGCCCGGAGCCTCACCCCAAACCCTGCTGAATTTAGCTCTCGCGAGGTTTAGGCTTATCTAACCTTGCGTCTGCCCGTCTTTCCTTTACAATCCGTGTATGCCCGTTGGATATTTCAGCCTCATACTGCACGCCCATCTGCCCTTCGTGCGGCATCCCGAGTATCCGGCATTTTTGGAAGAAGACTGGCTGTACGAGGCGATCACCGAGGTCTATCTTCCGCTGATTTTCATCTTTCAAACGCTGCACGAAGCAGGCGTCAAGCCGCGTCTCGCGATGAAC
>JANNNS010000272.1:0-9764 GCA_031398645.1 Acidobacteriota bacterium
CTAGATTATCCTGAGATCAACCAACGCTTCGCCGATTTCAAACGAATGACGCACTTTGACGATATTCCATTCGAGCGCACGATCTCGGCGGCCTGATAAAACGTGGCAAAGCAGCTCGAAACAACTCTCGACAGTTTTGCAAGGCGGGAATCGCCGGTCGCGTGGGCCGTTCTCTCGGCGGTGATCGTCGTTTCGCTCTTGATCCTTCTGGTACTGGCGATAGCAGCAAGAAACTGGCTCTACACGCTCTTTGTGCTGGTGGCCTTGGCGGCGGCGATCGTCGTTTCTGCACGCAATTTGCTCGGCCTTCAGCGTCTTGCGGCCCGTTCCGATCAGAAACTTATTGACTGGCAGACCGCCTTGCCGGACATCCAGCGGCAGAACCTGAACCTCGAGGTATTTGAGCTTTCAAAGATTCTTGAGGTCGAGTCAACCCAGCTGGCCGACCTGCAGACCGCGTATATCGTTGCCGAGGATCTCGCTTTGCGTCAGATCCAGCACGATGAGAGCGTCCTCCTCATGAGGCACGTCACGATCGGGAAGGCACCATTCAATGCCGTTTTCGTCAAAGGTGACGTGCTCAACTGCATCGACGTTTCATTTCTGGTCGTTCCGGATATTCGACAGGAAAAGGTCGACGCAATGCTGCGAAAGATCACATCGGTTAAGAAAACCTTTGGCGAGACCGGTATCAGAATGAAAGTTCGGCTGATGATCGTGCTGGTTACGCAGCTTACACCCGAAGACGATGACCGCCTGCGTGATCAGATCAAAGACCGGTTCAAGAATATGCCGGTGGGCATCACGACCGTGGTCAACATTCTGGATTTTGAGTCGCTGCAAAAGATCTACGTAACCGATTAGGCGGGGTCTGATCCGCTAAGAAATTATATGCTTGAGAATAAAGTAGGAATAATATTCGGCGTCGCCAACAAGCGTTCGATCGCCTGGGCATGTGCCGCTGCATGTGCGGAGAAAGGCGCAAAGCTGGCGTTCACGTATCAAGGCGAACGTCTTAAAGAGAACGTTGAAAAACTCGCCGGTGATCTGCCGGACTCGCTGGTCGTTCCGTGCGATGTGACGAACCAGGCGGAGGTAGATGCCGCATTTGCCGCGGTTGGCGAGAGATACGGCAAGCTTGATTTTGTCATTCACTCGATAGCATTTGCACCGAAAGAAGCACTGGAAGGCGAGTTCGTGACCACCACCAGAGACGCGTTCCGAACGGCGCTCGAGATCAGCGCATTCTCGCTTACACAGATAGCGCTTGCCGCGTCGCCGCTGATGAAGGACGGCGGCAGCATCGTCACAATGAGCTATTACGGTGCTGAAAAGGTAGTTTCCAACTACAACGTCATGGGCGTCGCGAAAGCGGCTCTTGAGGCGTCGACCCGATACCTTGCCGCCGATCTGGGCAAGCAGAATATCCGCGTTAATGCGATCAGCGCAGGCCCGATCAATACGCTTTCCGCCCGCGGCGTTAAAAACATGGGAACGCTCTTAGGCTACGTCGCGGAAAAATCCCCGCTCAAACGGAACGTGTCTGCGGCCGAGGTTGGTAGTACAGCCCTGTTCTTGGTCAGTGACATGGCAAGCGGAATAACGGGCGAGACGATCTACGTCGATTGCGGTTACAACATAATGGGAATCTGAAAACTGCGGACGGCGGAATTGGAAGGGGAAAGAATCGGAAACAACGCAATAAAGCGGCGAACAAAAACGTTTGCATTGCCGGTTACAAGAAATGGCAGAAACAAAGGCTAACAAGCCGAAAAAGACGAAAAATGCGGTAAAGCCGGCCGAGCCTGCGACTGTCGCTGAGGCAAAGAAGGTCGAGCAGCTGCCGGAATATTGGCAGCTCACTGATGATGAGGTGCTGCTGCGGTCGCCGGAGCCCGGTGACGATTACAAAACCTCGGATTCATGGCGTGTTTTCCGGATACTCGGAGAGTTCGTCGGCGGGTTTGACGATCTTGCTACTATCACCCGCGGCATTTCTATATTTGGCTCTGCGCGGACACCGGAAGATGATCTGATGTACGCCGCGGCACGCGAGACCGCAAAGCTGCTTGCAGAAGAGGGATTCGAAATAATAACCGGCGGCGGCCCGGGCATTATGGAAGCCGCCAACCGCGGTGCCTTCGAGGCGGGCAAGGTCTCGGTCGGCTGCAACATCGAACTCCCGTTCGAACAGTTCGCAAACCCTTATCTGACCAAATCGCTCACGTTCAAGTACTTCATGGTCCGCAAGACGATGTTCATCAAATACTCCAACGCCTACATAATTTTCCCGGGCGGTTTTGGGACGATGGACGAGCTGTTCGAAGCATTGACGCTGATCCAAACCCGCAAGATACGAAACTTTCCGGTCGTACTTTTCGGTTCTCAATATTGGCGTGGAATGTTGGCGTGGCTGACATCAACGATGCTCAATGAGGGAAACATCAGCGAAGAGGACCTCGGCCTGATACACCTGACGGACTCGCCGTCGGATGCTGTCAACTTCATCATCAAAACCGCGACAGCAGGCGAAAAGAATGGCCACGAGACGGCCTAGACCGTTACGGCTTCGCGGTACTCGCCCCAGATGGAACGGAGCTTGTTGCTGATCTCGCCGACCGTAACGTGTGCGTCAACGCATTCAAGGATGCGCGGCAGCAGATTCTCGGTCCCGGCGGCAGCCGAGCCGAGAGCGTTCATACAAGCTTCGGCCTTTGCTGCATCGCGGCGATCGCGTAATGAACGCACGCGCTCGATCTGATCGCGTTCGACCTGCTCGTCAACCCGCAGGACAGGGATCGATCCGGCCTCGTCGCTCTGGAATTTGTTGACGCCGACCACGATCGCGTCGTTCTTCTCGACCGCACGCTGATACTGATACGCCGCTTCCTGGATCTCACGCTGTACGTAGCCCGTCTCGATCGCCCGCAGCATGCCGCCCATATCGTCGATCTTGGAAATATAGTCGGCGGCAAGGTTTTCAAGCCGCGTCGTAAGCTCTTCTATCGCGTAACTCCCCGCCAGCGGGTCGACCGTGTCCGCAACGCCGGATTCGTGGGCGATAACCTGCTGTGTTCGCAACGCAATACGGGCCGCCTTTTCCGTCGGCAGGCCCAGGGCCTCGTCCATCGAGTTGGTGTGCAGGCTCTGAGTACCGCCGAGCACAGCCGCCAGGGCCTGAATTGTCGTGCGAGCTACGTTTACCTCCGGCTGCTGTGCCGTCAAGGTCGAACCAGCGGTCTGCGTGTGGAAACGAAGCATCAGCGACTTCGGATCCTTCGCTTTGAATCGGTCCCGCATGATCCTCGCCCACAATCGGCGTGCCGCACGGAACTTAGCGATCTCTTCGAGCAGGTTGTTGTGCGAATTGAAGAAGAACGACAGGCGAGGAGCGAAATCATCAACCGCAAGGCCGACGTCGATCGCCGACTGGACATAGCAGATGGCGTCGGCAAGCGTAAACGCGAGCTCCTGCGCGGCGGTCGAACCGGCCTCGCGAATGTGATAGCCCGAGATCGAGATCGTGTTCCAGTTCGGCACCTCGGCGGCACAGAAGGCGAATGTGTCCGTGATCAGGCGAAGGCTCGGTTTGGGCGGATAGATATAAGTTCCGCGGGCGATGTACTCTTTCAGGATGTCATTCTGGATAGTTCCGCTGACCTTATCAAACCCAACGCCCTGTTTGCGGGCGACCGCAAGGTAAAGACACAAAAGCGTGGAGGCCGTCGAGTTTATCGTCATCGACGTCGACACTTTATCGAGCGGAATGCCGTCAAACAAAGTCATCATATCCTCGACACTATCGATAGCGACACCCACTTTCCCGACCTCGCCCGCCGATAACGGATCGTCCGAATCCAACCCGATCTGTGTCGGTAGGTCGAATGCAACGCTCAGTCCGGTCGTACCTTGAGATAGAAGGTATTTGTACCGCTCATTCGATTCCTGAGCCGTAGCAAACCCTGCGTACTGCCGCATCGTCCAAAACTTGCCGCGGTACATATTTCGACGGACCCCGCGCGTGTAGGGAAACTCGCCCGGCGCACCAAGGTCGGCCGTTAGATCGATCGGTTCGGTATTGTCCGGGCCGAAATCGTTGGGCAGTTCGATACCCGAAGACGTCTCGAACTTATCGCGTCGCTCTTCTGCCATAGTGCCCATAGATTAGCATAACCATTAGTCGATTTTGACTTACAGCACGCCATTCGCGTAGCATTTTCCTTGTACACATGGAACTTAACGACAAAGCAAAAAAGGCCTCTCAAAAGCTGAGCGAAGCAGTGAATTCGGCGGCGGAAGACAGCCCGTCGGTCAAAAACGCGATCCGCCAGTTGCGTGAGATCGGTTACGAGCCTCGCCTTACCCTGCAGCTTGAATTATCACCGGTGTCCACTGCGGATGAAGACGTCGATCCCGTCGAGACCGACTTTAGCGAAGCCGACCGCAAAGCACTTCGCCGCATGCTGATCCGCGTCAGATAGCCCTTGAATTACTTCAATTATTACACCGAGATCGAAGAGACGTTCGTTCGCCGCCGCGGAAGAAACCTCCTTCTGTCGCCGATCGATTGGGCCCTGATCGAAGGCTGGCAGGAACGCGGAATACCACTGCACGTTGCGCTCCGTGCCATTGAGAACGTTTTTGATGGATTTGATAAGAAACCTAAGGCTCGCACGATAAAGGGTTTACTCTACTGCCGCGAAGAGATCGAAGCACAGTACGAAGAATGGCAGCGCTCACAGGCTGGCAAGTCGGAAGGGAAGACGGCGGACGCGGACGATGGCAGATTGTCGCGTGAAGAGGTCACAGACCATATTTCGGGCTTGATCGAGAAATTAAGACGTGTCCAGAACCTTGCACTAAAAGACGATCTCGACCGCTCGGTCGCCCGGCTCGAGCAATTGACGGCCGACCTGGGCGAAGATCTCGAACTGGTTGACCATTCACTCTCCGACATTGAGAATTTTCTCGAAAACGCCTTGCTGACGAATTCCGATCCCGTGCATCTAAAAAAAGCAGAGAAGGAAGTGAGCGATCAGCTAAAGCCGTACAAGTCCGGCATGGAAGCCGATGCCTACAAGAATACGTTCAGCCTGATGCTGCTCAAACGGCTTCGCGAAGACAACAACATCCCTCGGCTCAGCCTGTTTTATTTATGATGAGACCTATCGGAAGTTTCCTCGCCGTATTGCTTATCGGAACATCCGCAATTGCTCAGGCCAAACCCAAAACGTCTGCACCGGCAGCAAAGTCAGCTATACCCAAAGCAGTTCCGGCCAAGGACCCGATCGACCGCGGAGCAGTTTCCGGCCGGACATACACCAATCACTCCCTCGGTTTCGAGGTTACTTTCCCGAATGAGTGGCTGATCCCGGGCGACGATTTTGAAGACGAGATGAAAAAGGCCGGGTTCGATCTTAGCCTAAAAGCTCCGACGATCGTCGGGCCGCAAACACGAACGCGGATCGATCGGGCACTTAAAAAGGTTGATGTGCTTCTGACGGCGTATCGCTCGATGCCCGGCTCGGCCGACAACGCTATCGCACGTATCTCGGTTGAAGACCTAAGCTCCAACCCGCAGATCAAGGACGCGGTCGATTATTTCGACGCAATGCGAATGCAGTTCAAGGCAATGACCTTGCCCGCCGATTTCAAATACTCCGAAACTCAGGCGGAGAAGCTTGGCCGCAAACAGTTCGGCTTTATCGATTCATCCAGCAGTGCAGGAAAAAAGCGGCTGTACGCGACCGTTCGCGGCAGATATGCGATACTGTTCACGCTTTCTTATACCAGCGACGACGATCTGCAAACGATGCGAAAGGTTCTGTCTCAAGGGAATTTCGCGATCAAATAGGTCGTCCTCGAGCCGATAGCTACCAGATAAATTGAGTACTGAATACAATACCGGCGACGTCCTTGAAGTGACCGTCGAGAAGATAGTTCCACGCGGACTTGGCCTTGCATTCGCCGAGAAATTGACCGTTTTTGTCCCACTGTCGGCTCCCGGCGACCGGCTTTCGGTACGGCTGGCGCAGGTGAAGGGCAGGACGGCTTTTGCTGAAATCAAAGAGGTTATCGAACCGTCCGCTTCGCGGGTCGAGCCGCCGTGCAAGTATTTCGGAATTTGCGGCGGATGCGATTTTCAGCAGCTTTCGTATGAGGCACAACTCGCCGCAAAGGTCGATATCATTAAGGATTCGCTCCATCGGATCGGCAAGATCGACTTCGCGGATGAGATTCCGATAATTCCCAGTCCAAAACCCTTCGGTTACCGCTCCCGGGCACAATGGCATATCGATACCCGCAGTAAAAAGATCGGTTATTTCAGACGGGGCAGTCACGAGGTTATTGACGTAGATCACTGTCCGATCCTTGATCCAGTGCTCGACGAGACACTTTCAGAACTGCGGTCGGATCTCGATTGGGCGAGTTTTTGGGCAGAAGAAGGCGTGATCGAAGCGGCCGTCGGTTCGGATGAGGAGATATCGTTGAACTCGAACGACCTTCCCGATCCGGTGCAGATCAATGTTGTAGCCGCGGGAGAGCGATACGCTTTTGACTCGGCGAGTTTTTTCCAAGGTAACGCCTCGTTGGTCGAGAATTTGATCGAGACCACCATCGGCGGAGCTTCGGGCAAGCACGCTCTGGACCTGTATTGCGGAGTCGGCCTTTTCTCGCTCCCGCTTGCGAGGCGGTTTGAGAACGTTACCGGTGTAGAAGGAAGCGGACAGGCTGTCGGCTTTGCTCAGCAGAATGCGGCAAATGCGGGGTTGGAAAACCTAAGGTTTTTTCAGGGTGGCGTAGACGAATTCTTGTCCTCACACGACGTAGGGCCGACCGACCTCGTGTTGCTTGATCCGCCGCGGGCCGGTACCGGAAAAGGAGTGATCGAGAAGATCATCAAGCTCGGCCCTGCCCGTATTTCTTACGTCTCGTGCGACCCGGCGATCCTTGCCCGTGATCTGCGCATCTTGTTAGACAGCGGCTTTTCGATAGTGTCGATAACCGCTTTGGATCTGTTTCCGCAGACGCACCATGTCGAGACTGTCGTGCGATTAACTCGTTGATCGACAAAACTTTTTGCGACGTGCGGGCGTTTGATTCATCAAATAACATGGTTGAAGAATCCCTGCCGGGGAACTAAACTTAATTTATGGCAAAGAAGAAAGCTGAAGAGGGAAGTGAGTCTGCGGCGATCCAGAAAGGTCTTTCGGTGCGTTGCCGTTTTTGCGGGCAGAAGAACGCAGTAAAGGCCGATTATAAGAACGGTTCCGCCAACTGCGGCAAATGTAAGCTGCCGCTTTCAAACGAGCCGCACAAAAAGTTTGCGGATCTCAGCAAGCACGAGTACGTTCATCCGCTCGACAGCAAGGCATTAGCGGCTCTGAAAGCGATCCCTGGCATCGACAGCGCTTTGAAAAAGCTGCTTGAAGTAACCGGAGAATCAGCCATTCGGGTAATGTTTACCGCGAGTTCGGTAAAAGTCACGCCGAAACAGTGCCCTGATCTTCACGCAAAACTGCAGATCGCGTGCACGACGCTCGGCGTGGATATGCCGGATATGTTCGTCCAGCAGAATCCGATCGTCAACGCGTTTACGTACGGCTCCGAGCGCCACGTCATTGTGCTTCATTCCGGCCTGCTCGAACGGCTAAATGAGGAAGAGACGCTCGCTGTTATTGCTCACGAAGTCGGCCACATTCATGCCGAACACGTGCTTTACTTGACTGCCGCCCGGCTGATGGAAGCCCTGGCGAACGCTTCTTTGGCGAGGCTGATACCGGGTTCAGAGATCATCAAATTCCTTATTTCGGCGGGTATCAACAGTTCGCTGCTCGCCTGGGCACGACGCGCCGAATTGTCCTGCGACCGGGCCGCTTGCCTCGTTGTTCAGGATCCGAATATCGTCGGCCGCGTAATGATGAAATTGGCAGGCGGTACTTTTGCCTCAAAGGTCGACTACGAAGAGTTCCTCGAACAGGGCCGCGAGTTTCAAAAGAACTTTGAGGAAAAGAACCTCGATAAATTCTGGGCCACGATAATCAACGCGGGGCAAACTCACCCGTTTCCGGTTTGGCGAGTTTCCGAGATACTTAAATGGGTCGATGACGGCCAGTATGGCGATCTCATGAAGAAGGCTTAGCGACTCATGCTTATCGTTCTATGTACGACCCCGGATAGGGAGGGAGCCGAACGGCTAGCCGAGCATATCGTAACGGCCAAACTGGCTGGATGCGTCCAAATATTGCCGAAAGTAACCTCGATCTATTCCTGGGAGGGCGAGCTACGAAAGGACGATGAGTATCTCATGATGATCAAGACCCTCCCAGAAAAGTATGCCGAGATTGAGGCGTATTTCTCGGACACCCATTCATATGACGTTCCCGAGATAGTGGCGATAAACGCGTACAATACTTCCGCGGACTATCGGCGCTGGCTGGAAGAGTATCTTTCCTCATAGGCAGCCTCCCTAAAAAGTCTGCCGATCTAGGCCAAAAAGCCGCAATAAATTCGGTGACAAACAGCGTTTGTCAATGGTATAATCCCAACTGAGACTCCCGCGCTCTCCGCACGCCCATCGATCAATCCCGGCTAATTTCAACCGCTATGGATCAGTTACACCAATATTTGCAGCAGCTTATTTCTACCTCCGGAGACGAGCTTCACCTTGTACCGAACGCGAATCCATTCGTCGTGTCGTCGTCCGGCAACACGGATATCGACATTGAGCCGCTTCAGGGATCGCATATCAGCATGATGGTATTTCCGCTGATCCCGCACAACGTGAAGCAGGAGCTACCGAACCAGCAGTCGGTCCAATTCGTGCACCCTAGCAATCTCGGCGAATTTAGCTTTACCGTACAAAAATCTGCCGCCGGGTTTAATGTAAAGATCACGCCGGTCGCCGGCAGCCCGAAACTTCCGGCCCAACCGGCAGAGTCCGCCGTTCTTGAGCCGCCTACGATCGAAATACCGGCTGCCTCGATATCGTATCCGGCGATCGATCTGCAGCCGTTGGACGAAATGACGACGCCGGTCAAGAGTTCGATCAGCCTTGATGAAGAGTACGCGGGGCTTTCGGAGTTTAATGTCGAGGTCGAGGGCCTGCAGGACGCGAGTTCGTTCGACAATTTCGCGGCCAACGGCCTGCCGGGCGTCAATGATTTTCAGCCCGCGCCTGAATACACGCCGCCGCCCGACCAGGCGCCCGTCTTGCCGACCGACGAGGTCATCCGCAATTCCGTCCGCGACCGCCGCAACGCCGACCGCATCGGTTCCAACAGCGAGATGCAGGACCGCATGGAGGACCTTTTCCACGACATGGCCGAGGCGGGAGCTTCCGACCTTCACCTTTCGGTCGGCATGGCGCCGATGATGCGAAAAGACGGCCGGATGCAGGCACTTCCGTGTGCTGAGGACGTTTTGGGCGAGGATCTGATGAAAGATCTGCTGCATTCGATCATGCCGCAGCGTAATAAGGACGAGTTCGCCGAGCGGCGCGACAGCGATTTTGCCTATGAGATCCCTGGCCTGGCGCGATTTCGGTGCAACATTTTCATGGACCGCAAAGGCATGGGCGCGGTGTTCCGGGTGATCCCGACCAGGATTCTGACCGCCGGCGATCTCGGGTTGTCGCCGCAGATCCTGAAGCTGTGTGAGCTGAACAAGGGACTGGTTCTCGTCACCGGTCCCACCGGTTCGGGTAAGTCGACCACGTTGAGCGCTCTGCTCGATCACATCAATCGCACACGCGATGATCACAT
>JANNNS010000314.1:0-2002 GCA_031398645.1 Acidobacteriota bacterium
GGCTTTGACCTGACGCCGCTCTCGGCAGAACACGGAACGTCGGTCGGCGATCTGCTGGACAAGGTATTTGAGGTTCTTGAGTTTCCGGAAGAGGTCGAGGAAGAGGCGTCTGACGTTATCAAACTCGCGATCATTGGACGGCCAAATGTGGGTAAATCGTCGCTTCTGAACAGCCTCCTGGGTGAAGAACGAGTTATCGTATCGCCGATAGCCGGGACGACGCGTGACGCGATAGACACTGAATTTGAGGCGGACGGACAGAAGTTTCTGCTGATCGATACCGCCGGGATACGGCGCAAAGGCAAGACGGTCGAGATGGCCGAAAAGCTATCGGTCGTGATGGCGAGGAAGGCCCTTGAGCGTGCGGACGTAGCGGTGATGATCATTGACGCGGTCGAAGGTGTGACCCATCTTGACGCTAACATTGCCGGATACGCCGTGGAATCGGGATGTTCGGTGATACTGGCTGTAAACAAATGGGACGCTGTTGAAGAAAAGGGAACCAACACGATCTACGAGTTTGAGCGAAGCGTGCGAATGCAGATGAAGTTTCTGGACTGGGCGCCGATCGTGTCGATCTCGGCACTTACGGGCCAGCGGGTCTCAAAGCTGTTGCCGTTGGCGGCCAAGGCGAACGAAGCGAGGAACTTCCGCGTTCCGACGTCGCAATTGAACAAGTTTTTTGAGGAAAGCGTGTCACAGCCGCGCGGCGGCACGGCCCCAGCCCCGGTAAAGGGCGGTTTTTCGCGATTGAAGGTCCAGTATATTACTCAGGGCGGAATGCGGCCGCCCCTGTTTGTTTTGTTCACATCCGGCGGAAGCAAGGCCGGATTGCATTTTTCATATCTGCGATATATTGAGAATAAATTGCGAGAGACATTCGAGTTTTTCGCGACGCCGGTTCGGTTAAAGGAGCGTCACAAAACAAGACAGGCAAAATAGCTAGAGATGGAGATCGTTCTACTCATCATCAGGCTGGTCCTATTCGGCGTTTTGGCTGTTGCCGGTATTTCTAAACTGCTCGATCCGGTGGGCTCGGCAAAGGCGATGCGCGAGTTTGGGACGCCGGAAGAGTTCACCAAGTTCTTCGCTTACGCTCTACCGTTTGCCGAGATCGTTTTTGCCGTCTGCCTGCTGTTTACGTCGATGTCGTGGGTCGGTGCGGTCGGGGCATTGATCCTGCTGCTCACGTTTATCGGCGGCATGATATGGCAGATCGCGCAGGGACGAGCTCCTGATTGCCATTGCTTTGGCCAGATCCACAGCGAACCCGTGGGCAAGAAAAGCCTTGTCCGGAATATTGTTTTTGCAGTGCTGGCTATTGTGTTGATCGCGTTCGGGCGTAATTCGCAGGGGCTTGAACTCGCGAATAACACCTCCGGGATGCTGCAGATGCTGCTGATCCTTTCGCTGGTTATTCTGGGGATCGTTCTTCTGGGCTTTCTGATAAAACTGACCGACCAGCAGAATGAGATCGTCCGTCGATTGGGTTTGCTGGAATTCGCATCAGGAGATATTGAAGCGGTCGAACGGAATCACGCGGGCGATCCTTCTGACGGATTGCCGATCGGGGCTCCGCTGCCTGATTTCGCGATCCCGGGCCTCGACGGGCGGATCGTCCAGTTTGAGCATTTGCTTGCTGATAAAAAGCCGTTCTTATTCCTTTTCGTGGGTGCTCAATGTGCTCCGTGCGAGACGCTGATGCCCGAGTTTCGGGAATGGGAAACGGAACTCAAGGACAAGCTGAAATTTGTATTCGTTTCTCACGGCGATGTCGATGTCAACCGGCCAAAGTTCGCGGACGCGGGAAGGACAGTCTTGGTCGAGGCGAAGCGAGAGTTTGCGAATTTGGTCAATGCTAAATGGACGCCGACCGCACTCTTTGTCGATTCGGATGGGAATATTGCAAGTCACATAGCGGCCGGCGACATTGCGATCAGGCGTTTGGTCGAGCAGATCAAGTCGCGTGACTTAAATGAAGAGTTCCTTCACTTCCTCGGGC
>JANNNS010000320.1:0-17822 GCA_031398645.1 Acidobacteriota bacterium
GATGCCGCCGCGCCATTCGGCTTCGCCGGTGAGGGTAAAATCGATCATGTTGAGAGCCGTCGGGCAGCGGTTGCCTTGTTTGTCGACAACCTCGACTTCGAATAAAGCCACGTCGGAACCATCGGCGGTGAGGCCGTTTGGCGATTTGATGTGCGTTAGACTTACCGCAAACGGCTCGCCTGCCGTTCGCTTAACGTCTTGTGAAACGGACTTTCCAGCCGCGTCATAACTGACCGCCTTTATCTCGCCGGGCTGCCATTCGACATTCTTAAACGTGAATAGAAAACGGCTTGATCGTTCTCCGAATCCGAGCGACTTACCATTTACAAAAAGCTCGGCCTTTTCACCGCTGGATACGACGTAGATGTCCTTTTTAACACCCGCTTTGTAGTTCCAATGGCCGATGATGTGTGTTCGCGGACGTTCGACATCGACCCAGCCGTCCCACATTACACGGTGAGCGAAGAATCCGTCCTTCGGGATCCGCATCGCGTCGACCTCGCCGCTGCGGCGGTAGTTTTCAGCTCCGCGATAGTGGGTGTTCGTGTCGGAAAAGATGATGTTGACGCCGCCGGAACTTACGCGTTTTCCGGTTCCGGGCCGCGATTCCCAATAATCAAACCAGCGAACTATGTTCTCGATCGCGTGCGAATCCTGATTGCGGTTGTATTCGCGGGCCGGGGCGTTACGATACAGCGGGCCGTCGCCGTCTTTATGATAAGGCGGTGAGAAATCGTCCCAGTATTTTCGCAGGCCCTCGTCGCGGGAGTATTCGGTCGCCCACATCGGATGCTTTGCACTCTTATTGATGTAAAGCATCTCGCCGCCCCATTCGGCGACTTTGCTGTCGAGCATTTCGCGTGAACCGATAGCACGGCCGCCGTACGGATCGTATTTGTCGCGGATATCTTTCATCTCCTGCATGTGCATCTCGGAAATGCTCTCGTTACCGGATTCGTAGAAGATGATGCTCGGGTTGTTGCGGAAATAAATGATCGAATCGCGCATTACTTCGCGGCGGTGTTCCCAACGGCGGCCATCGACATCTTTTTCGGCATCACCGGCCGGCATTGCCTGCATAAGCCCGACGCGGTCGCATGATTCGACATCCTGTTTCCACGGAGCGATGTGCATCCAGCGGACGAGATTGCCGTTTGATTCGACCATCAGGCGGTTGCTGTGATCTGACATCCACGGCGGCACTGCGTTCCCGATTGCGGGCCATTCGTTCGAGGTGCGTTGCGCGTAGCCTTTGATCTGAAGCGTGCGATCGTTGAGTTTGAATAGGCCATTGCCGAACTCGGTTTTACGGAAACCAGTTCGGGTCTTTACCGAATCTACGATCTTTCCGTCAACCTTAAGGTCGGTCGTGACGGTGTAAAGATAGCCGTAGCCCCAGCTCCAGAAATTGATCCCCGTTAGCTTGTCGGCGGCGGCTATGGTCTTTGTTTCGCCGGCAGCGATGTTCTGGCGAAGACCATTTATTCTCTTGACGACGCGACCGTTTAGATCGGCGACGGTCACTTCATAGGTGAGGCTTTTTGCGGAAGCGTGTTCGTTGCGAACCTGCGTCTCAAAAGTGACCTTAGCCGTTTTATTCTTTACGTCGATCTCGCTGGCATGAACGTAAACGCCGGTCGTCTGTAGATTTGCCCAGAGCGGCAGCGTTTGGTAAACCCGGTCTGTGATGTGCAGTCTGACGTTTCGATGAATGCCGCCGTAGTTGGCGTTAAAGTTTTTGTCGTTCCATTGGAACGCGGATCCGCTCGATCTTTCCTTATAGTCCCAGGCATTGTCGGTGCGGACTGCGATTACATTTTCGCCTTTGACGAGATCGTTTGTGATGTCAAAGCCGAACGCTGTCACGCCGTTCTCATGTCGGCCGATGAATTTTCCATTCAGATAAACTTCACCGGCAAATCGAACGCCTTCAAATTCGATAAATACTTTTTTGCCGGTAGCGGCAGCGGGCAGGGTGAAGGTCTTGCGATACCAGGCGATATTAGTCGGGAGGTCTTTTATGTCCTTGCGAAACGCGTCGTCTTCATTCCACGGCCGCGGCAGCGTGACTTGCTTCCACTCGGAATCGTTGAACGCCGCAATCTCAACACCTGCCGGATCGCCGACAAAAAGGCGCCAGTCGGAATTGAAATTGTAGGTCGTTCTGGCAACCGCGACGTTGATCGCTCCCAGGATGAGTACGAGAATAAGGGTTTGCAAAATTCTGTTCATAACGCTTAAAACTCTCTGCCGGGAACGCAGATGCCTCCGGCTGAAACACCGGTTCCTTCGGCGTTGAGATTCTTCACAGGCATTCAACTCGATCAATGACCACGCTCGTCAGCTTCGCAACGGTTTCATCCCCGCCACCGAAGGGCTCGCCGGAAGAGTGAACGATCTCGCATCATCGGGTTTTCGCGGATCGTATGTTATCCAATCCTTTAGGATATACTTCGCCAGCGGCAACTTCTGATCGCGTATCGACTGGACGATGATCTTGGCGAGTTGGTCGGCGCCGAATGCGTTATGGTGCGTGCCATCTCCTTCCTTAAAGAGGACGCCTGAGCCGTTTCGGCCAAACGCCTCATATAGATCCTTGCTCTTGGCGTTTAGATCGATGAACGCAACCCCTTCTTCTTTCGCTGCCTGCGTGACAGCCTCGGGGTAGTCGCCGTGCGAATTTGTGATAAATTTGCCGGTCGCGTCGAACGTGCGGCGGTGCATCGGGTTAATCAAGATGACGGTCGCTCCTTTGGCTTTAGCGGCGTACGTGAACTGTTTCAAACTTGCTTTATACGAAGTAAAAGCTCCGATGCCCTCGCCTTTTTCCTTCATATCGTTATGGCCGTATTGGATCAGTAGAAAATCGCCGGGTTTGATGAGACCGACAACCTTATCCAGGCGTCTTGCCCCGAACGAACTCTTCAGGGATTCGCCCGATTCGGCGTGGTTCGCGATAGCGGTCTTGTCGCCAAAGTAACGCGTGATCATCTGACCCCAGCTTGCGTACGGTTCGCCCGGCTGATCACAGACAGTTGAATCGCCGAGAAGGAAAACGGTCGGGACGCCGACTCGCTCTATCCCGATCTCGCTTATCGATGGACGTACGCCGTTGAACTCGAGTGTCAGCTTTTCATCCCAAGCCCATTGCTCGCTGGTCCGTTCCCGGTCCTTAAGCTTTACTTCGCCGCCGGTCGAGATGGCGGGCGTACGGACATTGACGATGAAGGAACGCGTCACAAACTCTCCGGGTTTAGTGTCAACGCGTTCGAGCATGAGGCGACGAAGTTCAGCTTTCACCACGTTCGACGTCGAAACTTTTGCGTCGCCGAATCTGACGCGTACGCGATAATTGCCCTCGGGAACTTTGACGCTGAAGTAGAAGGGCTTGGCAGACGAGCAACTGCCGATCACCTGTGATGTGCTTGGCGGCGTGCAGGATGCGTCCGCTCCGACCTCGAATCCGAATCCGCGTTCGCGAGAGTAAGTGTCGGTTGCAACTACCGCGGACGCCTTACCCAGCGATCTATCGGATCCAAAAGCGTAATGGCCGACCGATTGCCCGGCGGCCGTAACCGAGGCGATGATGACGAACAACAGGGGATAGATCGGCTTGGTCATGGTTTCCACTCCAATATCGATACTTGCTGCGGAGCGATCTGTTCAAGGGTTTCGGCTTCGCCCTGACCTACGTGCTGTGTGAACAGATGCAAGATCCGCTTTTTGTTCCAAAGTGAGTGATCAAAGGTCGGTTCCCACATTCCGACCGAAGTGACGGTCAGATCGTTTATCTTCCAATTGCCGGAAGTGATGTTGTCCGTGGTCGCTACCGAGATCCTCGAGCCGCGTTCTTCGTCGCGGAAAATAACGATCACGCGGCCTTTGTGTGCTACGACCTGCGGCCGTGAAATGGGAATTCTTTTGGTGCCGCCGCCGCTAAGTGTGAAAGCGGTCTTTCGCACACCGACCTGCGACATTCTCCACTTTCCGCTGTCGAAAAAAACTACGCGATATTGTGGAATACTCGAATCCTGATCGCGCCAGTAAGTTGCGATGTACGGTTGGCCGTCCGCGTCGGCGGACATCGAACTTTGGTTGATCAATTCGCTGTTCTGCGGAATTCTCCAGATATATTCGGCTGTCGCGGCCGTGATCGGGAGTTGATATTTCTCGCCCGTCGATCTCACCCAGGTTTTACCGCCGTCGTCGGAACGCGCGTAACACAGGTCGTGATTGGTCGCCACGTCCGGGCTTTCTCGCCAGACCCATGAGATATGGATCGTGCCTTTAACATCGACGGTCGTTTGCGGATAGGCGTTTCTCTTGCTCTCGCCGTCTAAAAGGTTGTTTTGGATGCGAGCCCATTTCCCGGCCTTTGAGTCGTAGCGATTCAGAACCAGATCACCGCCGCCGGAGGCTCCGTTTCGATACAGGAACAGCAGATCGCCGTTGGGCATACTGTAAAACTCCGGGTAAGTCGCTCGTCGTTCAAGGGCATCGCCGATCATTACCGCGTCCTTGAACTCGAGTGAGCCTGGCTCGATGCCGCGAGCGTAACGCAGAGGCGTGTTGTGATTGTTCCAGGAGAGGTGCAGAAAGCCGCGTCCATCGAACGCGATGCTGATCGAGTTGTGAGCATCGTTCGTGTTGCCCGCGAATTGCGTCACTGTGACTTGCCAATCTGTAGAATCGAGCTTCCGTTTAGCGATGACCAAACGAGAATTTGGGTCGTAAAACGCCGCATACTGGAAGCCGTTGAACGAGGTGACCGAGTTTTTTCTGAAGATTACCGCATTTACCTGGTTCCTTGCCCAGCCATCGGCGATGGGGACGCTTCGAACTTGCGCGGCAACGCTTGCGGCCGAAAGCAGCACAAGAATGGATAGAACCTTTAGTAAAAGCTTTGCGGTCATTTCTTAACCCGAACTTCTCATGGGCCGAAATAGCTTTGTGGCGACGTGCCTGCCGACACGACGATCTTGTCCAGAACGACACCCGTGTCCACTGCAAAAATACGCAGTCTATGTTCGCCCTTCGAGATCTGCAACCCAACTTCTCCGATCGTCGCCTGGTTCAGAATATTCTGCGCCCATTTTCTCGACGAGACTTCCGTTTCTCGATCTACGACGATCAATTGCGGATCGCCATTATCGATCGAATAAGCTAGTCGAACTCCTTGGCCCGCCTTTATCGGATGTGTCGGCAGAAGGTGGAATTCGATCGAATACTCCCCGCCTGCCGCGGCGAAAACGTAGTCAACGTAAGGCGCTTCGCTTAGGATATTGCTGAATGTGAAGGCGGTGTTCGGAAGCACTGAAATGGAATCTCCGGTCTTTCCGAGGCCTTCGATGACCCGCCAGCCAAAATCGCCTTTGTCACGCTTAAGATCAAACCGCTCGGCTTCGATCGAAAAGGATTCAACGCTCAAATCCGGCCCAGGACCAGATCTCTTTAGCGGCCTGAACTCCTCGATCGGATTCGGTTCTTCCGGCCCGTCAAATGGATGATCGGCCAAAGACGGCTTTGGAGCCGTAGTTCGCATGCTAGGCCATTGCCCCGGACCCATTTCGGGCGACATCATGTGGCGCCATTTACCGCCGGCAAGTATTTCGTTGAAAAACTTGGTTTCGCGTGATATCTCGTTGTCAGCCCAGATCGATGACTTAGCCATTTCCCGGGCCGCTGAAGGTGACGCCGATCTATATGACTGGGCCAACTCGGCTGCGAAGAAGCGAAGATTTGCATAAGCGGCAGATCGTACGGGATAGAGGACCAATTGGTAGAACGCATCGCGCTTATTGGCTGCGATATTTGTGTACAGATGCTCAGCTTGCTTTCTCAGTTGGTGAAAGTCATTTAGACGCGCGATCGTTTCATCTTCGGTCAGGTCACTCTTCTTTACGGGCTCGGTGGGCAAATGCCACTGGAGGTGTTCGGGTTTTCGCTGAAAGGAGAGCCGATAGTATTTGTCGAGAACATCCGCGATCTCGCGGGAATCTTTCTCGCCAAACTCCCGCTTCGCAAATTGGCCCAGGAAGTTTTTTTGATTCCCGACGTTCCATCTGTCCGCGTCGTAGGCCATCTGGAGAAAGAACTCCATTCCTATCTCACCTGGCTTAATATCGCCAACGTTTACGATCCACAGATTGCGCATTCCGTTCTCATACGCTTTGGACATTTCCTGCCAGATCAAAGTAGGCGGGGTCGTATTCAACCAAAGATACGAGAGCGGGCGGCCGAGATATGAGATGTGGTAGTACACGCCGAAGCCGCCTTTGCGTTTCTGTTCTTCGGCGGTCGGGAACTGGCGGATGTAGCCGAAGTTGTCGTCGGGGAAGACGAT
The DNA here is from genome assembly GCA_031398645.1 of Acidobacteriota bacterium. Taxonomy (GTDB): domain Bacteria; phylum Acidobacteriota; class Blastocatellia; order Pyrinomonadales; family Pyrinomonadaceae; genus OLB17. The sequence continues at coordinate 6,344 of JANNNS010000320.1, forward strand.
CGTGACGTCTTCGGGAACTTTCAGGCCGGCGCGGTAATCGGCGAGTACTTCTTTATAAGGGCAGAAGATCTGCGGGACGGCCTCGACGTTCGGGTTGACGTGTTTCGCGATCAGCCCGCGTTGAACAGAGAAGATCTTTTCAAGAAGCGGGATGCGTTCGGCCTGTGATCTGGTTCCGATCAGCGGACTGTCATGAATTCCTCGCATCCCGAGAGTATAGATGCTTTCAAAGTTTCGGTTTTCATTGGCACGTTTGTCCCAATATTCGGTGACGCCACCCGGGTTGGTGACGAAGTTGTAGTCATCCTTGTTCGCTTTCCACTCGCCTACGTTGTTGCGCAGCATCGGCTCGGCGTGCGATGAGCCCATCACAATAGCGTGATCGTCAGCCATCTGAGCATTTCCCGCGATAAAGTTAAACGGTTTCGTAACCTCATGCATCGCTGGCCAGAGAGTGTTTGCCTTAAGTCTCAACAGCAGCTCGAAAACTTTCGCGTAGGTCTTCGGTCCCATATCGCCGGTTTCCGGTTCGAACGTTTTCGCCGCCCACGGCTGCAATCCCCAATCTTCGTCATTGATGAAAATGCCTCGATATTTGACGGAAGGCTCGCGACTTATGAAGGTGCCCTGCGAGATGTAGAGGCTCGTCTTCTTTTCCGAAGTCACGTCCGCCCACCAGTACCAAGGTGAAACGCCGATCATCTGAGAGAGTTCATACACCCCAAAAGCAGTGCCGCGGCGGTCGCTGCCGGCGATGACGAGCGCTCGTTTTATGTTGGGCGTCGGGCGTTGGACAGTGGTTATGATGAAGCTTTCCCATTTGCCGCGGATCTTGGACACGTCAAGTTTGCCGCTGGCGGCCATTCGATCGATCAGCGTGCTCTTGCCGAGCGTGCCGATGATGATGGCGGTGTCGATCTGCTCAATATCGCCGGCAAACGGTGGTTTCTTTCCCGTGACTCGTTCAATGTCGAGGGCGAGATGCGATGCAGCGATTTGAACAACTTTGTGATCGTCGCGAGAGTATATTATGTTCGCGATCTTGTTTTGATGAACCAACGGAAGATCGCCCGGTCGGAATTGAGACTTGATCGAGAGCGATTGAGCGGACATCGGGACCACGGCCAGCAGGACCCAGAGGCTGGCCCGCGACAGCAACTGTGCCCATGTGTTTCCGTATTCCCCGAAATGATGCATCGTTGGTTCCGCCGTTCGCCGAGCGGGAATGTCACGTTCCGTTTGAAAATAGCTGCTAGCTTTTAGCTGTTAGCCATTAGCGATCTTCTAAGGCTTCCTTGGCTTCCGATCATCGGGCGTCACACCTTCGTCGATGTCGGGCGAGGCGGATCGGACCCGTTTGTACTCAAGATCGGTCTCACCTTCCGGCAATTGTGGACCAGTGTATATAACTGCAACTTCGGCAAGAGCGGTCTGCTTATCCGCACCAAAACCGCTGAGCGAGGTGAACTTTAAGAATCTTGCCGACACGTTCCGACCGAAGTCGACCTTTTGCGGGTCAAACGTAGAAACAAGCTGGCCGCGCTTGATCTCACGCCACGAAGAGCCGTCATCGCTGATTTGGATCGAGTAATCGCGAACATCGCCTTCGTGCTCGCGGCCGTTCTGCCGCGGCATTACGACCACGCCTGAGAATGAGACCGCGTTGGGAAAAGTGATGGTCAGTTCCTGATCCTGTCTTGAGGCGCCACGCGGGTCGCCGGCGACCCAGAAAGTGTTCGGGTCGCCGTCTATCGCATTGGCTGGTTCACCTTGTGCGCTCGCTACCGCTCCAAGCCGCTTCATTATTCGCGTGTCGAAAAAGAGCGATTCGATCTGTTCACTTGTTAAAGGAATTTTCGGATCAAACCGAGGTGACGCCATGTAATCGAGCAACGAGCGGCGGAGCTGGCGTGCCGCGATGCGTTCACTGAGGCCTGTTTCGAGATCGGGCGACGCGACCAGCAATCTTCCGCGGCCGACCTTTGCCTCGAATACCAGACCCAGTTTGTAATTTCTATTCCAGTCATCTATTGGCTGAACGATCGGCTGCAGGTCTTTCGGAAGTCTGTCGAGATTGACTGCTCGCGTTCCGCGTACCAATTCCGTCCACTGCCAGTTGTTGAAGCTTTCCGTTGGGAAGTTCGCCAGAGCCGGGTGCTTGTGGTCGATCCAGAGGCCGAGCATTCTTCCCCATGCCGGATTCATCAGGCGATTCCAGAAAGCCGGCACCCAATCCAGAGGCGGCGAGGTCCAGTCGAGGTCGGCCTTGCGCGGCATGAAAAGGACCTTGCCGCCTTTTGCGAGAATCGCTTGGGCCTCAGGCCAGTCGTGGCTAATCATGACGCCTTTTGGCACGTCTGTGTTGACCGCCGATGGATAAACCCAGAAGTCCCAGTCATTCTCGAAGGTCGTTCCTTTTAAGCCAACGACAAGTTTAAATTGGTAGGCCGCGTCGACTTGCTTTTGAGTACTCTGTTTATCGACCGTAGAGTAGAAAGTTCTCGATCTAATGTCCTGTAAATCGACAGAAACCGTTCCCAAACTGAAGTTCTTCCCGATAGGAATATTTGCGGATTTCAAGTCACCGCTTGCGACTATTCCGCCGTAGGCCACCACCTTCCAATAAGGAACCGCATTTCCAATCGGCTTAGCTCCGAAATGTGCCACCTCAATCTTTGCGTTAAACTCTTCGTTATCCTTAAAGACGCGCTTTTCAAGCCGCGCAAGCGGAACGGTCGTGTTATTAAACCGCTTGAACTCCTTTGCCGTGACATAGCCTTTCTCTTCCCAGAATGCATCAAGTAATCCGACCAGCGCGGTACCTTGGCCGAGATAATCGTGCAGGTCGAGAAGCTGAAAGCCGTCCATGCCCGGCGTTCGCAGGTTTGCCTCGATCTCTTCTTTGTAGGCGGCCAGCTGATACTTGCCGGAAGCGATGGCGAAATCCTTGTTCCGTGCGAGCAGGCCTTTCTTTGAAAGGGAATCACGGAAGATCTCAAAGTTTCCGGGCCGCATATAACCGGTAAATTTCTTGATGACGTCGTAATCCGGGTAGGCGACCCATTGTCCAAGTTCGTGCGAGACGACCGGGACGTTTATTTCCTCCAACGACTTGCCATAATCCTGCCCGAACCACGCGGTGTTCCCGCGGAGCATTTTCGGCCCGATACGCTGCATCGCGAGGTAGTCGGTGCCGACGGCGAGGTTTGGGACCTCACGCTCGGTATGGCCGGTGCCGTTGGTGGATAGCCGTCGCGGATCGGCGAGGCGATAGTGAGCGATCCATTTATCAAAGGCTTCTTTCCAACGGCCTTTCGGTTCGTTGCTCGGCGAGAAAAGAAGGAACGACGGATGATTGCCGTAGTGCTTTATCATCAGCTCCGTCTCCTCATACAGCATTTTCTCCATCGGCGTTCCCGGGCTGACCTCGTTCCACATTCCGGGCTCAGGCTGGAGATAAATGCCTAGCTCGTCGGCCGCTTCAAATGCTGCTTTGGGCGGACAGAAGGAGTGAAACCGGACGTGGTTGATCCCCCAGTCCTTGTTGATCTGGAAGATCTTTCGCCAGTAAGCGATGTCTGACGGCGGGTATCCCGTCAGCGGGAAATCGCCTCCATGATGCGTGCCGCGAAGATAGATACGGCGGCCGTTGAGTTGGAATTCTTTGCCGACGGCTTTGATATCGCGGAATCCGAAACTTATCTCTCGGGAATCGTCCGCATGGTCGCCTTTAAACCGCAGGTTGATCTTGTTGACTATCGGGTTAAACTCACTCCAGGTATGGGCACCTTTTGAAACCGGAAAAGAAATCCTTAATTCAGCCTCACCGCCGTTCTCCGTCCAGCTAACCGGCACGCTGACTCGGTGGGTCGGTTCGACGATCGTACCGCTACCTGCCTTACCCGTGGAATTGCCGATCTTCACTTTGATCACAACCGGCTGGCTAGGGCTTGTTGCGTACACCTGTGCATCTTCGATCCAGACCGGCGACGTCGCGGCCAGCTCGATCTTTCCCGTAATGCCATTCCAACTCATCCCAAGCGAATCGGAAACGCCGTGGGCGTCAGGACGGTAGGGAAGGAGCATCGACGTGTCAACGCGGATCGTCAAACGGTGATCGCCTGGCTCGATCATGCCAAGGTCAAATTCGTGAGGAGCGACCAGGCTTCGCCGGCTTCCGATCTTTCTGTCGCCGATCCAGACGGTCGTTTCCCATCGCGGTCGTTCGAGCGTCAAAACTATACGTTTGCTGCGATAACTTTCGGATACCGTTATGTCACGCTGATACCATGCTACGCCGACGTAATGCCGCGGCGGTTGTGAGAGGAAGGGAACTTTGACGTTCCCCGGTTTTGTGAAGGCTTTATAGTCTTCGCGCTCGAACCAATTGCGGTCGTAAAGTGAAAGAACCCATGGAGTTTTTGTGCTGATCTCGTCGCCAAAGCCTTGTGACTGAAGGACGCCGGGAAGTTTGATCCTGTCCTTCAAAGATTGGTTAAACCAATTGTTTTGGACGCCTTCGTTCGCACGATCCAGAGCAAATCTCCATTCGCCCGAGAGGTCTTTAGTCGGCGAGGATTGTGCGGTCGCCGACCACGCCATGATGAGAGATAAAAACGCAAAGGCAACGGTTCTTTTTATCATCAAACTCCTCGATCAACTCAATGAACGACATCTTCCAAATTGCTCGGCACCGCATTTGGACTTGTAATCTCAGCCCGAATAATATAAAAACGCAGTACAACTAACGGTCCGCAAGCAGTAGTAATCCTTTGTTCAACAGTTCGGTTCAGAAGTAATGGTTTTGTCTTCGGGCAATATATCAGGTAGGTTACGAAAAAGCTAGTTAAGCGGTTTTCTGAGGTGCTTGTCACTCCGGATGTCCGCACCCCTTTTTGGAGAACATTTCGATGACCATGCAAAGGCGAGAGTTTCTTAAGAATGTTTCACTGGCCGGTTCCGCCGCATTGATAGCACCGCGGGCCGCGTATTCGCAGGCACCTGACTCGCGGATCGAGATCCTGATCAACGAGCCGATCGGCACGGTGAATCCCAACATCTACAGCCATTTCGTCGAACACCTCGGCGGCGGCGTGTACGACGGGATCTGGGTCGGCGAGAAGTCAAAGATCCCAAACATAAATGGAATTCGGAAGTCGTTGGTCGATGCCCTCGCGAAATTAAAGCCCGGCGTGATCCGTTATCCCGGAGGTTGCTTTGCCGACCAATACGATTGGCGCGACGGGGTTGGGCCGCGGGACAAGCGTCCCACACGAGTAAATTTTTGGGCCGACACAACCTACAAGGCTCCCGAGAATTACAAACAACTAGACTCAGGTCCGCAGAAGTACGAACCGAATTGGTTTGGCACGGATGAGTTCATTCGTTTATGCAAGCTGGTCGGTGCACAGCCGTATCTCGCGGCTAATCTTCGAAGCCTTGGCGTGTCCGAGTTCATGCAGTGGCTTGAATACTGCAACGCAAAGCCGGGTTTGACAACGTGGTCGAATCAGCGGGCGGCGAATGGCAGCCCCGATCCGTATAACGTTTCGTTCTGGGGCGTAGGCAACGAGTCATGGGGCTGCGGCGGCGAATTTACACCGGAAGAGTACGCTACTGAGTACCGAAAGTTTGTCGCTTGGCTACCGTCATACGGGGTCAATCTCCGGTTGATCGGAGCCGGGCCCAATGGTGGCGATCTGGCCTGGACACGTAAATTCTTTACCAAGCTAACGGAGAAAGGAATGGGCCAGCTGAACCGAATGTACGGTTGGGCGCTTCACTATTACTGCCACACGACCGGCAAAGGAGATGCGTCCCAATACAATGAGAATGAATGGTACGATCTGATCGCGCGTTCAGACCGAATGGAGTCTCTCATTACCGAACATTGGCAGGTGATGGGCGAGATCGACCGCGAACATCGGGTAAAGCTCGTAGTCGACGAGTGGGGAGCGTGGCATTGGCAGGATGCGGATATGCCGGCCGGCTATCTTTATGCATATGCCGGCACGCTGCGTGATGCTTTGATCTCCGGATTGAATCTGGACACATTTCAGCGGCATGCAGATAAGGTCGTGATGGCGAATCCGGCTCAGTTGGTAAATACGATCCATTCACTCTTCCATACTTACGAGGACAAATTCGTGTTAACGCCTAACTATCATGTGTTCGAAATGCATATGCCGCACGCTGGAGCTACAGCGGTGCGAACCGAGTTCGTTTCGCCCCGTGTCGGTTTTGCACGGTTTGATGCTCAGCGCAAAGAGATTCCGGCAAATTTCTGGGGCCTGAACGGATCGGCCTCGATCAGCGGCAAGACGGTCACATTGACGGCAGTTAATCCGGATGCAAAGAACGGCCGCGAAACGGAAATTAACATCGGCGGAGCGAAGATCGCTTCCGCGAAAGCTCGTGTGCTTTCTTCGACAGACATTAGAGCAAAGAACACGTTTGCCGATCCGAATGGGCTGGTTCCCCGAGATGAAAATGTGACCGTCGGTGCCGGAGGAAAATTGGTCTATAAATTCGCACCGGCATCCGTGACACGACTTTCGCTGACACTGGATTAGAAGCTCGAACGAGTTCGCTATTTACTGTTCAGCCAGATACTTCTATGAGAAAAATTGCGGCGTTTATCCTTGTCTCTCTCTTGTGTCAACCGCTCTTTGCCCAAACGGACGCGACGACACCATTGCATCTTCTGAAGCCGGACTATCCGATACCTTACGGGATTCCAAAGCAAGAAGATGTTGTCTCGGTGATCGGTCGTGTCCACGCCTATTTGAATGGAGTGACACCGCCGTCATTCGCGAATGAGAAAACCGGTGAGCTCTTTACCGACGCCTCGAAGATCGATCAGAACACAATTCTTCAGCGGGGTGATTTTAGGATAGTGTCCTACGAATGGGGCGTGACCTACGCCGGGATGCTTCTGGCGAGCGAGGCAACCCGCGATCCGAAGTATAAAGAGTACGTGGATAAGCGGCTCGCTTTCATCGCCGAGTCGGCCGCGGCCTTTCGCAAGCCATCGGCACATTACGAAGAGTGGGAAGGCAGAATGCCGCTGAGAAACCTCTTAAATCCGCGAACGCTGGACGACACAGGAGCAATGTCCGCCGCGATGATAAAGGCCGCAAGGGCCGGCAACAGATCTGAACTTAAACCTATCTTTGAACGCGGATTGAACCACATCATGACCGGACAGTACCGCCTCGCCGACGGTACGCTGGGCCGCAATCGTCCACAGCCAAACACTTTGTGGCTGGACGATATGTTCATGGCAGTACCGGCGATCGCTCAGATGGGTAAACTGACGGGCGACAGAAAATATTTCGATGAGGCCACGAAGCAGGTTCTCCTCTTTTCGGACAAAATGTTCAACAAGGAAAAGGGCGTTTTCATGCACGGATGGGTCGAGTCAATGCCGACGCATCCGGAGTTTCGATGGGCTCGCGCGAACGGTTGGGCATTTATGGCTCTGGCCGAACTGCTTGAGGTCTTGCCGGAGAATCATCCGAATCGAGCAAAGATCCTGCAGTTGTATCAGGCCCATGCACGCGGGTTGGCGGCCTATCAATCAGGCTCCGGGTTGTGGCACCAATTGCTCGACAAGACCGATTCGTATTTAGAGACGTCCGCTACGGCGATCTATGCTTACTCATACGCTCGAGGAATAAATCGAGGGTGGATCGACGGCAAGACATTTGCTCCTGCGACGCTGCTGGCGTGGAACGCCGTGACGACAAAGGTCAATGCGAAAGGGCAGGTCGAAGGCACATGTGTTGGTACGGGAATGGGCTTCGATCCGGCGTTCTACTACCATCGGCCGATCAGCTCTTATGCAGCTCACGGGTACGGTCCGGTTTTGCTCGCGGGTGCCGAGGTGTTGACGCTCTTGAAAGGCAAAAAGTTCGAGATCAATGACAGTTCTGTGCAGATGCTTCACGAAACAAACTAATGCTGCGAAAGGCTTTCCTCATGAAGGTTAACCTAGACGCTCATAACGAATATGAGCGGCGCCACCAGCCGATCTGGGAAGAACTCGAAGCCACGTTGAAGGATCACGGGGTAGAAAGTTACTCGATCTTTCTCGATCCAACTACGAGCCAGCTTTTCGGCTATGCTGAGATCGAATCCGATGAACGCTGGGCCGCGATCGCAGAGACAGACGTCTGCAAACGCTGGTGGCTATTTATGAAGGACGTAATGCCGACGAATGCCGACGGCAGCCCGGTTTCTAACGATCTAATAGAGGTTTTTCGCATCGAGAAATGATCCGTTTTGCCACGATAGCTTTGGCCGTGCTCCTATTGAGCTCTACTGCTGATGCGCAGACGTTCAAGGTCGTCCGTCGGGAAGACCGCTCACGGGTGGATGTAGAGCTTGACGGCAGGCTCTTCACGAGCTACCGCTGGGATGAACGGATCGGTCGGCCAGTCCTGTTCCCAATAATGTCGGCAGGTGGAAATTATCTGACGCGTGGTTTCCCGATCGAGACCCGGGACAACGAGACGATCAATCACCCACATCAGGTCGGCAGTTCACTGGTGTACGGCGATGTGAACGGGATCGATTTCTGGAACACCTCTGCGTTTCGAACGCCGAAAGAGCTTGAACGAATGGGCCGGATAGTTTTGAAGGAGATCGTCAGTTCGAAAAGCGGTAAGGGCATCGGCGAACTGGTAACGCGATCTCACTGGGTACATCCAAAAGGGAAATCGATGCTCTTGGAAACGACCCGATTCACATTCTATGCGAAGGGCTCGGTTAGATGGATCGACCGCGACACTACCCTGATAGCCGTGAACGAGGATGTGGTGTTTGGCGACAACAAAGAAGGTTTCTTCGCCTTACATTTGAACGTTCAGCTTCAGCAGGACGACCAGTTCCCGGTGAAGATCACCTCTGCTGCGGGCGCGATCTCCGATAGAACAGTAAAGGATGCCTTGAGCGGGAGATATTTTACCAGCGAAGGGCTTCAGGGGAATTCCCTCTGGGGAACGTCAGCAAAATGGGCAGCAGTCACCGGCAGGATCGGAACTGAGGACGTAACAATCGCGGTTTTCGATTCACCCGGAAATCCGAACTTTCCTGCGAGAATGATGGTTCGTCCCTACGGCCTTCTTGCTCTAAATCCCTTCGGGCAAAGGGCGTTTGATGCCGGGAACGCTCAAAGAAAACTTACGCTTAAAGCTGGAAGGTCGATCGCATTTCGCTACCGTCTCTTTATCTCGCCAGGTAACGCGGATGCCGCGACGATCGAGAAGGCGTACCAAGCCTTCTCCGCAAACAATAATTAGCCAGAGGAATGCAATTCAATATGCTAAAGACTCCGATCCTCACATTTGTCATCACTATCTTCTTTCTACACGGCTTGGTATTCGGTCAATCGAGTGCTGACGTCCGCAAGGGATTTGAGAATCCGCCGGACAACACCCGGATCATGATGCGTTGGTGGTGGTTCGGCCCCTCTGTCACGAAGGCTCAAATAGAAAAGGAATTGCGGACGATGAAGGAAGGCGGCATCGGCGGCGTCGAGGTCCAGCCCGTTTACCCTTTGCTGCCGGATGACCCGAAGACTGGCCATAAAAATCTGGCTTATCTGTCGGACGAGTTTTTGGAAATGCTAAAGTTTGCCGCCGCGAAGTCAAAGGAACTAGGAATGCGATTCGATCTGACGCTCGGAAGCGGCTGGTCGTTTGGCGGGGCGAAAACGCCGATCACCGAAGCGGCTGGCCAGTTGCGCGTTGAACGAGTGAAGATTGACACCCAAACACGTCGCATTCCCGTTCCGTCGATGATCGATGCCGAACATTTTCTTGGAGCATTTCTCTCGAAGTACGGGGGCAATACCGTCGCGGAAAATGACCTTCAAGCTTTGACCGACATCCGCGACGACAATGTCTGGATTCCGGCTGGTGCCGCTGGTGCCGAGGTCTTGTTCTTCATCGGAGGAAAGAGCGGCATGCAAGTCAAACGGCCGTCGTTCGGTGCCGAAGGCTATGTTTTGAACCACCTGGATAGACCCTCCGTTGACAATTATCTGAAGAATACGGGCGACCGCTTATTCGAGGCGTTCGATAAAACTACCGTTCCTTACTCGGTTTTTTGCGACAGCCTGGAGGTTTACAACCAGGATTGGACCGACGGATTTCTCGAAGAATTCAAAAAGCGGCGGGGCTATGACCTCACGCCTTATCTTCCAGCGCTTGTAGCCGACATAGGGCCGAAAACGCCAGATATCAGGTATGACTGGGGAAGGACGATCACGGAGCTTTTCAACGATCGATTCATGATCCCGATGCAGGCTTGGTCTAAACAGAACGGTACCCGGTTTCGCATTCAAGGTTACGGGCTGCCGCCGGCATCACTGTCGAGCAACAAATGGGCTGATATCTCTGATGGAGAAGGAGCACAGTGGAAGGTTGTTCGGGCGGCACGCTGGGCGTCTTCTGCAAATCACATCTATGGGCGAAAGGTGACCTCGTCCGAAACATGGACGTGGCTTCATTCGCCATCGTTCCGAGCGACGCCGCTCGATATGAAGGCTGAGGCCGACGTTCATTTTCTACAGGGCATCAACCAACTCATAGGTCACGGATGGGCATACACGCCGCCGGAGGTCGAATATCCCGGCTGGCGTTTTTATGCCGCCGGAGAATATTCGGATCGAAATCCGTGGTGGATAGTTATGCCGGATCTTGCCCGATATTTGCAGCGTATGAGTTACCTGATGCAGCAAGGCGAACCGAGAAACGACGTAGCTCTTTACCTGCCGAACGCCGATGCATATTCGCACTTCACCGCCGGCCGGGTTCACCTGATCGAAGCCGAACGGGAACTGGTAGGCGAAAAAATAATGCCCGCGATCTTTTCGAGTGGCTTCAATCTCGATTTCTTCGACGACACTATTCTCGACGAGATCGGCAGCATACAGAACAAGGAACTAGTTCTCGGCTCCAGTCGGCATCGCGCGGTGGTCTTGCCGGGCGTTGAGCGTATGCCTCTGGCGTCGCTTCGAAAGATCGAGGCATTTGCGAAGTCGGGCGGCGTTGTTGTCTTTGCACGAAAATTGCCGTCCGCTGTGCCTGGCTTATCGGCGACCCAGGCTCAGAATGACGAGTTGAAGACGACGATCCAGCGAATGGCAGCCGGAACCTATCCCACGGTGAAGTTTGTTCAAACAGATGAAGAGGTAGGAACGGCGCTCGCAGAGCTGCTCAAGCCGGACGCGGCGATCGCTCCATCCGGCGAAGGCTTCGGCAGCGTTCATCGGAAGATAGGTGACGGTGAACTATATTTTGTGGCCAACACGTCAAATGAGAAACGGAACGTGAAGATCACATTCCGTTCGACAGGGAATCGCGTAGAGATCTTGAACGCCTTGACCGGCCAGGTCAGTCCGCTCGCTGTAGAAGCATCCGACGCTGAGTCAACCACCGTCTCATTAGGTTTTGAACCCTACGGTTCCAATGTG
>JANNNS010000020.1:0-8209 GCA_031398645.1 Acidobacteriota bacterium
ACGCTGCCGGTTGCCAACACCTTGTTCGTCACGGTTGAGCCCGATCCGATCTTGATGTTGCCGCTTGCCAATACGTTAGCTCTGAATGCTACGTCGCTGCCGATCTCTGCATTCTCTGCTACGAAGTAGACGTTTCCGCCCTGTGCTCCGTTCTCAAGTCGAATGCTCGATCCGCTCTTGGCGTTCAACGTTCCGGCCACGCGGAAGATATATGCTCCCGCTGCACTGCCCTGTCCGTCGATCACCATCTCGCCGTTCAACTCTGCTGAGTTTAGGCAATATACGCCCGGCGTGAATACTTTTCCTGCCAACTCTCCGCCTTTCAGCTCAGAGCACGGCAGCTGTCTCAATGCTGCGATCGAGTTCGAAAGTTCTTTCGTCGACTTGCGGCCTTCTGCCGTTCTCATCGCGTCGCCTTTCGTTCCTCGGATCTCCGAATTACCCTTCTCGGTAATCCCTCTTTCTGCGTACACCGTGTACTCCGATGCGGTCTTCAGGTTCAATGCAAAATCGATCATTGCCTGTGTTGCCACTTCAGCTTCCACGGATTCCGCGCCTGGTTTTGTTTCTCCTACCTGTGCCGATACTTCGGCTTCAGGCAAGAACGTATATCCCACTGCTGCTACTGCTACCAGCATCGTGAGTACGATCAGATATCTTAATGTCTTGGGGACATTAGTCTTGATCTCGTCCATCTTCGAATCCTCCATTGTTTTTTCGAGTCCTTGAGTAATAAACGCGGGAGCTACCAACGACTCGAAAGTCGTAAAATCTCCCAAATAGCAACCTGGACAAGGGTGAATCATCAACAGGCTGCTTAAGTCCGAAGACACAAATGTGTCTTCATTTTTTGGCAATTAGGTTAAGAACCTAGTCCATTCGCCACAAAAGTTCTGTATGCTGGCATACAAGAACCAACCGTTAAGGCGTAGAATTAGAATTCTTAATCTGTTAAACAGGCTAAATGTAACCCCTTTTCCATTCAAACACAAGGCAAATCCGACCGGTCCCGCTAACGGCCGGCGCAGAAAAGCGGCCTTCCTATCTGGATGACCGCTTCTAGTTTATCGAACTGAGTTATGCCGTGAAGCGATTCTCTTCTCGCCACGCTACCGAATATTCTGAACCCGGCTTCTTCGGGTCACGCGGCGGACGCGGTGGCGGTTTATCGCCACGCGGTTCGACCTTCGGCGGCGGATCCTTAGGCGGCGGCTTTTTCTGATCATCATTCCGCTGGGCTGATGCCGCGAGCGAAAGCCCCGCGATCATTACTAGCCCAAGCATTAGTTTCTTTAACGTATCCATTACTACAAAAACTCCTCTTTCCATCCTCTTTCGTATACGCATCGGGGAAGAGGGAAAGTGCGTCACCTAAACTTAGGCAAACACAATGCCAAAGCTCCAATTGGACGCAATCGGCTCGTTTTTCGTTGGAATATTCCATTCTGTGCGCAAACTCTCTTTACAAAACTTTACGTTTTCGGTCATTATCATACGAAATCGTGAATTTGCGAAACTAAATCCGCATGAAAGCAGCGAAATTCGCAACATTGACTGCCGTCACGGCCTTCCTTACACTCAATATAAGATGACAGAAAATGCTAGTGCGACTGATAAGATCCGGGCGGTTCTGGTCTTGGCGGCTACTGCGGGAACGATCGCGTTTAACTCGATCGCCGCCGCCGGTTACGTAAATGGTGTAACGCCCGCCGAGATCTCGGACAAATACCAAACCGTGATCACGCCGGCGGGTTATGCGTTTTCGATCTGGAGCCTGATATACCTCGGCCTCATTGCTTTTAGCCTTTACCAGATCTTTCCTGGGAACCTCGCCCGCCTCCGCCCGCTTCGCTCACCTTATATACTGTCATGTGCCCTTAACTGCGCCTGGATATTTTTCTGGCATTCGGATCAGATAGCGATAAGCTTTGCGATCATCGCCTCGATGCTGGCAACTTTGGTATTTATTGTAGCTAAAGCCTCAAAACTTGACCTTCTCAAGGATTCGATCTTGGTTAAAGCCCCGTTCGGGCTCTACTTGGGTTGGCTTTCTGCCGCCACGTTGGTGAATTTCGCCATCCTGCTGGTTTACCTTCGGGTCGATGGTGCGTCTTCTTCTGCGGTTTTGGGGGCGATCCTGATACTTGTAGCGGCCGGGTTTGCTATCTTTATCCGAAGTTCTCTAAAGAACTACCTGGTTCCGATTGCCGTAGCATGGGCCCTTACAGCGATTGCCGTGAAGCAGAGCGGCAATACGCTTATCGTCACAGCGGCCGCGACCGGCGTTATAGCATGCCTGATCGCTGCTCTCAGCTTTGTTGTCAAATTACCATCCTCGGCTGACAGGGTGAGAAACGCGAGTTCCGAATGAACAGCGGAAAGGTCTGCGTTTCCATTTGCGATAGAACGTCTGACGGCCTCTTCGAGAAGATCGAGGCTTCTTCGAAATGGGCTGACCTGCTCGAGATTCGGTTTGATTGCCTCGACCCGGAAGAGATCGCAAAGGTGATCGATCGGGTTGAGACACCACAGCAACCACATTCAGGTTCGCTGCTCGCAACCTTTCGACCACAGGAACAGGGCGGCCAACGACATTTGACTACTGACGATCGTCGTCGATTCTGGTCGCAGGGCCGCGAACGTTCATACTGGGGCGGCGATTTTGAAGAAGACTTCATTGAAGAATCGGCACACTCACGTTGGTCAAACCGTATCGTCTCACATCACGACTTCTTTGGATCAGCTCCTAATGTTGAGTCAATTTACGAGAGACTCCGTTCAACTCCGGCAACACACATAAAGATCGCTATACAGGCGAATTTGATAACCGACGCGATCCCGTTGTGGAATCTGCTTCAAACGGCTAAGGCTGCCGGCAAGCACCTGATCCCGGTAGCAATGGGCGAGGCTGGGAAATGGACCCGAATCCTTGGATTAGCCCACGGCGCTTTTCTGACGTTCGCCGCGCCTGCTGCCGGGGCAGAGACCGCTCCGGGGCAAATATCAGCAGCGGATATGACCAACGTCTTCCGGGTGAAGCACCTCGACCGGCAGACAGAGGTCTTTGGCATCGTCGCGGGCGATTCGACCTATTCCGTCTCGCCTTGGATGCATAATGCGGCGTTCACGGCGGCAGACATGAATAGAGTCTTCATTCCACTTCAAGTGAGCGATCTGGATGAGTTCATGTCGAGGATGGTAAAGCCTGAAACCCGAGAGGTCGATCTGAATTTTAGAGGGTTTTCCGTCACCAATCCGCATAAACAAGCGGTGATCAAGCATCTGGACGGTATTGACGAGACTGCCGAGAAGATAGGAGCAGTCAATACCGTTAAGATCGAGGACGGCAAGCTTTTAGGATACAACACTGATGCTCCGGGCTTTATACTTCCCCTGCAAGCCCAGTTCGGCTCTCTAAGTGGGATAAACGTATCGGTCGTCGGTGCGGGCGGTGCGGCCAGGGCCTGTATTTATGCCTTGCAGCAAGAGAACGCGAACGTGACGCTGTTCGCTCGTGACCCAGCCAAGGCCGAAGCATTGGGAGATGAGTTTAAGATCCCAGTAGCGACTTTGGCTCCTGAAAGATCTTTCGGCGCGGCCGATGTTTTAATCAACACTACGCCGCTAGGAACCAGTGGCGATTACGAGAATGACTCAATAGCGACTGCCGAGCAGTTGAGAGGTGTAAAATTGGTCTATGATCTTGTTTACAACCCGACCGAAACACTCCTGATCAGAAACGCAAAGGCGGCAGGAGTTCCTACGATCGGCGGCCTTGAGATGTTGATATCACAGGGTGCCCGGCAATTTGAGATATGGACTGGCGAGAAAGCCCCGATAGATGAAATGGCGGCTGGCGTTAAGAAGAAACTCGGCCTATGAATCAGCCAGAAGCATTGAATTGTCCAAACTGCGGCGGTGCGGTCGCAAGTGATAAGTCTCAGTGTGAATTCTGCCGCTCGCGGCTCAGAACGGTCGGCTGTACCGCGTGCCTTGGAATGATGTTCCTTGGCAGCAAATTCTGCGGTCATTGTGGGGCCGCTGCCTATCGAGCAGAGCTTTTGGATGACGAAAATGTCGGCGAATGCCCGAGATGCAAGGTAAAGTTGCAATCCTTGAGGATCGACGCGATCGGAATTCTCGAATGCGAGAGATGCGGCGGATTTTGGTCGGACGGAGTCACGTTCGAGAGCATTTGCTCGAATAAGGAGCAGCAAGCGTCGATGCTAGGTTTTAGCGGGAGCTACGTACACCCTGCCCCGGCACCAGCGACCATCTCCTACGTTCCCTGCCCGGATTGCAAACAGTTGATGAACCGCAGCAACTTTGCGAAGTCGTCGGGCGTCATCGTCGATATGTGCAAACAGCACGGAGTCTGGTTTGACGCGGGCGAGCTTCCCAAAATAATCGACTTTATCGAAAATGGCGGTATCGACCGAGCGCGCGAAAAGGAAAAGATCGCGATCCAGGATGAGCGCTCTCGTCTTCGTGACGAGCAACGCCGTCTCGCAATGATGGCCCGCCGATCCGGTGGTTCGAAATTCGATGACGAACGTTTGGATTCGGGCTTCGGTGGGATCATCTCGAAACTATTCGACCTGTGATGAACGAACGATACAGCCGACAGATCCTCTTTCCCGGCATCGGAAGCGAAGGGCAGAAAAAGCTGCTGAATTCGCGGGTCCTTATAATTGGCTGCGGTGCACTCGGTGCTTCTCACGCCGAGATGCTGGCTCGGGCAGGTGTAGGCAAACTGCGTATTGTCGATCGCGACTTTGTTGAATACACGAACCTTCAACGCCAGACTCTGTTCAAAGAAGCTGACGCCGAGAATCGAATACCAAAAGCCGCTGCAGCGAAACTGCGGATCGCCGAGATAAATTCGGAGATCGATGTCGAGTCGATCGTCACCGATGTCAATAATTCGAATATCGAAGCGCTGATAGAAGACTGCAATCTTGTGCTCGACGGAACGGACAATTTTCAGGTTCGTTACCTCATCAACGATGCCTGCGTTAAGGTCGGACGTACTTGGATATACGGAGCCGCTGTTTCGAGCTATGGGACGACAATGACCATCATCCCCGGCAAAACGCCTTGCCTTCGCTGCGTCTTTGACGAAATGCCGGATGCCGGAAGCTCCCCGACGTGCGATACCGCCGGAGTGATAATGCCGATAATCTCGAGTATCTCTTCGATCCAGGTCGCAGAGGCCCTGAAACTGCTGGTGGGCGATACTCGCTCACTTCATCGATCGCTGATCCAGATCGACGTCTGGCAGAACGAGTGGCGAAAGATCAAACTCGCTGCCCCAAACCCGGACTGCAAGACCTGCGGTCACCGTCAATTCGAGTTTCTTGATGCCGAAGCGCAAGAATTCTCCGCCGTCCTCTGCGGCCGCGACGCCGTCCAGATCGCCCCGCCGAACCCGACGAAGATCGATCTGAAAGCCCTCGCCGAAAAACTCGCCCCGCTCGGCGAGGTCCGCGTCAACGAATACCTTCTCCGCTTCAGTCACAATGCCACCGAGCTGACCGTCTTTACTGATGGACGTGCCATAATCAAGGGCACGGACGATATTTCCGCGGCTAGATCGCTATACGCAAAGTATGTCGGGTCATGAATAACCTTTCCGCTTCATCTTCACGCTGTACCTGCTGTGGGATTGAAATCCCTTTCAACGATCCGCGAGTCACTGATGAAGTGGCGGGAAAGACGATCACGGCGATCACTGAACTGAAACGACTCGCCAACCTCTCTCTGAGGGATGCTAAATTCTGGGTGGACCACTGCGGTGAAGTCAACGTACCGGGTCTGCAGACAGGACCGTGTCCGTTTTGTGGGGAGGAGTTGAGAACGATCGACGCCAAACAATGTCGTCACTGCAAGCGTGACTGGCATGATCCCGACAAAGTTCTTGTCCTCGGAACATCCGAGCCCTTTGTGGAAGAATCTTGACTCACTTTTCGCGTTATAGATTGGAGGTATTCCAATGAAAAACGATGTCACAGTAGTTATCATCGGCGGTGGATTTGGCGGGCTGTGGGCGGCGTCGGCACTGGCGAACAAGCCCGTCCGCGTCACGCTCATCGACCGCAAGAATCACCACGTATTCCAGCCGCTTCTTTATCAGGTAGCCACGTCCGTGCTCAGCCCGGGCGAGATCGCCCAGCCGCTCCGCCGCATCCTTCACGACGCAAAGAACGTCGACGTCCTGCTCGGCGAAGTCACCGAATTCGACCACGCGAACAAAACCGTCAAGCTCGAAGACGGCTCGACCGTCGGCTACGACTATCTGATCGTCGCTGCTGGTGCACGTCATTCATACTTCGGTCACGACGATTGGGAAACTTCCGCACCGGGATTGAAAACGCTCGAAGACGCTGTAGAAATGCGTCGACGCATCCTGCTCGCGTTCGAACTCGCTGAACGTGAAGCCTATCTCAACGGCGAACATCTACCTCTCAACTTCGTCATCGTCGGCGGCGGCCCGACCGGCGTCGAACTCGCCGGAGCGATCGCGGACATCGCCCGACAGGCTCTCGCGAAAGATTTCAAAAAGATCGACACGCGCAAGACCAAGGTCATTCTCTTCGAGGGATCGGATCGTGTATTGGGGACATTTACGCCTGACCTGACTGAAAGCGCAAAGCAACAGTTGGAGAGCCTGGGAGTCGATGTTCGACTGAACAGCTTCGTCACGGATATTGCTCCGGGCAAGGTAAAGGTCGGTGACGATTGGATCGAATGCGATGTCGTCTTGTGGGCAACGGGCGTCGCCGCATCTCCGCTCGGCAAGAAACTTGGGGTCGAGACGGACAAAGCCGGGCGCGTATTCGTCGAGCCCGACCTGAGCCTGAAAGATCACAGGAACATCTTCGTGATAGGCGATATGGCCTCGATCAAACAGGAAGACGGCACGCCGGTTCCCGGAGTTTCGCCCGCCGCGATGCAGATGGGCGCCTCGACCGCCAGAAACATTCTCGCCGAGATCAAGGGCCGCGAGCGGACGAGATTCACATACGTCGACAAAGGTACCATGGCCACGATCGGGCGCAGCAAAGCGATCGCACACGTCTTCGGGCTAAAGCTGAAGGGGTTTATCGCATGGATGTTCTGGCTGTTCCTCCACGTCTTTTTCCTCATCGGCTTCCGCAACCGTTTCGCCGTGATGTTCGAGTGGTTCTGGGCATATCTGACCCGCGAGCGAAGCGCCCGGCTTATCACTGGTGACGCGCATGAGCTTCGCAACGCACTCGCATTTCTCGAGGGTGAGGACGCGGTCGTCGTCGAAATGCAAAAGCGGGCCGAGGCAAAAAAGACCGCCCGTTAGGCGATGATCCGCTTTGTTGATCGAGGCACCCGGACAATTTCCAGGTGTCTTTTTCTATTGCGATAGCATATATTTAGAGCAGTTTAGATACGCCCTATACTTTCTTAAACGCATGAAGAGTTCTTCACTTTTTTTCGCATTCCTTATCCTTTCTTTTGTCAATGCCTCAGCATCCGAACCCGCCATTTGGTCCGTAAGCTCACGCTCGGACATTCTAAAAGGCGACGCGCGGAATGTTTCTATCGACAGCAACGGAGCTGTTACGCTTGCCCCGCGGCTGACGGAGATATACAAGACGGAGCAGCCGTACGTTTGGTCGAGCGCGGTCGATGCCGCAGGCAACGTTTATCTCGGAACGGGTGGCGACGGAAAAGTTTTCAAAATTACGCCCGGCGGATCGGGTTCTCTGTTCACTGACCTTGCGGAACTGAATGTATCTGCCGTTGCGGTCGCGGCGAACGGAGACGTATTCGCGGCCACGTCGCCTGATGGCAAAGTTTATCGGATCGATGCTGCCGGAAAGGCTGCGGTCTATTTTGACGCAAAAGAGAAGTACATCTGGTCGCTTGCCGTTATGGCCGATGGGAGTATTGCGGTCGGCACCGGCGAAAGCGGCAAGATCTATCGCGTGCGATCAGCCAACGCCACACCGGAATCTTCCCTGCTGTTCGACACCAGCGATTCGCACATCATCACGCTCGCTGTCGATAAAGCGGGCAATCTTTTCGCGGGTACGGATTCGAATGGGCTGGTGCTGAAATTCGGCGCAGATCGAAGGCCGTTTGCCTTGCTTGATTCGCCGCTGCGCGAGATACACGAGATATCGATCGGGCCGGACGGCTCAGTCTATGTTCTGGCTCTCGGTGAATCGGCATC
>JANNNS010000067.1:0-8487 GCA_031398645.1 Acidobacteriota bacterium
GTCTATGCATCGTGGCTAGCGAGCAAACGGCCGGTCGCGGGCGTCATGGCAGAGCTTGGATATCACCTCCTGATGCCGGGCTCTATTTCAGCGTGGTTCTCCGCCCAAAGATCGCGTCGAAATTCCTTTCGCTCATTACCCTAATGACGGGCGTAGCCGTGCACGATACTCTTGTTGAGGTCGGTATAAATCCCGACATCAAATGGGTCAACGACATTCTGGTCAATGAAAAAAAGATAAGCGGCATCCTGGCCGAAACGGCCGAAACATCGAAGGGCCTTGCAGTTGTCGTAGGCGTGGGCATCAACGTCCGCTCATCGAACTTCCCCGTCGAAATAGCCAGCCTCGCCACCTCGATCGAGGCGGAGACGAATACGCCTGTATCTCGTGATGAATTGGCGGAAACACTGACAAAATATCTGTCGTATTTCTACGACGTTCTGAATGGCGGGGAAGGGCCGAAGCAGATCGTCGAAGAATGGAAAAGGCGTTCAAGTTATTTTTCAGGTAAACACGTGCGAGTTTCAACAGACAATGAAACAATAACAGGCGTGACCGACGGACTCGAATCTAACGGTGCGCTTCGGGTCAGAGGATCCGACGGCCGTATCTCGATAATTCAGGCGGGAGATGTCGAGAAATTGCGGACTGAACCTGCTGGCAGCAAAAGCTAAATGCGGAAAAGACTTTCGGAAATTCACCCTGTGCTCTACAAGACCCGCATCGGGCAGAAACGTCTATTGCGGCGGCTGGATGATCTTTCGAAGCGCAAAGCCTTTGCAATCGAACGATCGGCGGCCGATCTTCCCTATTCGTGCAAGAAGCACCAATCCTTATTGAGAAGGAGGCTTGGCAATTCCGATCCGCAGCTTCAGGAGAATAAGGTCGAGAACTTGAAGATCGCGTGTCCCACGATGGACGGTTTGCTTATCAAACCGGGCGAGACGTTTTCTTTCTGGAGGCAGGTCGGCGAGGCGACCGCCGAAAAAGGCTATTGCGAAGGAATGCAGCTTTCCCGCGGCGAGGTGGTCCGCGGTGTCGGTGGCGGATTGTGTCAGCTTGCAAATCTGCTTTACTGGATGGCTCTTCACACGCCGCTGGAGATCGCTGAACGACATCATCATAGCTTTGACCCTTTTCCCGACGAGAACCGCGTGCTGCCCTTTGGAAGCGGTGCCGGTGTTTTCTACAACTACATTGATCTGCGTTTTTTCAATCCGACCGAAATGACCTTTCAGATCAAATTGTGGCTGACCGCTCAACACCTTAAGGGAGCGATCCTCTCGGATCAGGAAACGCCTCACAGCTATCATGTGTTTGAGAAGAACCATCGTTTCCTACAGCGAGATGGCCGGAGTTTTCGCGAGAACGAGATATGGCGGGAGGTCGTCGACCGCAGGACCGGCAACAAGATCACTGAGGAAATGCTCGTCAAAAACTTTGCGGAGGTTAAGTACGAATTGAACTTTTCGCCCGAGCGGTGTAATTTGTAGCTACGCCCGTTGCCAGTCAGTTTGCGGGTTGGAGTTTTATGAGCAGCGATTTTGATCAGTTATCCGATTTTGACCTCGACGACGAATTCAGTGATGAGTTGTCCGAGTTCGAAGATTTTGACATCGATCTGGACGATGTTCTCGTCCGCACGGCCGTGCTTCAGAAAAACAATATGGTCGCGCTGCTGTGCATTAAAAGTGCGACTGCCGGTGCCGCCATTTGCCGTGTCGATCCTCGTGAAGTTCATCCGGCGGTTCAGCTATACGACGACCCGAACGCCGCTCTCGAGTGGTTTACAAAAAGCTTGAGGACGAGCCGAAGAAATGGCTGGAATGTCGTTTACGACGGTCTGCCCCTTCAAGGATAAATGCTTCTTGCCATCGACATCGGCAATTCTTCCACTAAATTGGGTGTTTTTGAGTCTGCTTCGCTCATCGATAAATTCGTCATCCCGACCGTTCGCGACTATACAGTGGACGAGCTCCTATTTGATCGCTTACGCTACGTTCACGAGCGTTTTTTTAGCATCCACACTGTTGCCATAACCTCGGTCGTGCCCGAGGTGAACGAAACTTTCAGCAAGGCGTCGCAGGAGCTATTGAAAGTAACTCCCGTCTTCATCGACCACAGCTTCGATTTCGGTGTAACAATAAATTATGAGCCTGTGACCGCGGCGGGCACCGACCGCCTCGTGAACATATCAGCTGCGGCCGCTAAATATGGAACACCTGTGGTCGTATGCAGCTTCGGCACCGCAACGACGATCGACGCCGTCAATAAGGAAGGCGTGTACCTCGGCGGGATCATCGCCCCTGGAATGAAGATGCTCGCAGAGGCCCTTCACTTAAAAACTTCGAAGCTGCCGCTGGTATCGATAGAGGAACCGGAAGCCGTGATCGGCAACAGCACCGAAGCTTCGATCAAGTCCGGTGTGTTCTATGGATACATCGGCCTGGTTGAAGGACTGCTCGAGCGGTTCAAGACTGAACTAGGGGGAGTTGTGCAGGTAATTGCGACCGGAGGATTTGCGGTACTTCTGTCTAACAATTCAAGCCTGATAGATATCGTTGATGAAAATCTGACATTGGACGGCGTTCGCTTATTGCTTGAACGCCGAGCCGTCTAGACGGCCATGGCGACTGTCGGAAAGAAAACGGACTTGACCGTCCGGATGGTATTGCAATGGATCTCGACCGTATCGGCGATATCCTTGGCATATCCGCCGCTCAGCGTCGTCACGATCGGCACACCGCGTGCTCGGGCGAACTCCAGAACCAGCTCATCCCTTCGCCGCAACCCTTCTATCGATAGGCCAAGACGTCCGAGCTTATCGTTTTCATACGGATCTGCACCGGCAAGGTAGAATATGAGGTCCGGGTCATGCGTGATGATGCGGGATAAAGCCTCGCTGAGAATGCTCAGGAACTCGTCGTCGGATGTTTTGTCGGCCAACTCAATGTCGAGCGTTGATCGCTCCTTGAACAGCGGATAGTTCTTTGCTCCGTGCATAGAAAACGTAAAAACATCCGGCTCGTTGTGAAAGATGAAAGCGGTACCATTGCCCTGATGTACATCGCAGTCGACGATCAGGAATCGCTTCGCCAAACCTTCCCGCTGGAGGACGCGGATGGCAACCGCAACATCATTCAGCACGCAAAATCCTTCTCCCCGATCAGGATACGCATGATGCGTGCCCCCAGCCAGATTAGAAGAGACGGCGTCATTCAGAGCAAAACGCGATGCATTGATCGTTCCCGATATTGCGTGCAGCGACCTCCGCACAAGTGACTCAGACCAGGGCAAGCCCAGTTTCCGCAACTCCTTCGCGGTCAACTCACCATTGATCAGTCTCGTGATGTAGTCATCGGTGTGAACGAGAAGCAGATCGGCGATCACGGCAGGTTCTGGTTCAACTATTTCGCCCGGTTTGACGGTTCCTTCGGCGACCAAACAGTCGCGGACGAGTTCGAATTTTCGGATTGGAAAAACGTGGCCCTCGCCGATCTCGGCATAGTAGTACGGCGAGTAAAAGAGCTTGTAGTCCGGCATACGGCGTTACTTCGTTCTTGAGAACTTGCCGTCCTTCCAGACAAGGTCGTACAACTTCGCACCCTTTTCTCCGATCTCGTAATCGTCCCCTTTTTCCACGATCCTTTTTTCAAAGACCTTTACGGTTGTGCCCCGCCTCGGTAATTCATAGAAATTTTTCTTTGTGAACCCGGGAACTACCTTCGCCGAAACGTCACTCCACCGGCCGCCGCTATAGTCGAGAAAGTACTGCTCGTTCATCAGTTCCGCTTCAGTGGACACGGCGACCAGATATGTACCATCCAGCTTCTTGAATATTGTCATCTCAAGGCAGCTTTGTGCTCCATCACACCCGGCCTTTAAGTATCCGTTGGCCGAATCCTCGACCTCAACAAAAGTCTTGAGATAATCGACTTTGGCCTTTCTGCAGCCTTCGTCTTTCTCCCGTTCGCAGCCCTCGAGCACAAAATATTTCTCCGGAAGTGCAATAAAGAAATCGCGGATCGTCCTTGGCTGACCGTCGCTTTGAGTTGGCGTCGATTCCGTTTGAGTTGCTGCGTTCGCGGCGACAGCTTCAGCGTTACTGAGCGTTGAAGGACGCGAGCCTTCGGGAACCGATCCCGCAGGAGCGACCTTGCAACCGGCGACCGGGATAGTAGAAAAAAGAATTGTAATTATTACGGTTATAAGGACAGTCCTGCGCATATCTTGGATTAGTTAGGTCGATCTGTAACTAATAGAATTGTAGATATCGCAGGGTGCCGTGTAAAATCCCCGACCCGTCCCATTTCAAACCGACTCAACGGTGAACAGGCTCGGTCAGAACATTGGTGGATCGCGGCGGCCGGCCAAACAGTATTTTGGAAGAGTGGTGCGGCTTGTGTTCTGGATACACAAGCCGCTATTTAATTTTGGAAGGTTGTCCTGAAGGTAACGCGGAGTTGATAGGCAAAAGGCGGATTTATTTGGACGGAAATGTGCTGACAAACAAACTTCTCCGCTTATCTGTTTGTCGGCACGGGAACTTTTTGCTTTGGCCGTCGAAGGCCGAATTTTCGAACTTCCCTTTCAATAGTGCCGGGATCGTTCTTCAAAAAATGTATGTGCTCCTGCAATCCGAGGTTCTCGGAAGTAATATTCTCGATACGCTGCTCAAGCCCACGATTCTCGATGGCTTCTTTGTTCAACTCGGAAAAGGCACTGTAATTTATGGTCAGACAAAGCATTATCGTCAGCATACCCGTGACGATCATCCCCATCCATTGCGACCGTTTGCCCTTTTTGTTCTCGATCTGAGCCATATAAAACTCCCGCTAATCATCGAGCAAGTATCTCTTTCCTAGATCAAGGAGTGATTGGAGATCCTCTCTATCTTCGCTCTCTCCGTAGATCCGGACCATTGGCTCGGTCCCGGATGGACGCATTAGCATCCAGCTGCCATCGGCGAAGAGAAACTTTACGCCATCCATTCTATTGATCTTTTCAATTGGCCGACCGCCTATTTCTGTCGGCTCCCTGGCTAGTTTTTCAGTTAAACCAGCAGAGATCTCATCGGTCAACTTCACCCCGATCCTGCCCGACTCCAACTTTCCAATGCGGCTATAGAGATCCTCAAGCTGGTCCGTCAGACTAACCCCTCTCACGGCGACCGCCTCGGCGGCAAGAAGGCATGCGAGCAAGCCATCTTTCTCAGGATAGTGGCCGCGGATCGACAATCCTGCTGACTCTTCACCCCCGAGGACGATCTCGTCCTTGTTGATCAACTCGCCGATGAACTTGAAGCCCACTGGCGTTTCATAAAGCTTAAGGCCCCTTTCCTTTGCGACTCTGTCAACCAAGTGCGACGTTGCAACACTTCGGGCGACACCATTGTCCCACCCGCGACTTTCAACCAAATAATCCGTGAGAAGAGCGACCAGTTCATTGGCGGAGATGATCGCGCCGTTGCTGTCAATGATCCCGAATCGGTCTCCGTCGCCATCCGTTGCCAGCCCAAGCGTGAGTTTCTCGCTAAGGACCTTAGCCCTCAACTCCGCCAGCTGAGCTTCGCCAGGCTCAGGAGATCTCCCGCCGAAAGTTACGTCACGCCAATCGTGTAATGTCTCAACCTCAACACCCGCGTCACGCAAGGCTTTGTCGAGATAGCCTCGGCCCGTGCCCCATAACGGATCGTATGCATATCGGCCGCCGGCATTGGCGATCAGATCGAACCTTAACTTTGTCCGCAGATCCTCAAGGTATGCGGGTTGCGGATCAAAAGCTGCAACCGTACCGGAAGAGGTTCCCTGCACGGCCCCTTCGCTGATCAGGGCTTCAACTCTCTGAGTGATCTCAGGCAGAGCGGGAGCACCATCAGATGTAGAAAACTTGATCCCTTGATACTCCGGCGGATTGTGCGAAGCAGTGAAGTTCATCCCGCCTGCGGCCTGATTTGACCGGATAGCGTGTGACAACGTAGGCGTCGGCACCGGTGCGTTGCACAGCAGAACCTCAAAACCGTGCTGTGCGGCGATCTTCGCCGCAAGTTCGGCAAATCGCTCACCCATGAAGCGGGTGTCGCTGCCTACTATCATTCTCGAACCGGCCGAGAATCCATTCTCTTTCAAAGAACAACAGATCGCATTCGTAACAAGCTCCACATTTGCAAATGTGAACTGGTCGGCTATGATCGCTCGCCAACCCGATGTACCGAAGCGAATTGACATGTTTTCCAGAAAACCTGAGATCGGGTTCTTTTCACGCCGCTCAGGCTCAACGAAGCTAAATTGAAACCTTAAAATCAGACCAAGAAACTGCCTATCTGACCTACTTCCCTTGAGGTTGGGAAAAGTTAGCATAGAATTATGCAGGTGTAAAGCCTTATCTAAAGCCCGCTAAGTCATTATTATGCATTAGTTTACGGTCCGCCATCTCATGTACGGCTTAAATCATGCGCTTAATGTGAACAATACGTGTACGTTTATTCAAAAAGGTTTGATTTACGGCACGCGGGGAGAGTCTTCTGCACTGTAGCACTACAAGCGCTTAAAGCAAGAAAACGCACCATCGACATTCGTTTGCCACGTCACACAGCGTGTGTCAAAATGGCCACGGATCTACAGGCTGTTAGAAGGAGGCCTATTTTGACCCAAACCGGCTGAAGAGGATCGAATGGGCGAACAGCTGCTAATTTGTTGAGGATGAAGTATTTAGCGGAATACCAGGATACTCGCGGATGATGGCACGCTGCTTGCGTCCCCATACGTGCGCACTACTATATCCGATATTCAGCCAACCCTTAGACAAATACCAAGTAATTCGCCGGCAGGGTTCCGGATGGGAATGGCACAAGTTCGTGGAGACGAGTAATTATATGAGACCTGTAAAGCATTTTGAAAAAGGGCTGACGTACGTTGCAAAGGGAGCTTTCAACGCCATTCGGTCGGTTAATCAGTACAAGCCGAACGCTTCATTCATACCTAAGTGGTCGGATAAACCGATCTTGAAGTCGTGGCAGAAGACGAAGCCGACGCTTGGATTTCCGCGTCAGACGGATTCGCTTTGCCCAAACTGTGTCATTGAGGCGCGCGAACAGATCCTGAGCGGTGATCGCGAGGTAGCGACGCTTATTAATGAGAACGTCGGCGAGATCAAGGCTCAGATCATTGAACGTGATGGGCAGGTTTGGATGATCAAGGACTGCGAAAAGCACGGGCATTTCGAGGACATGATGGCCATCGACGCTGAGTTCCTGACGCATATCGAAGGTTTGTTCCCGGGACGAGATCAGGAATCGCACAACGACGAAAAGCTTCACAATCATGGCACTTCAACGATCAAATACGGCCGTGGTGCTGTGTTGACGGTCGATCTGACGAACCGCTGCAACATGATGTGCGACCCGTGCTTTATGGACGCCAATCAGGTCGGTTTCGTCCACGAGCTCTCGATGGAAGACGTTTCCGAAATCCTCGACAACGCCATTCAAATCAAACCGCGTCGTCAGATGTCGGTGCAGTACTCGGGCGGCGAGCCTACGCTTTCGCCATACTTCCTCGACGCTGTCCGCTACGCCCGCAAAGTCGGTTACAACTCGGTTCAGGCCGCGACCAACGGTATCGAGTTCGCAAAATCAAAAGAATTCTGCCGCGAAGCAGCCGAAGCCGGATTAAGGTTCGTTTATCTCCAGTTCGACGGCATCGGCAACGATGCGAACTCGCACAGGCAGATCGGCAACCTCTTTGATGTAAAGCTCCGTGCGATCAACAACCTGCACGAAGCGGGTGTTGACATCATTCTTGTTACAACGCTGGTCAACGGCGTAAACAATGACCAGGTCGGCACGATCATCCGCTTCGCGCTCGAGAATCCCAAGAAGATCTCCTTCATCGCGTTCCAGCCCGTGTCATTTACGGGCCGCGACGAGCTGATCACCGAACAGCGTCGCCTGCAGCAGCGTTATACGCTTGCTCACCTTGCGCACGATGTTAAGGGCCAGGTCGGGATCACAGAGCCTACACGCGATTGGTTCCCGCTTTCGCTTATGGGAGCGTTCGCCGATTTCGCCGACGTTGTCCACGGCCCCGAATCCGATTGGGGACAGGTCTCCTGCGGCTGCCACCCGAACTGCGGCGTCGGCACCGCCGTTATGGTCAACAAGGACACGAAGGAAATGGCACCGGTTCCGCAGTTCCTGAACATTCAGGGCCTGGTGACCGATATGCAGCACATCACCGATACGAACCGCGGCAAGTGGTTCTCGAACATCATGATGGGCCTCGCATTGCTCAAGAACTACAATCCGTACGGAGCACCGAAGAGCCTTACGCTTGGCGGCATCCTCAAGAAGTTCGATAAGAGCTTCGGCCTCTCCGGCAAGGATTACGGCAAGGTCGGGCCGGACCGCACGATCGAGGATATCGAGAAACGCCGTCAGGATCCGTGGAACTTCCTGTTCATTGCAGGAATGTGGTTCCAGGACCTCTT
>JANNNS010000085.1:0-10922 GCA_031398645.1 Acidobacteriota bacterium
TCCGTTGACGCAGATGCGTTCCAAACCGGCTGTTCCGCTCGGCGGCAAGTACCGATTGATCGATGTACCGGTGTCAAACTGTATAAACTCGGACATTACTCAGATCTTTGTTCTGACCCAATATAACTCGGCATCATTGAACCGGCACATTTCACGCACATATCGTTTCTCCAGCTTTTCCGCCGGTTTTGTCGAGATACTTGCCGCAGAACAAACCAAGGAGAACCTTGATTGGTTTCAGGGGACGGCCGACGCGGTCAGGCAGATCTTGCCGCATTTGCGAAGTTGGAACCTGAAGACGCTGATCATCCTGTCCGGAGATCATCTTTATCGGATGGATTATCGCGATTTTCTTGCACGGCATTATGCCACTAACGCCGATGTGACCGTATCGGTCATTCCGGCTAAGCGCGAAGAGGCCGAGCAGTTCGGACTGCTGAAGACGGATGAGAAAGGGCGAATAGTCGAGTTCAAGGAAAAGCCGTCGGGAGATGCCCTTGAGGCAATGCGTGTCGATACGACCAACTTTGGCCTCACCGCCGCCGAAGCCGAGCAACGGCCGTTTTTAGCGTCGATGGGCATTTACGTCTTCGATTACGCTAAGCTCCTCGAACTTCTCGCGGCTGATGAATCCGCAGTCGATTTTGGCGGCGAACTAATTCCCGCGGCGATCAATAACTATAACGTCCAGGCTCACTTGTTCAACGATTACTGGGAAGATATCGGGACCATACGGGCCTTTTATCAGGCAAATCTCGACCTTGCGTCGCCGCTGCCAAAGTTTAATTTCTTCGACGCCGAATCGCCGATCTACACGCGCAGCCGCTATCTCCCGCCTTCAAAACTGCACGGCTGCGACATCGATAACTCGAT
Organism: Acidobacteriota bacterium; assembly: GCA_031398645.1. GTDB lineage: Bacteria > Acidobacteriota > Blastocatellia > Pyrinomonadales > Pyrinomonadaceae > OLB17. The sequence goes on from JANNNS010000085.1 coordinate 874, forward strand.
GGTTAGCGAAGGCTGTATCATGAGCGGCGTCTATGCCCGCAACTCGATCATCGGCTTAAGAAGCCGGCTCGACCGCGGCGTGCGGTTAGAGGATTCGATCATCATGGGCTCCGATTTCTTCGAATCCATCGAGGACATCAGTGCCAACCTAAAAAGCGGAACGCCCCACATCGGCATCGGTGAAGACACGATCGTCAGACGAGCTATCATCGACAAGGATGCGCGCATAGGAAAGAACGTAAAGCTGATAAACGCTGAAGGCATCGACCGGAAAGATGATGAGGCCGGTTGCTACTTTATTAGAGAAGGAATCATCCTCGTCCCAAAAGGCGGAGTTATTCAGGACAACACTGTTATCTAAGGGAGTTGCGAAATTGATGATTCGGTGATGATCGTGAGGTCTCGACTCTTCTCATCTCTAATAAATCCCCAATACTTCACTTCTTCGCCACGACATAGCTGTCTCTCGCCCTTACGACCATGTTTTCCTGATTAACCTTTACCTTGATTCGCCGGGTCTTACCCGGTTCGCCGTCGTCTTTTGGATAGTAGCCAATGCTATAAAACTCTCGAAGTTCGCTGGCGATCTTTTCGAAGGCTGCGATCAGATTTGCGTAGCTGGTCGCATGGTGCACGCGGCCGCCGGTCCGCAATGCGAGCTGATTGAGATACTCCTCAGCATAGCGATATTCTTCCGCAGTCGTGCCTTTCTGGCCGGGCATCGAGACTGGCGGACGTGACGAAGGCCAACCTGACGGGTCATCCTGGGCATCCGGCCGTGTTCCGCCGCGTGGGTCGGGTGTTGAAGTCGGTCGCGGAGAAGTTCGCGGCATAGGGAATGGGAACGGAAGGCGGGGTGTATTTCCCGGCGTCCCCGGCGGAATGCGGGTGCTTGAATCAGGCACCGGAATTCCCGGCGGAACCACAACGGACGGATTTCGCTTCATCGCCTGTACGTCAGCGTAGGTGTCATAGCGGACCGGATAGATCAAGGCGTCCAGTTCCATCGAATCTCGCAGGTTGTCAGCGTCGTTTGAGCTCCGGCTTGTCGTATCAACGCCGTCCGTGAAAAGAACGATCGCCTTTCGGCCCTTTATTGACCTAAGACGCGAATTTATTGTCAGGTCGACGGCCTCATAAAGGCTGGTGCCCGTCGCGATCCGCGTGCTACGCACTGCGGAATAGATGCGTTTGCGGTCCGTCGTAGCCTCGCAAAGCATGTGAACCTCGTCATCAAATGAGATGACGATCACTTGATCTTCGGGACGGAGTTGGGCGATGAAGGCCATCGCCGCCGCCTGTATATCCTCGATCTTAAAGGTCGCCGAATAGCTCATGTCCAGGACAAGAGCGACGGTAAACGGCTGAGATTCATTGGAAAAATAGGCCAACTCCTGCGGCACGCTGTCCTCATAAAGCGAGAAATTCTCTCTTATTAGACCGCCGATAAAACGGTTCTTGCGGTCGAGAACTCGAACCGGCACAGTCACGAGTTTGGTGTCGACGGAGATCACGTCACCTTCCGGCTCAGAATTGTCTTCTTCCGGCGTTGGGGTCGGTGTCGGTTCAGCGACGCGGTCTCGCTGATTCGGCTTTTCGTTGGACTGGGAGGGCGGGACGCGGCGAGACTGGGCCTGAACGATCAAACCCAGTCCGCAAGCGGCCGTAATAAGTAGGACCAAAAGTGTCTTCATCGCCGGGTCACGACCAAACGTCGAGTATACGATGCCTAAGCGTCCGCGAAAAGATGCTTTCAGCGAATAACTTTGAGGGCTCAGATCCCGGCCAATTTATTACTATTCTGGCCGACGATGTAGCTGTTTTTGGCGCGTACAACTAGATTAGGCCGCATGACACGAACCTTGATCTGCTTTCGCTCGCCGACCTCACCGACCTTTTCGGGGTAATAACCAAGCGAGTATTGCCGGCGAAGTTCTTCGGCTATACCCGAAAAAGCGGCATCGAGGTTTGTGGTCGAGTCGGCTTCAAAATTTCGGCCGCCGCTGTTCAATGCAAGTGTTTCCAGGTATTTACGGCCCGTCTCGTATTCGGTCGCTTGGCCTTGGCCGCGTCCGCCGCCGCCTGAATTCACGTTAGGAAGTTGCCCTCCCAAGATGATGCCGAGAATACCACCTAGGTTTCCACCGTTGCCGCGATTACGTCGACGCGGTATCGGGTAACCACCGCGGTTTCCGCCCATTCCGCCGCCAAAAACGTCGCGCTGGGTGTTGTACCGGATTGGATAAAACAGTGCATCGGCTTCTTCAACATCAGTGATGGTGCTGTCGTAGCTTGCCCGACGCGATGTTGTGTCGACGCCATCGGTAAATAGTACGACCGCTTTTCGACCCTGAATACGCGAAAGTTCTCGGTTGATCACGCTATCGACCGCCTCATAAAGGCTGGTCCCGTCGCCGAACTGAGCCTGATTTATAGCGTAATACAGCGTTCGCTTGTCGTTCGTAGGCTGGCAAAGAACCCGAACCGTGTCGTCGAATGCCATCACCATCACCCGGTCGCTGGGGCGAAGCTGGTCTACGAAAGTGCTCGCGGCGGTATGGATCTCATCGATACGGAAGGCTGTTGATGGGCTCACGTCGATCATCAAAACGACTGTGAAGGGCTGCTCTACCGAGAGAAAATAATCGACTTTTTGCTCAATTCCGTTTTCGAAAATGCGGAAATCGCCCTGCCCGAGTCCGGAAACAAACCGGCCTTCCCGATCAAGAACAGAGACAGGCATCGTAATCAGATTTGTTTCGACCTTGATCACCTCGTTGCTGTCGTCGCCTGTTGAAGTAGGCGTCGGGGTCGGTAAAGGACGGCGGGAACTGTCACCGCCAAGCACGGGTGGGCCGCTTCGCCGCGTAGGTTCCGGCACATCGCCCTTAATTACAGGCGGTGCAGGCGTTGGAGCAACCCGCGGTCGGGTCGAACTATTGCCCTGGGCAAGCGCTGTGGCTGCCACAACCCCAAATAGCGTGAAAGCGAGCAAAAAGCGTTTCATCATTACCGAGTCTCCGTTTCAGATCAGTTACTTTGGGGAAAGCACCTGTTTTGATTAGCAGTATCCAGTTTTAGATGCCATGAATCTCAGCTGAAAAGCAGATATTTTCCTAGCCCGACCAGCCCACCGGCGAGCACGACCACCAACACATCGATCTTAAAGAAATAGAGTGCACAAAACGCCGCTGCGGCAACTACTATTGCGAAAACGTCCATACCTCCGTCTCCTATTAAAACCGCGGAGCCGAAAACGACCGAAAGATCGAGAATGACGCCGACAACGGCCGCCGTGACAAAAACCAGAGCCGCGCTAAGGCGAACGTTGTCCTGTAACCTTTCGACGTACGGAGCACCAGAAAAGACGAACAAAAAAGACGGAAGGAATGTCGCAAATGTGACGAGCAAGGCACAGATCACGGCAAACAGTATCTGATCTACCCCGTCTGCGCTCTGCCATCCGGTCATGAAACCGATGAACTGCAGTACCATGATCAGCGGACCCGGCGTCGTCTCGGCAAGAGCCAGACCATCGACCGCTTGAGCGGCAGTTATCCAGCCGGCTCCAACGGCAGCCTGATTCACATAGGCGAGCACCGCATAGGCTCCGCCAAAGGTTACGAAGGCTGCCTGCGTAAAGAAAAGATAGAGCTTGACGGAAACGTTCTGCAAACCGAATGCGGAGATCGCGGCGGCCAAGGGTAAAAGCCACAGAGCCAAACAGACCGCGACGATCTTCAAAAGGCGCCGGAAGCCGGGGCGAGCGGCTCCTCGAAAAGGCTTTGCGGCTCCGACCGTGCCTCGGCTTAAGAGCAACCCGACCGTCAAGGCAGCCAGAACGATGAGCGGGAACGGAATGTGAAGAAACTGAACGCTAATGAACGAAAGAGCAGCGACTACGACGTGAAGCTTTGTCTTCAACGCTCGCTTGCCGATCTTCAGTACAGCTTCGACCACGATCGCGACCACAATGGGTTTGAATCCATTGAGAACCGCGGCTACTTCGCTCACATTCCCAAAACGTGCGTATACAAACGACAAACCGAGAAGCAAAAACACCGACGGCAGGACAAAAAATGCTCCGGCCGCGATGCCGCCTTTAGTGCCGTGAAGACGCCAGCCATTGTATGCCGCGAGTTGTTGGGCCTCGGGTCCGGGCAGCAGCATGCAGAAGTTAAGGGCATTAAGAAAGCTGCTCTCATCGATCCATTTGCGGCGTTCGACCAACTCCTTATGCATTATCGCGATCTGACCGGCCGGGCCACCGAAGGAAATGAAACCGAGCTTGATCCAGAATTTGAGTGCGTCGCCAAAAGGCACGTCGGGCTTGGCGCTACCTTCTACCTTGTCGTGATCGTTTTCTTGGATGAGAATATTCTAGCGCGAATCCAATTCCTCGATCGCCAGGTCGTGGAAACGGCGGCGGACGGAGTTGATGTTCACGAAAGGCAGCGGATGGTTGTGGGTGCGGTTTGTCAGAAGAACAAAGACGCGTTCCTTGACGGGATCGATCCAAAGGCTTGTGCCGGTAAACCCATTATGCCCAAAGCTTTCCGGTGACATCTTTATTCCGGCAGTCGAGTCCTTCGTCGAGGCAAGCTGAAACGCGAAAGAACGGTCTTCGTTCATCCCTTTTGTAAAGTTAGTGCAGAAAAGTTCGCAGGTTTCGGGTTTGAGGAGTCGTGTGTAATTCGGCAGAAACTGCTGTGCGATCTTAAAGACCTCTTCGGCTGTTGAAAATAAACCGGCGTGGCCCGCAGCACCTCCCATAAAATAGGCGTTTCCGTCGTGGACTTCACCCCAGATCGGATAGTCGCGCCATCGGTATTCCCAAGGGTCAAACCCGGCAGAACGGGCCACTTTCCAATCCCGGTCATCCATGTCAAAGTAGCCCATTTTTCCGCACGTCACTTTTTCGTAATAGTTACCGAATTCACTCGCGGCGACTCGATTCCGTTCATCGTTCGTAGGTGCGAAAAGTGTACTGTCCAGCCGTAGCTTCCGAACCACGATTTCCTCAAATGTCTGCGAGAGCGGCTGATGAGACTCGTCAGCTACAAGAATTCCTAAGCTTATGAAATTCAAGTCGCTATAGATTACTTCAGAAATGTTGCTTCTTACGGGCGGATCTTCAGCAATCACCCTTAGAACGGTCGTCAGTGGAGACTCAGAGACTCGAACGTCGGCAAACAAGTAAAATGGCAACCAGTCTCTAAGTCCAGAGGCATGAACAACCAGGTCTCGAATCTTCAAATTGTCCTTGAGTTCAGTTCTAAACGCCGGCACATAGTTAAATACATTTTCATCGAGCGATAACCGTCCGGATTCAACCAAGAAGGCAAGCGATAGCCCCGTCACCAACGGCTTCGTCAAACTTGCCAGATCATAGATCGTATCCAGCTTAGCCTCGATACGCTCCGGTTCTACGACCGCGTATCCAAGAGCATCATGAAACACGATCTCGCCTTTTTCGGCGACGAGGTAAACGGCTGAGGGGAAATCGTTTGCGTCTATCCTTTCCTGCAGAAATTTCGAGATGCGTTCGTTCATCTTACGTTTATCCTAACTCTAACCTGTCCGGATTGACACCGTTGCGAGTCAGGAATAGACTTCCCCTACTAATTTTTTCGGAGGTAATTGATATGAGCAAAGTAGAATCTGCTGACCTGATCCTAAAGTTGTACGATCTTCGCCGTGAAGAAACGATGCGAAAGGCTCGTGACTGGATGTTCACGTTCAACCCGACGAGCGTTGATGAATATATGCAGACGATGATGGACCCAACGGTAGGCGGCTACCTGAGAATGGTCACTTCGTATTGGGACATGGCGGCATCGTTCGTTAACCACGGGGCGATCGACGCAGAAATGTTCAACGATACGGTCGGTGAACATATCATGGTGTTTGCTAAGGTGGAGCCGATCCTGGCAGAACTCCGAGCCGCCTTTGACGCTCCTGAGGCGTTCAAACACCTCGAAAAGGTCATTATGGATATGCCAAACGGCAAAGAGAAACTGGTCAAAACCCAGGAATGGCTCTGCAAGATCAGAGACCAGATGGCGGCCGCACAGGCCGCGGGCGGCGCAACTGCTTGATCTAAACTCGGCTGAATCGAATGAAAGGCTGTCGAAGATGAAAACTTTTCGACGGCTTTTCCTTTTCTGCGACTGCCGCAAGATCAGATCGCTGCTTGCCTTTCCAGCCTTGCAAAATGTTCTGCGATCTTGTCCAAAACACCTGTCGCCAGTTTTACGGCCCGGCGCCCGTCTTCACCAGTCACAGGGGGTTTGTTTCCATTCTGGATCGAATCCAGAAACGCGGTGATCTCCGCCCTTAACGGTTCGATGTCATTTATTTCAAGCCGATTTATCGAAATACCAAGCAGCGGATGAGCGGCCTCGGGGTTTAGCGATGTTACCGAGGCAAATTTCGTCCCGTAGTCTAACACGACATAGGAATTGGTTTGATAGAAACGCGTCTTTCGGATCTTTTCGGTGCCGATTCGCGAAGCGGTGATATTGGCAACCGCTCCGTTGGCAAACTCTATTCGAGCATTCGCGGCATCAACTTTGTCGGAGATGACCGGAATGCCGACAGCGTGGATCCCGGAAACTTCAATTTCGCTTCCGACGAGCCATTGGACCGCGTCGAGATCGTGGATCATTACATCCAGCACGACATCGACATCGAGCGAGCGATTTGGAAAAGGCGAGACGCGGTGTATTTCGAAATACAGAGGAGTAGTAACGTGCGGCCGCAAGGCGACCATCGCCGGATTGAATCTTTCTAGCTGCCCGACCATCAATTTAGCACCCGACTTTTTCGCGGCAGCGATCATCTGGTCGCATTCTTCCACAGCGAGGGCCATCGGTTTTTCAACCAATACATGAACGCCTTGGTCGAGGAATGCACATGCTATTTCGCAATGAGTTTCGGTCGGCGTTGCCATGGAAACCACATCGGCTTTGCCTAGCAGTTCCTGCCAGTCGGTGAAATAGGTCGAGCCGTGTTCCGCAGCGATCTTCTCGGCCGTTTCGACATTTGCGTCACACACACCGACAAACTCGACCCGGCCCTCGGCGGCTAGTTCGGCGTAATTTCTCGCGTGGTGGCGGCCGAGACTTCCGACGCCGATCGCCGCCGCACGGAGCAAAGAAGCTTTTTGATCTTTGGATTCGTTCATCTGTGCTGTTTGAATCGGAAAATGAATTCGGTAATACTTATTATTTTCGGCTAAGTTTTGCCAAATGACAAAGATACCGTCCCCGAACCAAAGGATGTTCTGGATCATCGCCTCCGCGGTGGCGGCTTTTGTCTATTTTTTCGGCCTGACTATCCCGCTTCTTGGCCCCGATGAACCGAGATATTCACAAGTCGCCCGCGAAATGTTCGAACGCGGGGATTGGGTAACGCCAACGCTTGGCGGCTTTCACTGGTTTGAAAAACCCGCTCTTCTGTATTGGCTTCAGATCAGCTCATACAACATTTTCGGTGTTTCGGAGTTCTCCGCTCGTCTCGGTTCGGCGATCTTTGGACTGGGAACTGTGACGAGTCTTTGGATGCTTGGCCGGACGATTCGCGAGCACAAGCCTGAATTTGCAAAATGGCTGGCGTTGATCGCCGCGTCTTCATTAGGATTGATCGTCTTTGCACGAGGTGCGAGTTTCGATATTATTCTCACTTTTCCGATGACGGCAGCGATGGTGAGCTTTTTCGTCTTTGACCGGAAGGCGGCTGGGGAAGGCAGTGGCTCCCAGATCCTGCCGCTTGCTGCATTCTATTTCTTTGTCGGTATTTCCTTGCTCGCAAAAGGCCTGGTTGGAGCCGTCTTTCCTTTCGCGATAATTACTTTTTTCTTTCTGATCTCACGCCGTCTGCCGAATCGCGTTTTTTTGCTCAGCCTCGTTTGGGGAGGCTTGCTGACGCTCGTGGTCGCGGCCACCTGGTACTGGCCGATGTATCAGCAGAACGGCTGGAAGTTCATTGACGAATTTTTTATCCAGCATCACTTTCAGCGATACACGTCAAATAAGTATTTTCACCCGCAGCCGTTTTATTTCTTCCTTTGGGTCCTTCCACTGATGACGCTGCCGTGGCTTCCGTTCTTCTTCGCCGGGCTCTGGCGGTTTGTAAAAGACGTAATTTCAAAAGTAAAGGCGAATACAGACAGAGAAGCTTCTCTCCCGCAGACACTGTCACCACTTTTTCTCTACTCGATCGCCTGGCTGCTCGTACCGCTCGTTTTCTTTTCGTTCTCAGGGTCGAAGTTGCCCGGTTATATTCTTCCCGCGTTGCCGCCGGCCCTTGTGATAACTACGTTCTCGGTACTGCGGTTCATTTCGGGGAATGAATTCAGATCGCGAGTTACCCGAGCGATCGCAATTGCGACATTCGTAATTGTGACGGCGACGCTTATCTTTGTCGTACCGCGGTTTGCGGAAACAGATTCGGTCAAAGGGTTGATCCGGGCAGCAGATCTTCGCGGCCACTCGTCGTTGAAAGTAATGACGCTCTATACCGTCTCTCACAATGCCGAATTTTACGCTCCGGGCCGTCTAATTCGCGATGGAGTGGGAAAACAGCGGCAATTAAATAACACAGGCGAGCTGGTCGAATCCTTGCGAAAAGAGATTGCTGCGTCGGCGCTTGTCATTTATCCTCTAAGGCTTCAGAAGCACGTTCTTGAGAGTAATGAGATAAATGCGGAAGTGATAAAAGATAACGGCGAGTATGTTATCGCTCTTGTTACGCCAAAACTTTAGCGTGCCTCAGCCCGTCGAAGCCGATCCATCAACGCCGCACCGATTCCTTTTTCATCTACACTTTCGCAATAGATCGTTTGAATCTTCGCGTAATCGCATTCGCGAAAGAATGCAAAGACGGACCTCGCGTAATCTTCGACTGAACTGCAGATCTTGACCATACGATGTTCAGACTTGGGCGAGTGAAGCCCAATGTACGCCGAAGGAACCTCGGCGTCAACATTTCCATCCACGATCACAACCCGTGCCGACGGAGCATAATGTTTATGAAGCATTCCCGGACTCTTTGCGGGCGAGGAATCCGATGCCTGATAAACTCTGATCGAAGGGACGATCTCCCGCAGAGCTTCAAGCGAAACTGCTCCGGAGCGAAGAATAAGCGGAACATCGTCTGAACAATCTACCACCGTTGATTCAAGCCCAATTTCTGTCGGAGCTCCTTGTAAAATACAATCGATCCGTCCGTCAAGATCTTCGAAAACCGCTTCCCACGTTGTCGGACTCGGTCGGCCGGATAAATTTGCTGACGGAGCGACGACAGGCGTTCCGCACGCGCGAAGAAATTCGTTCGCCAGCGAACTTGCCGGCATCCGGACACCGACAGTTTGCAGTCCCGCAGTTGCGAGCAAGGGAACGCGCTCTGATCTCTTCAATACTAAAGTAAGCGGGCCGGGGAAAAACTTCTCGACCAAAAGTTTAGCGAACCCAGGAACTTCTTCGGCAAGTTCTGAGATCTGCAAAAGGCTTCCGACGTGAGCGATCAGAGGATTATCCGCGGGCCGGCGCTTTGCCTCAAATATCTTTGCGATCGCGGCTTCGTCAAAAACATTTGCGCCAAGGCCATAAACGGTCTCGGTCGGAAACGCAACGATCCCGCCGGAACGTATGAACTCCGCCGCCGTCTTTACCGAGGTTGTGAGGATGGTCTCCACTGAATAGAAGTCTTACCTAACCGTAGAAATAACGCAAAAGCGATAAATATCCAAAACATTTCCTTCGATCACGCAAAAATATATGCGGCCGCCGTCTATTAAATGTACCGCGAAGGCAATGCCAATGCAGGCAGCGGTTTATATTCAAAGGAGGACAACAATTATGTTACCAACATTACTTTCAACAGTCGGGATCATCGCAATTCTTATCGGACTTTTACTGCCCGCCATTCAAGGAAATCGCGGATAAACCAATCAATTTGCCCCACACGACGGCCTGCTCACGCGAATGCGGAGCGGGCCTTTTTTATTGTTTGGCGGGTGCGTTAAGATTTATCTAAGGATGACGCTC
>JANNNS010000089.1:0-19262 GCA_031398645.1 Acidobacteriota bacterium
CACCTCCACCACCTCCACCAGGTGTCGGCGTTGCAGGCCGGGCAGTCTGCAATCCCAGGTTGGTCAGCGCATCAACAAATCCGGGATAAACGGTGAGGCCGGTGCCGTCAAAAACCTGTGCGTCGGCCGGTGCGGCGACCGAGGGCCCGACCGCTTCGATAAGCCCGTCACGCACCACCACTGTGCCTTTCTCGATGGTCGTTCCTGACACAGTAACGATCCTGGCGTTCGTGATGGCGTACGACTGAGCAAATACCGGCAAACTAAAAGCCGAGCCGATCGCTGCTAGAGCGAACAGAAATAGCCTTGATTTCATAAATTGAATGAACCGAATGCTAAAATGCGAAATACTTTGGTAATGCGATAGGCAAGAGAATAATCGAAAAGTTCCGGTTTGCAAAGCGTGATGCCTTGCTTAACCGGAACTTTACAAAAACTTACACACCTGTGGCCTTATTTTGACGCGGTCATCCGGCGGCCTCTTTCTTGAGCAGCTCTTTCTTACGTTCGACGCCCCAGCGATAGCCCGACAAGTTGCCGCTTTTTCCCACAACCCGATGGCAAGGGATGACCACCGCAACGCGGTTGCTCGCACATGCCCGGGCGACGGCACGCACTTTTTTGGTGTCGCCGAGTTGTTCAGCGATCTGGCTATAACTTACCGTCTCACCGTAAGGGATCTTCCTAAGCAGCTCCCAAACGCGCATTTGGAATGCGGTCGCCTGAATATCGAGCGGCAGATCGAGCCGCTTTTTCCCACCTGAAAGATGTTTAAGGATCTCATCTACAAAGCCTTTCAACACCTTCGCGTCCTTAACGATCTCGGCGTTCGGAAATTCCTTTCGCAAATTCGCTTCGAGGCTCTGGTCGTCATCGGCGAACGCCACATTGCAGAGGCCCTTGATGGTCCTTGCAACCAATATTCGGCCAAGCTCGCAGTCGGTGATCGAATAATTGATCTCCATTCCGCGGCCGCCTTTCTTGTAGGCTGACGGTGTCATTCCCATATTCTCGGCAGCCTTTTCATAAAGCCGGCTGCTTGATCCGAAGCCCGCGTCATACATTGCCGCCGTCACATCGCCGCCATCCCTCAATTCCGACTTGAACCGTTGCATTCTCTTGGCCTCCGAATATTTTTTTGGCGAAACGCCCATTATTTCCTTGAAACTTCTCTGCAAGTGGTACGGACTAAGCTCGAGTTCTGCCGCAAGGGCGTCAAGCGAATAAAGCTCGTCCGATTCAAGCAGTTCGCAGGCCCTTATGATCTTTCCCACTTGAGGATCCGTCGTGCCTCCACTTTTGGGTTTACACCTCAGACACGCTCGTAACCCAAACTTCTCTGCTGCATCCCAACTTTCAAAAAACGCCACGTTCTCACGCTTAGGCGTTCTTGCCCGGCACGACGGGCGGCAGTAAATGCCGGTGGTCTTAACGCCTAGATAAAAGGCTCCGTCAAACCTCGCATCGTTTGTAGTTACGGCATTCCAATAGATCTCGCTGTCCATGCTTGAGAGTTTATCTTTACGCTAAAATGAAATCTATCCGGTTCTTGCGGTAGAATTTATTTATGGGTGCGATAGTCCTTTTCGACGGAGTCTGTAATTTTTGCAACAGCTCTGTCAATTTGATCATTGAACGCGACAAGGCGGGCTATTTTATGTTCGCACCGCTGCAGTCGGAGATCGGCGAGGAATTGATCGCGAAGCACGGAATTGACCCGGCAGAAACAGACTCAGTGATCCTGGTCGAGGACGAAAAAGCGTATCTGCATTCGACCGCGGCGTTGCGGATCGCCCGTCGTCTCGGCGGCATTTGGTCTTGGGGCTATGCACTTATTATTATCCCGAAGCCGATCCGCGATCTGGGCTATAAGCTGTTTGCGAAATTTCGCTATAGGCTATTCGGCCGGCAGGATGCCTGCATGATGCCGACACCGCAGGTGAGGGCAAGGTTTCTATAAGACACTGTCGTCGGACCGCAAGCGTCCCGCTTTGCGTGGACGCACATTTTGCGTCCGCCCTCTTTGGTCGACGTGATGTACAACTTACTTATGTATGCCGTGGAAACACGCGGCGTTGCAAGCGGGACGCTTGCGGTCCGACGAGGAAGAATATGAAAGCAACATGGAATGGAGCAACACTGGCCGAAAGCGATGACACCGTAGTCGTCGAAGGCAATCACTATTTTCCAAAGAATTCCATCAAATCTGAATTCTTTCAACCGAGCGAAACGAACACGGTCTGCAGTTGGAAAGGAACGTGCAGCTACTACGACGTGGTCGTAAACGGCGCCACGAACAAAGACGCAGCGTGGTTCTACCCGGACACCAAAGCCGAAGGCAAGCACATTGAGGGACGTGTAGCCTTTTGGAAAGGTGTAGAAGTGACCGAATGACCTTTTCGCTCGAAACTTTAGAATACGAAAGGCTGCTCGAACTGGTCAGCCGACATGCCCAGACGCCGATGGGCGTAGGGCGATTCGCCGATCTGCGCCCCAAAACCAGTAAACCCGAGCTTGAAGCTTCTCTTGCCGCAATAGCCGAGACTATCGCCTTGAACGAAGAGAAGCAGGTAACGTGGTCATTCAGCGGCCTTGAAGACCCGTCGGATGCTGTCGCCATACTGAAGATCAGAAACGCGACGCTCGAGCCGAATATTCTGCTTGAGCTTTCGCGTGTCTGTAACCAGGCGATCTTTGCCCGTTCGTCCATTCAGCCGGAAAAAGAGACGGCACCGACACTGTGGCAGATCGTCGAGGGCATACCGCCGAGCCTGCTTGCGGCCATTGATCGCATTAACAAAAAACTTCTGCCCAGCGGCGAGATCGACGATTCGGCTTCGCCTGAACTGGCAAAGATCCGCCGCGAGATATCGAGCCAGCGATCACGCCTCACAAAGTCGCTGGAATCGGTGATGCGAAACTCGGGTGACGCGATCCAGGACGACATCGTCACCGTCCGCAACGACCGATTTGTGATCCCGGTAAAGGCAGATTTTCGCGGAAAGGTAGGCGGCGTTGCTCACGGATTTTCTTCGAGCGGCCAAACAGTTTTCGTCGAACCACTTGAAGCCATAGAGGCAAACAACGAACTCCAGAACCTGAAAGGCAAGGAAGAACGCGAGGTTGCCCGTATCATGTTCGAGTTGACCGAGCAGCTTCGTGAACAACTGCCGGCGATCGAGACCGCGGTCGAGGCCGTTGCGGAACTCGATTTCATCAAAGCCAAGGTCGAATTTGCTCGCAAATTCGCGTGTGTTGTGCCGGATATATCGGAGAACGATACACTCAAACTGATCGACGCCCGGCATCCCTTATTAGAAGAAAATCTGAAAAAGCCAATGGCTGACAGCTATCAGCTAACAGCGATCGGCCAGACCGAGCGGTCAGTTTCACACGGTGAGATCGTGCCGAGTTCGTTAACTCTGAACAAAGATCGCTCTGTCATGGTTATCTCAGGGGCCAACGCGGGCGGCAAGACCGTCGTCCTCAAAACGGCGGGACTGCTCAGCCTAATGGCGGTCTCCGGCCTGCCGGTTCCGGCGAAAGAGGCACAAATTCCCTTCTACAGGTCGGTGCTGGCCGACATCGGCGATCACCAATCGCTTTCGGCAAATCTCTCGACATTCTCATCGCATATGTCGAACATAGCTGGAATGATGCAGGAATGCGTGCCGCCGTCGCTGGTATTGCTGGACGAAGCCGGCACCGGAACAGATCCCGAAGAAGGTTCGGCACTTGGCGTGGCTATCGTCGACCATTTCCGCCAAAAAGGCGCTCAGGTGATCGCTTCGACCCACTATCGCGGGCTGAAGATCTACGCCGCGAATGACCCGAAAGTGATCAACGCCTCGGTCGAATTCGACGAGAAAACTCTACAGCCGACTTACAAGCTGCTGATCGGCCTTGCCGGCGCATCATCCGGAATTCAGATCGCGAGCCGTTTTGGCATCTTGCCGGAAGTGATCGAGAACGCCCGGCAAAATCTGGACATTTCCGCTCAGGATGCAGAAGCATATCTTCTAAAGCTGCAGACCGAAACAAAACTAGCCGAAGACCTCCGCATCGCGCTCGAAGAAGAACGCGAAGCCGTCGCGATGACGTACGCCGGGCTTGAGATCGAAGCCGGCAAGAAGGAACGTGCCCGGCAGAAAGAGTTCGAACAGTTGCTTGCCGAAACCGTAGACTCATTCGACCGTCAGTCAAAAGCCTTCATGTCCGGCCTGGAAGACAAGGTGCTCAAAAACAAACTCGAAAAAGAACGCTCTGCACGAAAGGCAGAAATGAACCGGGCGGTTATTTCGAAGGTAGAACGTGTCAGTAGCCCGCACGTGAGTAAAGGCTCCCGCGACCTTTCAGCATCAAAACTTGAAAACCAGCGGTTTACACCGACATCGAAGGCGGACTTAGTACTCGGCATAGGCTCCCGGGTCGTCACATCCTTCGGCAACATCGGCACGATCGAGAAAATGGACAAGGATATAGCTGAGGTCCTCGTCGGCGGAATGCGGCTTCGTGAAAAGATCGCAAATCTCCAGTTGGTCGAGACGGAAACACAGCCGTCGGATGGCTTGTCCCCGAGGGAAAGAAGCCGCCAGAGCTCCGTTTCGTCGCCGATCGACATCGACGGACGCGACGCCGATATGGAACTCAACCTGATCGGCAAAACCACCGCCGAAGCCGAATATGAGCTAGACCGCTTCATCGACGAAGCCTACCTAGCCTCGCTGCCACGCGTCCGCATCATCCACGGCTTCGGCACAGGAGCCCTAAAGAATTACGTCCACCATTTCCTAAAGAACCACGACCTGATAGAACGCTTCGCCTTCGCCCCATCCGACCAAGGCGGAAACGGCGCTACAATAGCGGAATTGAAGGCGTAAATTGCGTCCCGTCAGGGACTAGGTGTTAATAGCCCAGCAATTCATTGCTGGGAAAATGAACGATAAATTGCGCCAGTCCCGTAGGGACGGCTGACCGGAAACAAATGCCACATTCCTACACCAGTGAACGATTGCATTGCGTATTCAGCACAAAGGGGCGCAGATCAATAATTACCCCCGAACTGCAAACACGTCTGTTCCAATACATCGGCGGAATCGCCCGCGAAAAAGATGATGCTCATTGCCGCGGGCGGTATCGCAGACCACGTGCATCTTTTGATATCGCTTTCAAGGACGATCAGCATCTCGAAAGCGATGCAACTGATAAAAGGCGGTTCGTCAAAATGGATCCACGATACATTTCCCGAACACCGTTCGTTCGAATGGCAGGAAGGATACGGAGCTTTTTCCGTTTCAGTGTCAAATAAAAGCAAGGTAATTGCATACATTAACAACCAGCCCGAACATCATAAGAAGCAGGATTTCAAATCAGAATTCATTTCGTTTTTGGAAACCCATGAAATTGAATATGATGAACGGTATTTGTTTGACTAATCTTGACAGCGGTCAACCGTCCCTACGGGACTGATTGGATCTTTCGAATCTTCCCAGCGATGAATCGCTGGGCTATTAACATTCGGTCCGCGTTGCGGACGTATGGCGAAATGAAACCTCACGGAATTTACTTGTCTGCGATCTTGCTTCTGATCTTGAGCGTTGGTATAAGCGGGCAGGATGAAGCGAAAGCGGTCTTGGTAGACGAGCACGGACGGCTGGCATGCGACGATTTGCTCGGTCGACTTGATTCTTACTTCGCAGAATTGGACAAGATTCCCAGGTCAATTGGGGTCGTTGTACTGTCGAGCCCTAAGGCCGAAAAACGCTTGGCCGTCTTTCGGCAATATTTCATTGAGGCGCACGCCAAAGATAGAAAGTTCGAGTCAAGCCGACTCAAGTATGTGCGGGCGAATTCGGGAGACGAGCTATCGGTACAATTATGGCGGATTCCACCCCGAGCGGCCGAACCCGACGTGTCGAACGTCGACATGTCTTACTCATTGCCAATTGGTATTCGCCCATTCATCCTCGGGGGTGAATACACGTACGGTGATGGCATTTGTCCAGAAGTTGACGACGCTCCCGTCTTCGCTTACTTCTTGAAGGACAACCCCGACTCACGCGGAAATATTGTGGTTCGCGATAGGTCCATCGTAAAAGCTACGCAGAGGGCGAAGAAAATACGCCGGGAATTCCGCGTTCGCTACGGCATTCCTTCATCCCGACTCCGATTTTTCCCTCGAAAAGCCTCGGTCCCTGAAAACAATCTCGAACCTATCGTAGAATACTGGTATCTTCCTTAATCAGTGCTCTACGACCAATTCTTCATCGATGAACTGAAAAACCGTGCCGATCTGGTGCGGATTATTGAGCCGTACGCTCCTCTCAAGAAAAAGGGGGCGAACTGGATGGGGTGTTGTCCTTTTCATCAGGAGAAGACGCCTTCGTTTTCGGTTAGTCCCGCGAAGGGTTTCTATAAGTGTTTTGGATGCGGAAAGGGCGGAAATGCTTATACGTTTTTGATGGAAATGGAAGGGCTGAACTTTCCTGAAGCGATCCAGCGTGTGGCCGAGATGACTGGTGTACCCCTGCCGGAGCCTATCGATGATCAGCAGTACGCACAAAGCAAAAAGCGTAAGGAAGAGAAGAAACAGCTTTCCGAACAGGTCATCGAGCTCAACAAATTAGCCCTTGAATTTTGGGAAACGGAACTTCAGTCAAAGGACAAAAAGGCCAAGGCGGCCCGCAAGTATCTCGAGGAACGCGGTATCTCCGAGGAGATCCAGAGGCAATTCCGCATCGGCTTTTCGCCTGATTCATGGGATTCCCTTCTCAATGATCTTCGCGAAAGCGGGCACGACGACAACTTGATCGAACAAAGCGGCCTCGTCTCCGTCAACGAAGAAAAGGACCGCGTTTTCGACCGTTTTCGGGGACGAATAATGTTTCCCGTATTGGATATTAACGGTTCGCCCGTCGCCTTCGGTGCCCGTGCGATGGGCGAGGACCAGCCGAAATACCTTAATTCTCCGGAAACTCCTGCATACGTTAAAGGCCAGCATTTATATGGCCTGTTCCAATCGAAAGAGGCCATCAGGCAAAAGAAGTTTGCGATACTTGTCGAAGGTTATCTCGACCTGATCGCTCTTTATCAGTTCGGCATTACGAACGTCGCGGCGAGTCTCGGAACCGCGTTCACGCCTGAGCAGTCCAAGCTGCTAAGCCGCTTTACCAAGAAGATCGTCATCAATTACGACGGCGACAGTGCCGGTATCAAAGCCGCCCGCCGTGCGATCGAAGAGCTTCTGCCGAATGACTTTGAGGTCAAGGTTCTCGTGCTGCCGAACGGCCAGGACCCTGACGACTTCGTCAGAGCAAATGGCACAGAAGCCTACAACGAGGCTCGCGGAAAATCTGTAACCTACCTGAATTTCACGCTCGATGCCGCCGCCAGCGGGCGCTCTCTAGCCAATCCGAGACAAAAGGCCGAAGCGATCGAGGATGTAATGCCAGTCCTATCGGCGATCAAGAATCCGATCCAGAAACGAGAGAGCTTTGACCAATCAATGGACTTTTTCCGCGTCGAGGACCAGGGGTTGAAACGCGATCTTTGGAATACGGTCAAGGGTGGCCATCGGACGGATCCCGCTCAGGTAAAAAAGCAAGCACGCCGAGCCGCTCAGGTTAAGATAACGGTCGCCGA
Source organism: Acidobacteriota bacterium (assembly GCA_031398645.1). Lineage (GTDB taxonomy): Bacteria > Acidobacteriota > Blastocatellia > Pyrinomonadales > Pyrinomonadaceae > OLB17. The sequence goes on from JANNNS010000089.1 coordinate 7,642, forward strand.
ACACACCCTGCTTGAGCTACTCGCACACGACGCGGAACTCCGCGAAAAGATACTTCCGCTGCTTGAAGAAAGCGATTACGACCTGCTCGCGACGGCACCGATATTTCGTGCAATGTACGCTCTTGCTGAGAAGAACGAGCCCCTCACGCTCGAGTCGCTGATCGATAATACCGACGACGATGAATTAGCTGAAGATTTCGTCCCGCTGATGATGCTCGGTGAGAGCAAACGCGGCGAAGGCGAGGTCCTCGACAATGTGATCCATGATGCCGAAAACTGCATTTTCAGCCTGCGTTCGATGGCGATCCAGACCCGTCTTCACGACGTCAGTCAGGAGCTTCTGGCTGCCGAACAAGTCGGCGATTCTGAGGTCGTCAACCAACTTGTCTCCGAACACCTCGAATTGTCCAAAATGAAGCAGTCCCTGCTTAGTAAAATCCGCGAAACCTGATATACTTTACGATTTCGATGTGTTGCCCGGTTTAGGAACAAAAACCGGCATGAAAGCGTATCTAAGTATTATAGCGAACAACGATTTACGCTACGTTTCATCAAAACTCCCGGGAGATTATGCCTGATTACGACGAAAAAGAAGACCTGATGGACCGATTGGTCGCACTAGGTAAGAGAAAGAAATTTATTAGCCTCGACGAGCTGCACCGTGAGATCCCAGAGAACATGATGTCAGCCGATGATCTGGAAGATGTGCTTGACCGTCTGGAAGGAGCGAACATCTCGGTTGCGGAGACCGACGCTCAGCTTTTGGAAAAGGCCTCTCAACTCGCACTTGACGAGGACGCCCCTGCCGAAGAGGACGAAGAAGATGATATCGACCTCGATCTTTCTGCGGGAGTTTTAGACAAATCCAATGATCCCGTCCGCCTTTATCTGCGTGAGATGGGAATCGTGCCGCTGCTGACCCGCGAAGGTGAGGTCACCATCGCAAAACGCATCGAACGCGGCCAGATCAAAACGCGCAAATCCATTTCCCGTTCGCCGATCTCCGTCGAACGGCTACTGAAGATCGGTGACGACCTTGCCACCGGAAAGGCAAGCATTCGCGAGACCGTTGCATTCTCGGAACAAGCCGAGATCTCGCTGGAAGAGGACAAGGCGGAAGAGTATCTGCGGTGGACGCTTGAGGGCATCGGCAACATTCGCCAAAGCTACGCGGCGGCGTTGAAAGTTTGGGTCTCGCTCCTAAAAGAGCAAAAGATCGCAAAGCCGACCGTGAAAGGTAAGAAGCCGAAGAAGCTTCTGCGTTTGACTCGCCAAACCGGCCGCATGCGGCTCGAGATCGCGCAGGAGATCAAGAACCTTAACCTGACCGAGCACTCGATGCAGGTAATGATCGGCTCGATCCGCAAGATGGTCGAGGAGATCCAGAAAGCAGAGAAGGCTATTAAAAAAGCCCAGGAACGCCTCGCGAAAAAGCCCGGTGCTCCTGAGAAGAAAGAGCTTAACGCCAAGATCGCCGAGAATAAGCAAATTCTCGCGGACATTGAAGAGCGTTACCATTTGCCGACCGTTGAGATCAAGCGTTCGTACCAGACGATCAGCGTAGGCGAATACGAGACCAACAAAGCGAAACGCGAATTGGTAGAAGCCAATCTGCGTTTGGTTGTTTCGATCGCCAAAAAATACACGAACCGCGGCCTCCAATTCCTTGATCTGATCCAGGAAGGCAACATCGGTTTGATGAAGGCGGTGGATAAATTCGAATGGCGGCGCGGTTACAAGTTCTCGACTTACGCCACGTGGTGGATCCGCCAGGCGATCACGCGTGCTATTGCCGACCAGGCCCGCACGATCCGCATTCCGGTGCACATGATCGAGACGATCAACAAGCTCATCCGCACCTCGCGCTTACTTGTGCAGGAACTCGGCCGTGAACCAACGAGTGAAGAGATCGCAAAGCGGATGGATATCCCGGTGTCGAAGGTGCGAAAGGTACTGAAGATAGCTCAGGAACCTATCTCGCTCGAAACACCGATCGGAGAGGAAGAAGATTCGCATTTGGGGGACTTCATCGAAGACAAATCGATCCTCAACCCGGCGGAATCTGTCACATTCTCGAACCTTCGCGAAATAACCGACGAGGTCCTCGCAACCCTGACGCCGCGGGAGGAAAAGGTGATCAAAATGCGCTTCGGCCTCGGCAACACTGGCTCCGAGCACACACTCGAAGAGGTCGGCCAGCACTTCGCCGTCACCCGCGAACGCATCCGCCAGATCGAGGCCAAAGCCCTGAGAAAGCTGCGTCACCCTTCGCGATCGCGACGGCTGAAAGCGTTTTTGGAAGGGAAACAGTAGGCTTAAACTCACGTTTTCGAATACAGATCAGGTGACGTGTTGTCACCTGATTTTTTATTCTCTAGACTTGAGCCATGTGGTATGCGGATCAAATATTCGGGCTGTTGATTCTGGCCATCGTGGTTGCGTCCATTTCATGGACCGTCACGCAGGAAGCGATCTTTCTCGAATGGCGTGAAGCGTTCAAGGAACGCAGCGAAACAGCGTCGAACATCTTCATCCGCAAATTCTTTTACGTCTGGACCTGCGAATACTGCTTCAGCCACTGGGTCACGATCCTCGTTCTGCTGTTGACCGGCTTCCAACTTCTGTTCGCCGACTGGCGCGGATACGTGCTCGCGTTCTTCGCCCTTCCCTGGATAGCCAACCAGTTCATGAGCTTCTACCGAAGGCTGCGCGTAGACATTAAACACGAAAGCCTGAAAGCCGAGGTCGTGGAACACGAGAAACGGGAAATGCTAGGGGAAGGCGAAGATTAGGCGGCAAGCAAATTTTTTGCCGCTCCGATCGCATCGTCCAAATTAACAACCTTACCGTCAAGCTGCATCTCATACACCGCATCCAAGATTCGTTTGAATTCGGGGCCCGGTTTCGAGCCTAGCTCGATCAGATGGCGGCCCATCAGTATCGGATCCGGAGCTTTCTTCTCGATCTGCAGTTCGCGGACCCTTTCGATGAACCATTCCTGAGCCTCCGAACCAAAGATCATCCGGGTCCGATCGCCGTCGGGGTAACGCCCCAGGCTGTCGGCCTTCGCTACCCGGTAGAGCAGGTCGGGCTCCACTTTCCGTGCCAACCGTCGAAACGCCCCGTCGCCAACCGGAGATTTCGCCTTGTAGTATTCGCCCGGTTTCAGGTGATAACGGACGAGCTGAACGATCTGGTTGCGGACATCATAACCGTTCAGCGTAAATATGCCGAGGGTGTCCAGAAACGAAAGCGTCGGCTCGACGCCCGCTTCGTCGTGCGAGTGCGAACGCCAGCGGCCTTCGAAAAACTGAGTCGTCGGCGGCTTTCCGAAATCGTGTGCGAGAGCTCCGAGCATTACGGTGACCTGCTTTTCATACGACAGATCGTCGATCAGCATTCTGGCCTCGTCCACGACCATCAGCGTGTGCACATCGACATCACCTTCAGGATGCCAAGCGGGCTCTTGCGGAACGCCAACAAGGGCTTTCATTTCGGGAAATATCTGATCGACGACGCCAAGGTCGTATAGCCACTTCAAGCCAATAGATGGCCGCTGTGCAAGCAGCAGCAGTTTCTCGATCTCGCCCCAAATGCGCTCTTTTGGAAGATCGGTGACGTCGATCGACCGGCATAGCTCCACCGTTTCGGGTGCTATATCAAACTCAAATCTCGCCGCGAACTGTGCCGCCCGCAGAACCCGCAGGCTATCCTCGGCAAATGTAACAGGCGAAACGTGACGAAGCACTCTCCTTTCAATATCTTCCCTGCCGTTGAACGGATCGACGATCTCGCCTGTCAGCGGATCCTTCAAGATCGCGTTTACGGTAAAATCCCGACGAGAACACGCCTCTCCGAAAGGCATTTCCGGGTCGCCCTCGACAACAAATCCGCGATGTCCCTTGCCAACCTTCCGCTCACGTCGAGGAAGCGAAACGTCCAGGTCCGAACCGATCTTGTAAACCGTGAACGCCTCGCCCACAACGTTCACATCCCCAAACTGATCAAGTATCTCCCGCAGCCTGTCCGGCTCGACGCCATAAACCTCAAGGTCCCAGTCTTTCGGCTCGACGCCCATCAACTCATCCCGAACACATCCGCCAACGAGCATTGCGCGGCCGCCATTAAGGCGGATGACGTCGGCCAGTGCGTTTGCGTTTTTGCCTCCAGTGCTCATCGCGAGATAAAAATAGCTGACAGCTATCAGCTAATAGCTATCAGCTATGATCTAAAAATGACGCGTAGATACAGCCTATAGCCTAGCCTTGAGATAACCGTCCAGTTGGTCAGCCGAGACCCGCTCTTGTTCCCAGGTGTCTCGGTTGCGAACTGTTACTGCGTTGTCTTCCAGCGACTCGTGATCGACCGTGACGCAGAACGGTGTTCCGATCTCGTCCTGGCGGGCATAGAGTTTGCCAATGCCGCCGGTGTCGTCATAGACGGCTCGCATCGAGGGTTGGAGTTCCTTCTTGAGCCGCTTCGCCATCTCGACGATCTCGGGCTTATTTTTCGCCAGCGGCAGGACGGCCACCTTGATCGGTGCCATCTCCGGCTTCAGTTTAAGAATAACCCGGGTCTCGCCCTTGTCATTCGTCCGTTCCTCGTAGGCGTCCATCATCACCGCAAGCAGTGTTCGGTTTACGCCGATCGACGGTTCGATAATGAACGGATAGAACCTCTCGTTCGTCGTTGTATCAAAATACGAAAGATCCTCGGTCGAATCGGGATTGATCCGCTTTCCTTCGCCGTCCTCCGGCTTTTTCGAATGAACACGAAGGTCGTAATCCGTACGATTTGCTATGCCCATCAATTCGTCAAACTGCTTCGCTTCATCCTCGCGTTCCGGGAAGAACCGGTACAGGATATCGACAGTACGTTCGGAATAATGGGCAAGCTCTTCCTTCGTTTGTTCATAATCCTTCAGGTTCGCGTCCGAGATTCCGATGGAATTAATCCACGCGTGGAAACCGTCGATCCACTCCTGATGGGCCCTGCCCGCATCCGGAGGATTAACAAAATACTCGATCTCCATCTGCTCGAACTCGCGCGTGCGGAAGATGAAGTTGCCGGGCGTCACTTCATTACGAAAAGCTTTGCCGATCTGCGCGATGCCGAACGGAAGCTTTCGGCGGGAAGTATCGAGCACGTTCTTGAAATTGATAAATATGCCTTGGGCAGTCTCCGGCCGCAGATAAGCGAGTGCCGTCGGGTCGTCGTCCGCTGAGACCGCACCGATCATCGTCCGGAACATCAGATTAAACGGGCGTGGATCGGTCAGGTTAGTCGATCCGCAGTTCGAACAGACGAACTTCCCTTCCGCATCCGTGTCCAGCTTATCCTGTCGAAGTCGCGACTTACATTCACGGCAATCGACCAACGGATCTGAGAAGGTCGTCTCATGGCCCGAATATTTCCAAACATTCCGATTTAGAATGATCGAAGAATCTATCCCCTCGACATCGTCGCGTTCGTAAACCACCCAGTTCCACCAGGCCTTCTTAATGTTGTTCGCAAGCTCTACGCCCAACGGCCCGTAATCCCACGACGACCCAAGCCCGCCATAAATATCGGACGCCGGATAAACAAACCCGCGGCGTTTTGAAAGAGAGACGATGGTTTCGATGTTAGGGGCGCTCATATTTTTTTGGATTCATTGCACCGAAGTCGAAAGAGAAAGTGTACAATGAACCGGCTTTTTAGGAAAAACACGTGCGCAATTACATTTTCCAAATATTGCTTTGGCTCAGCGTGGTCGGACTGGCTCTTTGGGCTGGGGGCACCCTTTATCAAATGGTCGTCGTCGTCCCGATGTGGAACCATTCCCCGCCCGAGTCAGTGACGGCTTTCTTCGAGGGCACACGCTACAACGAAACTATTTGGAATTTCTTCGGTCCGCCATTCATGGCCGCACGATTGCTGCCTCTTCTCGGCACACTCATTTTCGGCTGGCACCTCAGGCGGCACCGCAAAATGATCGCCTTCGCGGTTGTGTGCATGCTTCTGGGACTCGTGTTCACGCTCTTTTACATTTATCCGATAAATGAAGTGCTGTTTGCTCGGGCCGGGGCCGGGCTGAGTGCCGAAGACGTGAGGTCGCTGGCTCGCAAATGGGTGTTCGCCGATAGGGCCCGTTTCGTAGTTGGCGTCCTTGCATTCCTCGCCACGCTCCGAGCCTTGAGTTTGCCCGTTCCAAATGGTAGCAGCTAAAAGTTCGTCGCTGCTGAGATCACATGGCAAGCCCCGCCCTCATCAGGATATCGTGAAATCGTGGGTCCGCCCGCAAATTATTCCATTTGGGCTCTCCCGTCAGAAATATTACTCTAAGGTCATTTTGTTCTAACGCGCGCTCCAGCCACAACAACGCAGCACCGCTGTCGCCGATAGCATTTTGGGCCAGCGCAATGTTGTAAGGCGAAATATAGCGCTGCCGGCCGGAATCCAGAATCTCTTCCACGATTATTCGAGCTTCCAGTTTTTTGCCGGACCTAGCCATCGCATACGCACTCAGCACACGGGGAAGGCTGTCCACCGGGTTCAATTCCCGGCTGACATCGGCTGCGGTCTCCGCCTCCGTAAAAGCACCAGCCTCCAAATGGGCTGTTGCGGCCATCAAGTGGCCGAGGTAGAAATTTGGGTTCAATTTCAGCGTGTTTCGTGAAATTTCGAGGGCCTCCCTCGAACGCCCTGAAAAGTTGAGAAACTGCGCCTCAACGATGTTGTTTCTAAGATTAAGCGGCTCAAGCTCCACTGCAAGACGCAGCTCCACCAGACCTTCGGATCGGCGACCCGTACAGTACAGCAGGATACCGTTTGCGAGCCTTGCATCCGGGTTGTTCGGTGAAAATTCGAGTGCGCGTTCCAGGCTCGAACGGGCCGTCGCCCAGTCGCGGTCGTACCAAATGGTTATTAACGCGAGCGCAACGTGTGCTTCCGCCAGCCCAGGCTCAAGTTCAACCGCCCTGAAGGCATTCTTTTTTGCGTCGGGAAATACCGTTTCGGATGGCACCTCGCTCCTGAACGCGAGGGTTATTGCAGCCTCAGCGAGCCCTGAGTAAGCGAGGGCGTAATTGGGATCGATGGCGATCGCCTGACGGTAATAGGAAACGGCGGTCTCTCCTGCGAGCGTTCTGGTGCTGAGAAGGTGGTGCCGGCCTTTCAGATATAGCTGGTAGGCCTCGACGTTCTGGGTGCCGCCCTTAGCTTCACTTTGTAGCTCGGGGCCGGAAGTTTCGTTCCCTAAACTATCTGCAACGTCCTTTGTGATCTCTGATTGCAGGGTAACAAGGTTCGCGATCTTCCGGTTATACTGCCGGCTCCAAATGTTGCATCGCTGGCAGGATCAACAAGGGAGAGGTACAGTGTCAGTTCATCGCCGCGCTGGACGACCCTCCCCGTCAATATTCCCTGAACGTTCAATTCCCGCCCAATAGTTTTTACATCCTTATCAGTGCCCTTATATTGAAAAACGCTCAAGCGTGAACGCACGCTCAGGCCCCGTAATTTTGACAGGCTACCGATCAGGGTCTCCGTCATCCCGTCAGCGAGATACTCGAGTTCGGCGTTTCCACTTTCGTTCTGGAAAGGTAGAACGGCCACGGTCTCGATTTTCTTGTTACTACCGCTATAAAGGAAAGTAAGAGCAAGCAGAAGCGCGAGCATTCCGCCAAACGCTGTTCCCAGATAAACAGGCCGGAGCCTCGGGCGAGGCTGGCCTTCTTCCGGCCGCGCTGCGAAGCGCCCACCAGACGCCGTTTGTTTACCGGCTCCAACCACCTTGGAATCTTGTTTGTCGCCTGTGCCGGTCGACACCGAGGCTATGAAGCGGTAGCCGCGCTTGTGTACGGTTTCGATATATCGAGGGGCGGCGGCATTGTCTCCGAGAGCCTGCCGGATCTCCTTGACGGCCCGGGTGAGGGCATTGTCGGTTACAAACGTATCGTGCCAAATGGTCTCGAACAGCTCCTGCTTTTCTACCACCCGTTCTCGCTTGCGGATTAGAAGAACAAGCAGGTCAAAGGCACGCGGCGTCAGAGCAACAGGTTCGCAGCCCTTCGTTACAGCAAAGTTGTCTAAGTCGAGGACCACATCCTCGAACATCAGGACATGCTCGCCGGATGCCAATTCACTTCCCATCTCAGCCCTATTCTAGCCTTATGGGGTGCAGAACCGGAAAGCGTCACTGAACTGTCACCATTCTGTCATTCCTCGCCGTCCCCTGATCGTTAGAATTTGCCCTTGTGATAGTCAAAAAACTCAAAAAGGAGATAGATAAATGAACAACACAGTGAGAATCAGTTTCTTCACCTCGCTTTCCGGCAAATTGGTCAGCCTGCTTATCACCACGATGATGATGGCGGTCGGTTTTTCCACTATAGGGCATGCGCAACTCGGCGAGGTCGAAATGCGCGAGATGTTCTCGGAAGGGCCCGGACAGGCATGCGGTAATTCGGCCTTGCAAGGCACCTACGGAGCGCTGGGTTGGGGGTTTGCAGCGCCTCCTGGGCAAACTCCTCTACCCTTCGCGCAGATCGGCCTGCTATCGTTCGACGGAATTGGAGGAGTAACAAACAAGGTGACGAGAAGCAATAATGGCATAATTTCCAGAGGTAACGATGTTGGAAGCTACACCATTAATCCCGACTGCACCGGCACAATCACCATTCTGACTCCCAACCCGCCTTTCCAGCTTACATTTGACCTCGTCATCGCGGACCTTCAAGGTCCTAAAATCGCGAATGAATTCTATTACATCGCCACGACACCCGGCGGTGTTGTCGTTTCCAGCGCCAGAAAGGTATCGAAGAAGGGTAATTGAGCCGAAGGCCCGTAGTGTCAGCCCACTTCGGAACCTGAGCACTCCATAAAAAAGGAGACGAGTTGACTACTCGTCTCCTTTTAGCATCGATTGCTGGAATGGGCAGGCTTAGTCGCCGCCATCTCCCGCAGTGCCAGCCTTGGCCTTCTCTTCCGCGAGTATGGCTTTGCGGGATAGTTTGACCTTGTTGCCTTCCTTGCCTATACATTTGACGAGGATCTGCTGGCCTTCCTTGAGCTCGTCGCGGACGTCTTTGACGCGGCGGTCGGAGATCTCGGAAATGTGCAGCAAGCCGTCGAGGCCTGGAAGTATTTCAACAAATGCCCCGAAGTCCACTATCCGCGAAACAGTACCCATGTACGTCTCGCCGATCTCTGCTTCCGCGGTCAGTGACCTGATACGAGCGATCGCAGCCTGAGCAGCGTCACCGTCGGCAGTCGCGATCAGGATGGTTCCGTCATCATCGATATCGATCTTGGCACCGGTCTCTTCGGTGATCGAACGGATGACCGAGCCACCCTTTCCGATAACGTCGCGGATCTTGTCCGGATGGATCTTCATCGTGATGATACGAGGAGCAAACGGCGAAATGTCTTCGCGGGGCTGCTCGATCGCTTTGTTCATCACTTCGAGAATGTGCATACGGCCCTTTCGAGCTTGCTCCAGGGCTTCCTGAAGGATCATCGCATTAATTCCCGCGACCTTTATGTCCATTTGGAGTGCGGTGATGCCTTCGCTTGTTCCGGTGACCTTAAAATCCATGTCGCCGTAGTGGTCTTCGGCACCGGCAATGTCCGAAAGGATCGCGTACTGCTTGCCTTCCATGACCAGGCCCATCGCAACACCCGCGACCGGCCGTTTGATCGGCACACCGGCGTCCATCAAACTCAAAATGCCGCCACAGACTGACGCCATGGATGACGATCCGTTTGACTCGGTAATATCCGAGACGATACGCAGTGTGTATGGAAAATCGGCTTCATCCGGTAGAACCGCTTCGATCGCACGCCTTGCCAGATTTCCATGGCCCGTCTCACGACGCGACGTCCCGCCAAAACGGCCTGCCTCGCCGACCGAGTACGGCGGAAAATTGTAATGCAGAAGGAAGCGGCGCTTCACTTCACCCTTCTCAAGGTCGTCGATGTACTGCTCGTCCATCTTCGTACCGAGCGTCGTCGTGACGATCGCCTGCGTCTCGCCGCGGGTGAAGAGTGCCGAACCGTGTACGCGCGGAAGCCAACCGACCTCGCATGAGATGGGCCGGATCTCGGAGAATTTACGCCCATCCGGCCGACGCCGGTTGCCGAGCATGTCCTCACGAAATATCTTCTCTTTCAATTTTCCGAAGGCCTTGCCTGCCGTTCCTCGTGCACCCGGATCATCTTCCGGATAGCTTTCGATAACTTCCTTCTTCAAGGCATCTAGGCCCGCATAAACTTCGATCTTGTCACGGCCTGTCGAATCCAGGGCCGCACGCAGCTTGTCCGTCCAAGTCTTTTCGATGTCCGCTACAATGTGCTCATCGAGAGCGGCAATGTGGAATTCACGCTTTGTGATATTCAATGCTTTGCCTAGCTCTTTCTGCCAGAGGCAGAGCCGTTTGATCTCTTTGTGAGCAAGCATCAGAGCCTCGACCATGATCTGCTCTTCGACTTCCTTGGCTTCACATTCGACCATGCAGATGGCCTCTTCGGTACCTGCAACGACAAGGTTCAGGGCAGACTCGCGGCGTTGATCAAAGGTCGGATTGATGAGGTATTTTCCGTCGACCAAACCAATCCGTATACCCGCGATCGGCGTAGTGAACGGAATGTCCGAAAGGTAAAGTGCACACGAAGCTCCAGTGATCGCCACCACATCCGGATCGTTCTCACCATCTGACGAGATCACGCTTCCGACGATCTGCGTTTCAAAACGATAACCGTCAGGGAAAAGCGGGCGGACCGGCCGATCGATCAGACGGCAGGTAAGAACTTCTTTTTCGCTCGGGCGGCCCTCGCGGCGGAAGTAGTTTCCCGGAATGCGGCCCGCTGAGTAGCTTGACTCGCGGTACTCGACAGTCAGGGGAAAGAAGTCTAATCCTTCCTTCGCCGTTCTCATGCTGACCGCCGTGACAAGCATCATTGTGTCACCATAGCGGATAACGACCGAACCATCGGCCTGTTTTGCGACCTTTCCGGTCTCGACGATCAGCTCTTTATCACCAAGCTTGATCGATTCTTTCAAATATTTTTTTGTCATTATTTGTCCTCGAAAAGCGAAAAACGGCAGATGCTGTATCGTGAAGCCCTGCCGTTTCCGGATTCGTTTATTTTTGCGGATTTCTCATTTGCATTAGGCCCATTCGCTGTCACGTTCAGCAGCCGCCAACAAATTCTTCGTGAGAACCCTTTTTCCAATGACTCGAAGCCGTCAGAAGAGGCAAGAAAGGAGAAAGTGAAAAGGTGAAAAACCAAGTCGGCCTTGGCCGAGGCTTTTTCCCTTTTTCACATTCCCACTTTTTCACCTTCGTAGTCCTAATTTCTTGATGATATCGTGGTACTCGTTGATGTCACGGCGCTTCATATAATCCAGAAGCTTGCGTCGGCGCGAGACCATTATGAGCAGGCCTCTACGCGAGTTGTTATCCTTTTTGTGGATCTTGAAATGTGCGGTCAACTCATTGATCCGCTGTGTCAAAAGAGCGACCTGCACCTGCGACGAACCTGTGTCCGTACCGTGTGTCTTGTAGTCGCCAACTATCTGTTCTTTAAGTTCCTTAACTGTCGCCATAAATTCACTGACTCGTAAATAGTCTCTCCTATTG
>JANNNS010000093.1:0-3951 GCA_031398645.1 Acidobacteriota bacterium
GGTTTGGCATTTGACGACAGCTACATTGTCATCGGGATTAACGATGATCGCGTAGTCGCTTATCGGTGTGGCCGTAGGGGTAAAAGTATCCGCCATAATTACAGTAGGTCGGGGAGCACGTACGAACTTACGTTACTGTGAAGCCTGATCCACAGCCCTGGATTCTCATCGAGTTGCTTTTCCAGCTCAGACCGGTCGTCGGACAATTTCGTAGAGGCCATCCTTGCAAAGCTCGCTCGCTTAGTCGGAGCAGTCGAGGCGTCAACGATCGACTGGACGATCTTCTTGGCGCTCAGGATGGCTGCCGGTCCAAGCGTGAGAATATGCGTTGCGGCTCGGCACTCTGCCTCATCTTCATCGGAGATCGAGCTCCCACCTGCCTTGAACTTGCTGATATGGTGCTCGAGAATGGTCGCCGATATCGGGATCACGCCTGCAAAGTCGTCAAAACCTGCTCCGGAACCAGGCTTGATATAGCAAAGGTGCGACGCCGCCTCCGCCTCGGGCCCATGTCCAAGGAAAAACAGATCGATGCCTCCAAGTGAGTCGAGTTTGTCCAAATACTGCTGCAAACCGCCTTCGAGGTCTTCCGTCTCAGTCATCATCGGTGTAAAGCTCTTCACTTTGCCAAAGAACTCGTCGCCAAGAAGACGTTCGAAATCGCGAACAAAGCTCAGGCCGTTCGCCATACGCATCTGACCCAGTGCGTCCTGAGTAAATACGTGCAGACGTCCGAGCAGATCATCTATCTCCCCAGTTTCCGCTCGTTCTCTCACGATCCGGTACATGGCCTGGGCTCCCCGGCCGCCAAGGAGAACCATTACGATGTCTTGATCCGTACCTGCGGCGTAATCCGTCAGCTCTCTGAACATCGCCTCGCCAACCGCGGACTCACTTTCCAACACCGAGTATTCGAAGGGTACGGACAGATCGGCGGTTATCCTTCCGGAACCCGGATACTCGAGCCAGACATTGTTTTCTCGGACACGACGGTTTATTATCTTCTGCAAATCGGGCTTCATTGGATCGGAAATCTCTCTCGGATCATTCTAATTGGTTTAACCAATTAAACGCAAGCCATTATCGCGATTTTTGTGGACGGTTGCCGACCTAGCAGGGCCAAGGTGTTGATTCCTTTGAGTAATTAGGACGCTTTAGAAACTTGACATCTTGGTGATATGTGTCGGATAGTAGAGGCCTCCATAAGAAATGGTAATACCTTTGTTCGTCACAAGACCGTTTGGCTAGAACGAACCGAGATGCACTATGGCATTTAAGCAACTTCAACTAGACGATAGGTGCGCCGTAGTAATCGGCGGAACTTCTGGAATTGGCCGAGCCATTGCACATGGGTTGGCCGAGGCCGGTGCCGACGTCGTTTGCACTTCTCGACGGCAGGAACAAGTCGATGCCGCAGCCAGCGAGATAGAGGGCCTTGGCAAACGAACGCTGCGATTGACATCGGACGTAGACGACCGTGATTCGATGCAATCCCTCCTCGAAGCCTGCATCGCCGAGTTCGGCAAGGTCGACATCCTCGTAAATTCTGCCGGCCGGACCAAGCGCGCACCGACAATGGATTTCGACGAAGACGATTGGAACGCGATCATGGACACGAACCTGAACGGAACCTTGCGTGCGTGTCAGATATTTGGCCGCCACATGGTCGAGCGTGGGTATGGCAGGATCGTTAACATCGCTTCACTCTCGTCGTTTGTCTCATTGTTCGAGGTCGCCGCGTATTCAGCCAGCAAAGCTGCGGTCGCCGCTCTGACCAAATCGCTCGCAATTGAATGGGCAAAGAACGGCGTGAATGTGAATGCGATCGCTCCAGGCGTTTTCAAAACTGCTCTTAATAAGCAGCTTTTGGAAGAATCGCAGCGCGGCCAAGAATTCTTAATGCGGACGCCGATGGGAAGGTTCGGGAAGGTGGAAGAACTTGCGGGAGCCGCAGTTTTTCTCGCATCAGATGCCGCCAGTTTTGTGTCCGGAGAAATTCTGGTCGTCGATGGTGGATTCCTAGCAAGCGGTGTCAATCAGTGACTTCTTCATCGACGGAAACGCTTTAAAGCAATCAATTGTTAAACTCTTTTGCAAATAACATCGTCTTTGATCCCCGGTCGTTTCGAATTACAAGATGACTGCGAATCATCGTTCTTTGAGCGCCGAAATCGGTGAAAAGACCGAAAGGCTGGTTGAACTGCTTGGGCGGGAAGGTCTCGGCGGGGTAGTCCTGAATGCCCAACATAATTTTGCGTGGCTGACCGGTGGTGCGAGAAACGGGATCGACCTTAGCAGAGAGAATGGCGCGGCGAGCCTGCTCGTGACTGCTAGCGGCCAGCGATATATATTGGCTAGCAACATCGAGATGCCGCGGCTCTTGGCCGACGAGGTTTCAGCCGATTTGTTTGATCCGATCGAATACGCATGGCGGACAGAGAAAGCTGAGCCTGCCCTGCCGTTAGAATTAGCTGCCGCTTTTATCGAAGGCGAACTCGCTACAGACATCAGCCTCGCTCCAGCCACACGGACGATCGAGGGCCTTATCGCGAAGTGCAGGTTTAGCTTGACGGTCGATGAGACTTCCCGTATCCGAAAGCTGGGGCTTGATGCGTCGCAGGCGATGGATCGAGTTGCCAAACAAATTCGGCCGGGACAAACGGAGATCGAGGCGGCTCGGCAGATCCACCACGAATTAGCATCCCTTGGCATAACCTCGGTCGTAACTTTAGCTGCGGCGGATGAAAGGACGGCCGCTTACCGTCATCCGGTGCCGACTGAAAAGCGTTTCGAGAAGCTGTTGATGCTCGTCACGTGTGCAAAACGGCACGGCCTGATCGTTAGTCTTAGCCGAATACTTTGCGTCGGCCCGATCCTGGATGAGTTGGCCAGAAAAACGGCGGCTGCGGCGTACGTGAACGCCAGCCTCTGGCACGCGAGTCGGGTCGGTACGAACGGAGCCCGACTTTATCAGACCGCCGCTGATGCGTACTCGATCATGGGTTTTGCCGAAGAGATCGAGAAACATCATCAAGGCGGAGCTGCGGGATACAAGACTCGTGAATGGGTCGCCCATCCGGCGAGCGGCGAGATAGTCCAGCAAAACCAGGCCTTTGCTTGGAACCCGTCAATAACCGGTACAAAGATCGAAGATACCGTCATCGTTAGTGATAACGGGATCGAAGTGATCACTTTTTCGCCACAATTTCCCTCGATACCGGTGGAAATAGACGGCACAACATATTACTCTCCGGGAATTTTGTCTGTGTAAGGAGCATCGCGAATGAACGAAGAATCCGACATACTCGAAAGTCAGAAAATGCAGGATGATGGCGAGTTCCTCGCCGCGCCTGAGGAAGCCGGTGGTTCGGCGACGGGAGCAGTTATTGCTGGAGTTGGTGATCCGACAAAACGCGTCGGCTACTATCGCTGGGTCATCTGCGGCCTCTTGTTTGCCGCCGCCGCCATCAATTATGTCGACCGACAGGTCATCGCTATCTTGAAGCCGACGCTCCAAGGCGAGTTCGGCTGGACCGACATCGACTATGGCTGGATCATTTTCGCCTTCTCAACTGCCTACGCACTCGGTTTTATCTTCGCTGGCCGCTTTATGGATAAGGTCGGCACCAAGATCGGCTTTGTTGTAGCCATAGTGCTATGGAGTATCGGTGCCCTGATGCACGCGTGGGCGGTCGGCATCGGCGAGGTCGCTCTGCCAATACTTACACCCATCATCGACGGCATCCTTTCCGTCATAAACGCGATCATTACGCCTTTTGGCTTTGCTCCCTGGTCGATTGTCCTTTCGGTCTCCGTCGCGGGCTTTATTGTCGCTCGTTTTGTGCTGGGCCTCGGCGAATCGGGCAACTTCCCTGCCGCGATCAAGACGACCGCGGAATGGTTTCCGAAAAAAGAACGTGCCCTTTCAACCGGCATCTTCAATGCGGGAAC
>JANNNS010000097.1:0-5652 GCA_031398645.1 Acidobacteriota bacterium
GGTGGAATTCGCCGCCCGCGATCGACGGAGTCCGGCTCGGGATCATCGCTTTTGGCGGACTTGTCGTAAATGTAATTGCCGCGAAATTACTCCACGGTAACCACGAACACGACCTGAATATGCGCGGCGCGTTCCTGCACGTGATGGGCGACCTTCTGGGTTCGGTAGCGGCAATGGCTGCGGGAATTCTGATCCTGACCCTGGGCTGGATGTGGGCAGACGCTGCCGGCAGTATCCTGATCAGCATCATCATTATCATCGGTGCGTGGCGGTTGATCATGGACTCGGTCAACGTTTTGCTCGAGGGCACGCCGGCACATATTGACCTGCTTGCTGTTGAAGATACGCTGATCACGACGCCCGGCGTTAAGGGCATTCACGACCTGCACGTGTGGACGATCTCGTCGGGAATTCACGCGCTGTCCGTGCACATCAACCATGACGAAACGATCGCGCACTCGGACCTTCTAGGCGTCGTTCGCGACAAGCTGCACGACGGGTTCGGCATCGATCACCTGACCATCCAGATGGAAACATTGAACCACGAAACCGAAGCCGTCTATATCTGCGAGACGGGCACGAAGTGCTTTGAACCGTCGGTAAGGTCAAATTTTGCCAACGGGTGAAGCTCACGATGGATAATATCGAGCTTAAATACGGCCGATCCAATTTTTATTTTGAGTTCGATGCGGACAGGTTTGAAGTGCTCAAACCCGCCGGTGAGCCGCGTCCGCTGAGCGACTTTGAGATAAGCGCAAAGTTTGACCAACCCATCGGTTCGCCGCCGGTTGACGAGATCGTCCAGCCGGGTGAAAAGGTGCTTATCGTGGTGCCGGACGCGACGCGCGAGGTCGCTTGCGGGCAGGTGATAAATATTCTGGTGCGGCGTTTGATCGCCAACGGTACCGCTCCCGCCGACATGAGCATCATCTTCGCTACCGGTATCCATCGCCCGGTGACCGAGGCCGAAAGGGCCGCGATACTTACGCCATTCATTGCCCAACGTATCAAGACCATCGACCACAGCCCGAGGGATATTTCCCGAATTGCCCGGCTCGGCGAAACTCGCGGCGGCATTCCGGTCGAGCTGAACCGAGCACTGGTCGAGAACGATCACATCATCCTGATCGGCGGAATATCGTTCCACTATTTTGCAGGGTTTACGGGCGGCCGGAAGCTGATCTGCCCGGGCCTGGCTTCGTCAAAGACCATCGCCGCTACGCATAAACTGGCGTTCGATCATGAAACGGCGTCAAGGCGAGAAGGCGTTGGAACCGGATTGCTGGACGGAAATGCCGTGCACGAAGCGTTTATTGAAGCCGCGTCGAAGATCGCGTCACCGTTGTGCATAAGCACGCTCGTCAATGATGACGGCGAGGTCGTGGACCTATTCTGCGGCGATCTGATCGCATCTCATCGTGAGGCCTGTGAGCAATATGCAGGGCGAAACACGATCTCTATCGCAGAGAAACGCACGGTGGTCATTGCAAGCTGTGGCGGATCGCCGTCGGATATAAATCTGATCCAGGCCCACAAGGCGATCGATGCGGCTTCAAATGCATGCGTTGAGGGCGGGACGCTGATAATACTCGCCGAATGCCGAGACGGGTTGGGGCGGGATGACTTCTTGAAATGGTTCGAAGCCGGAAGCAGCCGCGAGCTTGCCGATCGTTTGTGCCAAAGCTATCAGGTCAATGGCCAAACGGCGTGGAGCCTGCTCGGCAAAGCGGAGAGGTTTGACCTGCGAATTGTGACAAGCCTGCCGGAACGCAAGGTCGAAGCAATGAAGATGAAGCACTATCCGAGCATCGCTGAAGCAATGAAAGGGATCGATCCCGCCTCGTCGGGATACATCATACCGTTCGCTTCCAAGGTCATGATTCATGCCACTGACCCAAATAAAAGAGCACGCAGTTGAAGCGTGCTCCCATTCCGATCTGTTTACAAGACTATTTCTTTGCGATATTGAAAGTGCGGGCGATCGTGTCCGTTTGATTACGGATCGACCTCAATTTGTCGCGAAACCCGGTAAAACGCAGGACGTAGACGAATTTGTCGGTCGCCTTGAGGAAGTAGAACCTGCCGGCCATCGGGCGTCCTGCACGCACGAACTCGAAATTAAACGCGGTGCCTTGCAAAAAGCCCGAAAACGGCTCTTCCTTTCCTGCAACGTAGCCTGGCTGGAACTGCAGCCTCTGCTCTTCTTCCCGGATAACGTCTGAGATAACTCCTTTATCCGGAAGGTTTAAACGGCGGACTTCAAGATGCCCATCGGTGCGGTCGCCATTGACGTATTCAACATTAGGCGTCGTCGCGGACGGTTTGACCGTCATTTTCCAGCGTCCTTCCGGAACTTCGAACACATATTCGACATCCGGATTGCTGAAACTACTAGTGCCCTGAGCCGCCGCCGAGCCCGTAAAAACCAAGCTCGCGATCAACGCAAATAGAACTGAGGAGTAGGATCTTTTCATTTCTTTCCTGAATGTCAGCTGACTTTCGATATTATCGCAAAATATCCGTAAAACCGATAGTTTTGATGCAAAAGGTGGCGGTTTTGTTGCCGTGGGTAACAGAGGCCGCGAGCGGAGACCTCAGATTTTCTCGCCTAATCCCGGATCGCAAGCGTCTAAGCTAGTGAGATCAAACGCGATCTAACAACCATTTTAATCAGAAGGGTAATTTTATAATGAGAAGTTCAAAGCAATTGATCAGCAAGATATTCACCGCGGTCGCATTGGCGGCACTGACGACGCCAGCATTCGCCATTCCCACGGTTCCGGTGCGGGACAAGAAGTCGCTGACGAAGAATCAGAAGGCACTGCACGTCCTAAACCGCCTCGGTTTTGGCGCACGTCCCGGAGATATTGATAAGGTGAATGCTCTCGGCGTCGAGAAGTACATCGAGCAGCAGTTGAATCCATCGGCGATCGATGACGCGATCGCCGAGAAAAAGGTGGCGAATCTTGAGGTCTTCAATATGACGACCGCCCAGGTTTTTGCCAAGTATCCGAATCCGACAGCCTTGATTCGGGCACTTGAGGGAAATGGTTCGGCTGCAAACGCCGCAGCCCAGAATCCTGAGGCAATGACCGATCAGCAGCGGCGTGAGCGTCAGCAGAAACTGCAGGAGTATTATCGCAAGTACGATCTTCGTCCGGCTAACCAACTTCAGCCGCAGATCACGTCGAATCGCGTTCTGCGTGCCGTTTACTCCGAAAAACAGTTACAGGAAGTGATGGTCGATTTTTGGCAGAACCATTTCAATGTGTTCGCCGGCAAGGCGGCTGTGCGGTGGTATATCCCGAGCTATGAACGCGACGTGCTGCGGAAGAATGCTTTAGGTAATTTTAAGGACCTTCTCGTTGGTACCGCTCAGCACCCGGCGATGCTGTTCTTTTTGGACAATTTTGAATCGGTCGGGCCGACGGCTCAGCCCGCGAATCAGGCCAACGGGCCGCTTCAGCGAGCGATCCGCGAAGGTAAGCTGACGCCGCAAATGCGCGAGCGGATGAAGGAGCGACAAGGGCTAACCGACGCTCAGATAGATCAGCGTATCAAGCAGGCACAGACCGCACAGCAGCGGCCCCGCCGCGGTCTGAACGAAAATTACGCCCGCGAACTGATGGAACTTCATACGATGGGCGTCGATTCTGGCTACACGCAGAAGGACATTGTCGAGGTGGCAAGGGCGTTTACGGGATGGACGATAGCTGATCCGCGAGGGTATCGACGTGCGGCAGCGGCCGAGATCAACGGTACCGAGGAACAACGCCTCGCCCGTCTGCAGCGACAGGCCGGCATTCCGGACGATATTGAAAGCGGACAGTTCTATTTTAACGACCGCTGGCATGATAAGGATGCGAAGACGATCCTTGGCCAAAAGGTGAGCGAAGGCGGTGTGAAAGACGGCCTGAAAGTGATTGATATTCTGGTCAAGCATCCCTCGACCGCGAAATTTATTGCCCGAAAACTGGCTGTTAAGTTTGTAAACGACAATCCGAGTGAGGCTCTGGTAGTGCGCGTTGCCGCTGCGTTCACAAAGTCGAACGGCGATATCAAGACCACCTTGCGTGCGATCTTTAGCGACAAGGAATTCTTTGCTCCCGAGACATATAGAGCAAAGATCAAGACCCCGTTCGAGCTCGCTGTTTCAGCCATTCGAACGATCGGAGCAGACACCAATTCGAGCCCGGCCATCCTGGCGATGCTGAATAAGCTTGGCGAAGTGCCGTATGGCTATCAGGCCCCGACCGGTTATCCCGACACGGCGGAAGATTGGGTGAACACGGGCGCGTTGCTTGAAAGGCTCAACTTCGCCGTCGCGTTGGCAGGTAATCAGATACCGGGAACTCGGGTTGACCTGAAGCGGTTCGACGCCGCGGATAAGACCGCGATCATGAACAAGACGATCGCGGCGGTTCTCGATAATGATGTTTCGCCCGCGACAAAGGCGACGCTGCTAAAACAGGTCGATCAGCCGCTGCCGGAAGTCAAGGCTCCGGCGGCAGTTGATGACGAGGTCGTCGAGGTGCCAAATATGCGCCAGCCTGGCCAGCAAGGCGGACGTAATCGCCAGGCACGGCTGCTTGCACCTACCGGGAATCCGGATGTTTTCAAGGTGGTTAGCCTGGTTCTGGGCACGCCCGAGTTTCAGCGACAATAGATAACTGTTACTGATACGCATTATGGTCTGTGGCCGGAATAGCTTCCGGTCACCGGCCTTTTTTGCGGGGTAAAATATGAACAACTTAAGATATAGCTTCTTCCTGGCCATTGCTCTGATCACGAGCGTCGGATGTACTGCGAAAGCTCAGGTCAAACCGCCAATGGGTGAACAGCAGCGTTACAAACTTGCCGCAGAGTATTCAGCCGAATATCGCGGCCTGTCAGTGCTGGTGATGAAGGGTGACAAGGTGGTGTTTGAGGAATATCAGAACGGCCACTCGGCTGACCGGCCGTGGATGTTGGCGAGCGGCACTAAGTCTTTTTCGGGTGTCATGCTCGCAGCGGCGATCGAAGACGGGCTTGTAAGCTCTTTCGACGAGAAAGTTTCGGACACGATATCCGAGTGGAAGAACGATCCGCGCAAGTCAAAGATCACGATCCGCCAACTTCTTTCTCTCACCAGCGGGATCGACGCCGGGCAGATCGGTCGCGTGCCCGAATATTCTGAGGCGGCGGCGTATTCCATAAAGCACGATGCCGGAACAAAATTCGAGTACGGGCCTGTGCCATTTCAGCTTTTCGGCGAGCTAATGACGAGAAAGCTGAAGCCAAAGAATGAGACCGTAATGACCTATCTCAAGCGGCGCATTCTTGATCCGATGGGGCTGAAGGCGGCTTTTTGGCGGGAATCCGCAGGCCAGCCGTTGCTGCCGCAGGGAGCAAGCCTGACCGCCCGCGAATGGGTGAAATTCGGGCTGTTCCTTAAGAACGGCGGCAAACGGAACGGCAAGCAGATAGTTAAGAAGAGCCTGCTCGACGAACTGACAAAGGGCTCGAAGACAAATCCTGCGTACGGCCTGACCTTCTGGCTTAATCGGAACGGAACGAACCCAGCCGGTTTGCCGGTAGGCCGCGGCCGCGAGATAGATGAGATCAGCATCCGCGGGATAGCTGACGGCGTAAGCGACCTGTATATGGCCGCGG
>JANNNS010000138.1:0-1761 GCA_031398645.1 Acidobacteriota bacterium
ATCCTGCGAGAGGACGGTCGAAGTTGGTTTGGATTTGAGATTCGCGACGCGATAGGACGAGGCGAAGCAATTATAAACCGGATGACCGGTGCTCCACCGCTAGTGCATTTTGCTCTTGGGGCACTTTACAACAAAGCCGGAGAACATCAGGCCGCAATAAACGCGCTGACCCAGATCGTGGAAAGCGATAAAGGCAGCGAGGCCGCCTTTGTTTTTCCGACGCCGGAGCTGAGGAATTATGTGAAGATCCTGAGAAAGATCGAACGTGATCCTTCCGAAGCCCCACTTACATCTGCCTCCATTCGGTCCCTCGAACGAACTCGCCGCCTACGCGGAAAAGCGATCCTGGAGGAAAGTCGGGCGGCGTTCGTTGCAAGCTCCGCGAACAAGGCCGTTCACCGTGAACTTTCCACTTCTGACGTTCTACCGGGTTCCGACATAAATGATCCATCTCACGGCACCGTGATCGACCGTATGTCTGACCCCCTCGATGACGCTGCGCCTAACGGGGCCGCGGCAAGAAGTGACACGACCCGAGGTGATCGCGTCAAGCGGGAAAAGAAGGATCCGTACGCCGACCGCAAACCAATAACAGAGGTTCTCCACGACATTTACGACCGCAACGTCCAGTGATCTCTTCACCGGATACCAAAGAACTTTCGTATTGACGCGAGCACGCCCTTATCCGGTTGAATCTCGGCATCTGGGCCGTCCGAAGGCTTTGCGTTGAGGATCGCCCGCCGTTCTTCGATCATCTTACAAATTGACTCAACAAGCTCCGGGTTTGCCTCGAAGATCGGTTTTAGCGCACTCTTATTGATCTGAACGACCTCTGTTTCGGTTGCTGCGACGACTGTCGCGGTCCTTGGCTCGCCGGTCAGAAGACTCATCTCACCAAAATAATCGCTTTCACTGAGCGAGTTGATCGTGGTCACCTCCTTGCCTTGAAGTATTTGCACGTCAACGGAACCTCGCGTAATGATAAACATCGAGTTTCCTTCGTGGCCACGCCTGACGATCGCTTCGCCAGGAGCAAAGACACGATCTTTCGAGCCTCGCGCAAGCTTCTGCAGTTCTTCGTCGGAAAGAGGAGCAAAAATCGGTATCTGGCTTAACCGTTCGACGGTGCTGTTCAGGTAATCGTCCATCGTCGGCTCTTCTGCAGTTTGCTCCATGTAGATCGTCCGCGTCGGATACGCAAAGTCGATCTTTTCGCGGTTGAAGGCGTACCACACTCGCTGGCGTATCGATGCATCCGTTTCATTGAACTTCGAGTAGTCATCTGCCCAGTACTTGATCTCCCAGTCGATACCGTTATCGCCCAGCTTCTTGATCCGGACGACGGGCCTGAGCTTTTGTGAGACGTTCTCCACCTGGCGAATAGCGTCACGGACAACCTGCATGGTCTTTGCGGGCGAGTTTGAATAGAGGGTATTAAAAAATACGAGCCTTGCATTCAGATTGCTCTTCGGCGCAACCTCAATGGCCTCTTTGCCTAGAACGGAGTTACTGATGACGAGCAATTTGTTCTGAAAGGTTCGGATCTTTACCCCGCGCCAAGACACGGCTTCAATAACACCGCCGCTCGAGTTTGTAAACGTTACAACATCGCCGACTTGAAATGGTTGATCTGCCTGCAACGCGATCCCGGCGAAGAGATTTCCCAGTGTGTCCTGCAAAGCAAGGCCGACCACTATACCGATGATCGTCGATCCGGTGAACAGTGGAGCCAACTGTACGCCGGGATATTGCGATTGAAAA
>JANNNS010000194.1:0-4584 GCA_031398645.1 Acidobacteriota bacterium
GGCAAGCGACGGCGAGGCTGCGGTGAGTCTGACGCTTGAGCATCGGCCGACGCTTGCGATTCTGGACATTCAAATGCCAAAGCTTTCCGGCGTGAAAGCGGCCCGCGCCATCTGGCGGGATTTTCCTGAGGCACGGATCATCTTTTGGACGCAATTTCCGCACGAGATCTACATTAATGAGATCCGTAAGATAGTCCGGGCGATCGAGCCGCAGCCGACGTACGGTTTTATTCATAAGAACAATCCGGAAACGCGATTCCTGCGATTCGTTGCCGCCGTGCTTGAAGACGGAGCCGACATGATCGACCCTGCTTTCAAGGATTCGTTCCAGCGGCCCTTGTTGACCGAGTTTGAGGCCGAGGCTCTTCGCTATCTCGCTCTCGGACTTTCGAACTGGGCTATCGCCAGAAAATGCAGCCTGAGCCTCCGCGGCGTCGAAAGCCGTTTGGCGACCCTTTATGAAAAGCTGTTTCTCGACAGTTCGGCTGGCACCGAGAACGAGGCGTATGACAAGCTCGCATATAACACCCGAACACGTGCCTTTTTTGAAGCACTAAAGCGTGGCCTGATCAACAGCGAAGAACTTGAATCGGCCGAAACCGACCTTGCAAAGTGGTTCGATCGCGACCGCCAACGCTTTCGCGAATCGCCCAAATAAATGCAGATGCGAGTGTCCGGCCATCCAAAGATATTCTCGGCGTTGGTTGCCTGTCTTTTGCTGGCCGTTCCCGCACTCACAAATTTCTTCGGCCAAAACTCGCAGCCTTCGCCGTCGCCTTCTCAGACGCCATTTCCGTCTCCATCCTCGACACCGCTGCCTGCACGCTCACCCTCACCCACACCGCTGCCGCGTGCTCAAAACTTTCATCAATGGGGTTCGATCACACTTTTTAATGGACTGCCGTCGGATGCCGTTCGAGCGATCGCCCAGACTTTGGACGGAGTTATGTGGTTTGGCACGGATAACGGTTTGGCCCGGTTCGATGGGCGTCGGGTGCAGAATTTTTCATTTGGAAGTTCGGATGCGAATCGCATTAATGTGCTGAAGACCGCATCGAGCGGAGAGTTATGGATCGGAACGCGAGCCGGAGCCTTCGTCTATTCAGAGAACGCTTTTCGACCGGTCGATAGCACCCAAAGCGTTGGCATAACCGCTATCTTGCCCGGCCCCGAGATCTATCTCGGCACCGATGCCGGCAAGGTCTTACGCGTTAGCAGCGTCGAGAGCGGAGGCCTTTCCGCCGAAGGTATGGCCTCAGATCCTGTTGCAGACGAAGCAGGTCGGCCGATGGCGATCACCAGCCTGATCGATCATGGCGGCCAACTTTTGGCTGGCACGGCGGGCCGCGGAGCGTTTGTTGTGAAGGACGGGAAAGCCTTGGAGTTTCCAAGTTCACCACGTCCGTTATTCGTGAATTCTCTTGCTCGGAGCGAGGCCGGAAAGCTGTGGCTCGGCACCGATGCGGCAAAGGGAGTGGGCGGCATCTATCTCATCGAAGGCGGCTCACGGGCAGAGCGGATCATCGCACCGACCGCCAATGTCCTCGCATTGGAGGCAAACGAAAGCGGCCTTTGGGCGGGAACCGAGCGATATGGTTTATTTCACGTTGGCGGCTCAAAACCGGTAAAGAACTATACCTTCGAAAATACGTCCGGCGGGCTCCGTTCAGATTCGATCTACACCCTCTTTACCGACCGTGAAGGCGTTATCTGGATCGGCACCAACCGCGGCGTAAGTCGCTTCGACCGCCTCGGTCCGTTTCAACAGACGGTTTCCGATATCCCGAACAGCAATTTTGTCCGCACCTTGTTTAAGGCGACGGGCGGGCGTGTCTACGCGGGAACGAACCGCGGCCTTTTTGTTCAGGACGGCGAGAAATGGACGCCAGTCCCGGCTTATACCAATAAACCGATCTATGCGGTCAGCGAAGACAGATCGGGTAAATTGCTCGTTGGAACGACCGAGCGGATCAACTATCCGACGAGCAAATTGGCCCTGGAAACGGACACGCGCTCCTTTGCGGATTTTCAAGGAGTGAAGTTTGCGGCGGTCTTTGCCGTCGGCTTGGTTCAGATAGGCCCGGGTGGGAATACCATCAGGCATTCGGATGAGTCGGTAAATACTTTATTTGCGTCGGGCGACAAGCTTTGGATCGGCACCGCGGGGAAAGGCCTTTTCAGTTTTGACGGCCGCAGCGTGAAGCCCGAGGCATCGCCCGATGTCTTGAAAAGCGGCGCGATATGGCGGATCTTTGAAAGTTACGATAACGCCATTTGGATCGCCGGTGAGCATGGTGTTTTTCGCCTGAAAGATGCCCGAGTGGAAAAAATTATCGATGCCGAGGATGTGCGCGATGTGTTCGTCGATCGTGAACATGTCTGGGCCGCCACGACCACGCGCGGCTTACTACACGCACGTCAGGTGGACCAATTCGGTTGGCTGGTTTCGTCGGTCGGTTTTGAACAAGGATTGCCTTCGGAAAAGGCGTTTTCCATATTGCCTGTCGCCGCCGGCTTGCTGATCGGTACGAACCGCGGTGTCGTCACATACAAACCGGGTTCGATCGCACCGAAACTCATTGCGACACGCATTCTGAGCCAGCGAATGCATGATGTAGCGGAGACGCGAACGAAGATCGAGCTCGATCACCCGCAAAACTCTTTGCTCATCGAAGTCGCCGGACAGAGCAGCCGGACGTTTCCTGAAGAATTTCAGTATGCATTTCTTTTGAAGAACGCCAAGGGTGAAGTCTTGGATAGCCGCCTCTCGAATGACCCGCAGTACGCGCCGACTGATCTGAAGCCCGGCGATTACACGATCGAGTCGATCGCGTTCGACCGTGACCTGCTATCGTCCGAGCCGTTAGACATCGCGTTCTCGATCGGACGCGCACCGTTTCCATGGACCGCGACCGCGCTCGGTATTCTGCTTGCGATCGCGCTGATAGCACTCATTTGGGCGATCGTCGAGCGTCGACGGATTGTCCGCAGCAACCGTGAACTAGCCGCGGCACGATTCGATCTTGCAAATGAGGCTGAACGCGAACGAAGCCGCATCGCCCGCGACCTGCACGATCAAACGCTGGCCGATCTTCGCGGGCTGATAATGAAGAGTGACAGGGAACTTCCTGCGGATGCAGGTTTTCGTGAAGAGATCGAGTCCATTTCTACCGAGGTTCGCCGCATCTGCGAAGACCTAAGCCCGTCTGTACTTGAGAATGTTGGTTTGGTAGCGTCACTGGAGTTTCTGCTGAGCCACACGATCGAAAACTACACTTTCGACGCGGGCGAGGCCTCCAACGATGACATTGCATTTCCGATGAACGTTCAGCTACAGATCTACCGGATCGCCCAGGAAGTGCTGACCAACATTAACCGCCACGCTGAGGCTTCACTGGTGGAGATGAACATTATGGTTAATCGTGCGAGTTCATTCGAGATGACGATCGTTAATAACGGCAAGCTATTCTTACCGGCAGAACATGATCAGGCCGGGGCCGGCGGACGAGGCATCGCTGGGATCCGTTCTCGTGCAGCCATTATTCATGCCAACGCGCAATGGGGCGAAACGCCTGACAAACGGCCATCTTTCAGGCTGGTTTTGGAGCCATCGTCCGTGTAAGAAAAGCAAACTTTCAGGTTGCGGGCCGCATCAAATTGGTTACTCTCCATTCGTTTCCGACCGATCTGCTTCAAACGGCGAGCTAGACATGAAATTTTTCCTGATATTCGCAGCAGCAACACTCCTTTTGGTTTCGACCGCGTTAGCCCAGTCAGGCCGTCGGGTACAGTCAACGACCTCTTCGTCGACCACTCAGACGCCGCCGGTCCAGGCTCCCGGGATAACTGACGGTGGGTTTGGTGACGAAACAACCGTTGGGTATTCGGAATCGGCCCCGACGCGTTCAATTCCGCTCACACGAAAGAACGCCAAGAAGGAAGAGAAAAAGGCTTCACCTGTCGCCACGCCGGCGGTCGAAGCTCCAAAAACCGACGCGGGCGAGGACGGGGACGTAATTAAGGTGACCACAAACCTTGTGACGATCCCGGTCTCAGTATCGGACCGCAACGGATTCTATGTTCCGAGCCTTAGAGAGGGAAATTTCAAGATCTTTGAAGACGGAGTCGAGCAGAAGATCGAATATTTCGGTACTTCGGACAAGCCAT
This sequence comes from Acidobacteriota bacterium, assembly GCA_031398645.1. Classification (GTDB taxonomy): domain Bacteria; phylum Acidobacteriota; class Blastocatellia; order Pyrinomonadales; family Pyrinomonadaceae; genus OLB17. Next base: position 4,168 of record JANNNS010000194.1, read on the forward strand.
TTACGGTAGTGCTTCTTATCGATGTCAGCCCTTCGACCGCATACAAGATCGAGGAAATACAGACGGCCGCGATGGCGTTCGTTCAACAGCTTTTGCCGCACGATCAGGTGATGGTCATCGAATTCGATTCTTCCGTCCATGTGCTTACTGAAATAACCGGCGATCGAGACACGATCTACAAGGCGATACGCAAAACCGGATTTGGTAACGGTACCTCGCTATATCAGGCCGTGGACTTCTCGGTGCGTAAGCGATTGGATAAGATCGACGGCCGCAAGGCGATAGTTCTGTTTACAGATGGCGTTGATACCACTTCGTCGGGTGCCAGCTATCGAAGCACGCTTGAAGATGCCGAAGAGTCGGAGGCTGTGATCTTTCCCATCTACTACAATACGTTTCTGCAAATGATCGGCATCG
>JANNNS010000197.1:0-8951 GCA_031398645.1 Acidobacteriota bacterium
TATTCTAGTTGCTGAAACGCGATGAATACTGTGCTGGCTACGATCGATCCGCTGAAGGAGAAAATGAGATGGGAATATTAGACGCTATCCGCTCGCAATTCATTGAAGTCATTGAATGGCTCGACGACTCGAGAAACACGCTGCTCTACCGGTTTCCTGTTCAAGGACAGGAAATCAAAAACGGTGCACAGCTTACGGTACGGGAGTCGCAGGCGGCCGTATTTGTCTTTCAGGGGCAGATCGCCGATGTATTTACCCCAGGCCTCTACACCATAGATGGCGGAAATACCCCGATTCTCAGCAAACTTGGAGCCTGGAAGTACGGCTTTAACTCGCCATTCAAAGCTGAAGTCTATTTCGTCAATACCAAGCAGTTTACGGATTTGAAATGGGGCACTTCGAACCCGGTGATGATGCGTGATGCTGATTTCGGTATGGTGCGATTAAGGGCATTCGGAATCTACTCAATTAGAGCAGTCGATCCGAGTGCGTTGATTAAAGAGATCGCCGGGACCAATGCTCACTTTGTAACCGAAGACATTGAGGGTCAACTCAAGCGAACGCTGGTCAGCGGTCTAACCGATGCCCTTGGTGAATCCAAGATCGCCGCGCTTGATCTGGCCTCAAACTATGATGAGTTGAGCAAATTCGTGCGCACCAAGTTGAGCGACGAATTCAAATCGTTTGGCCTGGAGTTGACGAAGCTTGTGATCGAGAACATTTCGCTTCCGCCTGAAGTCGAAGCGGCGATGGACAAGCGTGCCTCGATGGGTGCTCTGGGCGACGCGCAACAGTATATGCAGTTTCAGGCGGCCGACGCCTTGCGTGATGCGGCGCAGAATGAAGGCGGCGGAGCGGGTCTGGGTGCCGGCCTTGGAGCTGGTTTTGCCGTGGGCGGCCAGATGGCGAACGCGTTTGGAGCGGGCCCTCAAGTAAATGCAGCAGCTTCGCCGGCTACTACTACCTGTCCCGCCTGCGGGAAGCAGAATGCGGTCGGTGCAAAATTCTGTGCCGATTGCGGCGGAAAGATGGAGGTCGCAAAGGTCCCGTGCGTGAAGTGCAATGCCGAACTACGCGAGGGAGCGAAATTTTGCTCAGAGTGCGGCTCTTCACAGGAAAAGGCTAAGTGCACGAACTGCCAGGCAGAGCTTAATGCGGGTGCGAAGTTCTGTCCTGAATGCGGCACCACGACCCAAGGAGCTGAATAGGCAACCACCACAATTTGAATAGCCGGAACGGGTCAATTTGGCCCGTTCTTTTTCATTTTGACGCGATGACGTAATAAGATAGTGAAACTGGAGAGAACTATGGCGATCAGCCCTGAACTGCTTGAGATCCTTCGCTGCCCGAAGTGCAAATCGAAGGTCAAGATCAATGACGAACAAACAAACCTCACCTGCGAGAACGGTGAATGCCGCCTCGTGTATCCGATCCGCGACGAGATACCGGTAATGCTTATCGACGAAGCCACGGTCGAGAAATGAACCGTCGACAGGCGACGCTTTTTCTTACCGGAGTTCCGGTCATCGACAGCATTCGGGAGCGATTTAACCCGGCGCAAGCAAAGTTGATCGCGACGCATGTGACTTTGATCCGCGAGGACGAGGTCGATGATTGGAAAACGCTTGGCGATAGGGCCCGTAAGTTTTCGCTGCCCGAGATAGCGCTCCAATTCGGTGATCCGCGGCTCGAGAACGGTTTGCTTTATTTACCATGCGTCGGCGGTACCGCCGAATTTGATGGCTTACGTGCGGCTTTATTAGATTTACCGGCGGCTCGCGAACATTCGCCGCACATCACGCTTATTCACCCTCGAAACGGGACGTGCCCGGACGGATCATTTGAGGCGATATCAGCCTCACTAGAATCTTTCGAGCACGTATTCGGTGAGATCGCTTTTATCGAACAACGGAATGGCGGAGTATGGCAAACGCTTGAAACGTTCCCACTTTTGAAATCTCGTTGATCAGCAGAGGACATCGGATACGAAGAACAGATCGATCAATTGGCCCAACGTAAGACGCGTTCTAGTCGTTCGCCTGCGATCGATCGGAGACACTGTTTTGGCCACACCATCGCTGATCGCCCTCAGACGACATCTTCCCGATGCACGAATAGACATCCTTCTCGAGGACTGGGTCGCGCCACTGCTCGACGGATTCGAAGCGGTTGATAATGTTATTCCGGTCGGCAAAGGTTCGGCGGAACGTTTGAAGACCGCCTGGCAAATTCGCCGGATCAGATACGACGTAGTATTCAATCTGCACGGCGGTACGACCTCGACCTTTTTTACAAGTGCCACCGGTGCCGATCATCGAGTCGGCTACAGTAACTATCAGTATTCCGCCGCCTATAACCATCTTCTATCGTCCTCTGCCGATTTTTGGAAGAAAGAGAAAACCCATTCGGCCGAGCAGCAATTGGCTTTGATTGGGTTTGCGGGCCTTCCCGTTGACGACCGGCCAGAGAGCCGCCTCACCGTTTCCAAAGATGCAGTAATTTCACTTGAGAAAAAGTCTGCACTGCGTCAGTTTGAGATCGCAGATCTGAGATCTCAAATTGCTCTGATCCATCCGGCCGCTGCTTTCAAGACAAAACAATGGCCGATTGAAAAGTTTGCTCAAACAGCCGAGTTTTTGCATAAAAAGGGCACGACCGTTATTGCTGTGGCCTCGAAAAGTGAAAATGAGGTCTTGGAAGATCTAACAAAAAACTCTACCGTCCCGATCATTACTTTTAATGACCTAACCCTGCCTGAAATAACCGCCCTTGCGTCGCGAGCAAAGATCTTCGTTGGGAACGATTCCGGCATCGCGCACATCGCTGCGGCGGTTAAAACGCCGTCGGTAGTTATCTTCGGATCGTCTAACCGCGCCCATTGGCGACCGTGGACCGATGCTCCGAACGAGATCGTTTTTGAAGAATTTGCCTGCCAGCCCTGCCCTGGCTATGAATGCAAAGTGTACGGCGAGCCGCGATGTATTTTGGGCGTCGAAAGCGGCTCGGTGTTTGAGGCCATCGATAAAGTCCTCGATCCAAATAAATAAGGCGGGCAAAATGCCCGCCTTGGGTCTCTTTCAACGTGACCTACTTCTTGTTTGCGTTTGACGTATTCCCATTCACCATCTGATTTGTCATCGAATCATTTGCCTTCACAGTCAACTGATTCTTCACGCCCTTTTGGCCTTCGATCGATTTTGCGACCGTCTCGGCCTGGGACTTCTGGGCGGCTGTGCCGACAGTCCCCTTTAGCGTAATGACGTCATCAACGACATCGACATTGATCGTCGAGTCTCTCAGATCGTCGGCTGCAGCAAGGGCGGTCTTGGTCTTAAACCAGATCCAGCTGTCATTAACACCCTGCCCGATCGTGCTTGAGCCCTTTTCACGCTCATATTCAGCCCTATTCTTATCGTAATCCGCCCGATTCACATTTGAATTCGAGCTCCGCACCGCTGGCGTAGCGGTCGCATTTACGACTATCGCCGTGTTATTTGCATTCCTGGCATTTGTATTTACGCTGGTGTTCGCCGCGGGTTGGCAAGCCGCCGCAAACACGGCCGCAACCAATATAAATAATATGTTCGTTTTCATTGTTCCCTCCAAGTGTTCGAAAATGACTCCTGTACGTGTGCATAATTTTAATACACATTTACAGAACATAGCGGGCTATAGTGCAACAGGCATACCAGAGAACGGCTAGCGTTGCTTGTTAAGGGCGGTCAAGACGTTTTCGCCGCGGGGTGAAAGCCGATAGCCTATCTCCAGGCTTTCGGTCAGGCCGAGGGCCTTTAGTTTGCGAACCATTGGTTTGAAAACGGGTGTCTCCAACCCGGTTCTGGCCGCGAGCTTAGCAGCGAGAGTGGCGGGATTTTCGGCGATCAGCTGCAGGAATTTTTGTGTCCAGTTTCCATAGCGGCTGGCCTTGTCCATCTTGGCGAGCCTGACAATTATCTCTTCCAGCTCAGCCTCATCAATGTCATCGCGGGCCCGCAAAGCGATCCGAGGGTCTTCGCCAATGTAATGCACCCGGATCCGATATAGTTCGAGCTCGCCGTTGGGAAGCGATGCAAGCAATTCTGTCCTTGAATCAAAACCCGCACGCCGAGCGTCCTCGGATGTTATTCGATCTTCTGAGATAACGTCCACCGCATCGATGCCCAAAACGCCGACTTGCGTCAGCTGCGTTCCGCCGGCTTTCACCGAAGCACGTTTCCACCGGCGAAAGACGAGGTCTATATCACCCGCGACTATCCTGGCTAGTACGTTGGCCTTTAGAAGCATGCTCTAAGCGTTGATCACGCCCTTTATCTTTTCGTTCTTGTTGCGAAGGTCGATGCCGCCCTCGAGGTAGGACTTAAGATTTGCCAGGTAGAAGGTCCAGCCTTCACCGCAACCGATAAAGAGCCGTAGTTGCTCATCCGGCCCGATCTTTTTTTGCGTGAGTTGAACGATCTTATCCGGCCTTTCGGCAAGTATCGAGACTTCGACGATGCAGGTATCCGCGAAGGTAAAGCGGAACGTGTTATGCCCATTGGCCTCGATCACCCGGCCGCTCTCCGCTGCACCGTTCGGGAAACCGTGCCATCGCCAGGTGTAGTTATCCCCGGCCTTTACGCGCTCGCTTTTCGGGCGGAGAGATCCGTCGGCCAGGGAATAATCCGCAGTTGCAACGAACCATTGCTCGATCTCGGACGGAATGGCCCACGCATTATAGATCGAGCGCACCGTCGAGTTGATCGGGATCCGCTTGGTGAACTTGCTCCAGTCCTTCTTCATCGAGCCGTGCCGGGCGTAACTAAAACCAGCTTGCCTTCTTTTTGGAGCTGCCGCCAAAAATGCTGCCCAGAACGCCTCGGACAATGGTGTTGCCGATCTGGCGGCCGATCGAGCTGCTGGCCGACCTGGCAACACTTTTTGTAACGGATTCGATCAAGGTATCAGGCGCCCGTGCAGCGGCACGCTCCTGTTTTGCTTGCTGTGCTTCTGCTTTGGCCGCTTCTTCGGCGGCTCGAGCCTCAGCCTCGGCGATCATATTCGCTTCGGTCTTCTTGGTCAGTATCTCAAATGCCGAGTCACGGTCGAGCGCCGTCTCGTAAACGCCGGCCACGAGCGAATTAGCCAGTAGCTGCTGTCGCTGTTCCGGAGTAATAGGCCCGATCTGGCCTGCCGGCGGAACGACGAAGGCTCGATCCACGACCGTCGGCACACCTTTCTCATCAAGTACGGAAATAAGCACTTCGCCCACGCCAAGCTCGGTGATCACCTTCTCGGTATCGATCTTCGGATTCACCCGAAATGAAGTTGCAGCGGCCCTAACACCTTTTTGTTCCTGCGGTGTGTATGCGCGAAGTGCGTGCTGAACACGATTTCCTAGCTGTGCAAGTACCTTTTCCGGTATGTCAGCCGGATTCTGCGTTACAAAATAAACACCAACGCCCTTTGAGCGGATCAAGCGGACGACCTGTTCGACCTTATCGATCAAAGCCGGCGGAGCATCCGAGAAAAGGAGATGTGCTTCGTCAAAAAAGAAGACAAGCTTAGGCTTGTCGAGGTCGCCCGCTTCAGGCAGCGACTCGAAAAGCTCCGACAGCAGCCACAGCAAGAACGTTGAATAAAGCTTAGGCGCATTGATCAGCTCATCAGCAGCAAGGAGATTGAGTACTCCTTTTCCGTCGATGCTCTGCATAAAGTCGGCTAATTCGACAGCGGGCTCGCCGAAGAACTGATCGCCGCCCTGTTCGTCCAGTTGAAGCAGGCCGCGTTGGATCGCACCCACGGACGCGGTCGACACGTTACCATAGGTCAGCGTCAGTTCCTTTGCGTTTGAACCGACATACTGCATCAGCGACTGAAGGTCCTTCAGGTCAAGCAGCATCAAGCCGTTATCGTCGGCATACTTGAACGCGATTGAAAGCACGCCTTCCTGCGTGTCATTTAGCTGGAGCAGGCGAGCGATAAGCAACGGTCCCATCTCGGAAGCGGTCGCCCGCAACGGGTGGCCCTGCTTGCCGAAAACATCCCACAAGGTTGCCGGAAACCCCTCGAAAGCAGGTTCGATGCCGAGCTGTTCGTTGCGGGCATTGATCTTGGCGTTGCCGCCGCCAGCCTGTGTCACGCCCGTCAGATCGCCTTTTATATCGGCCATAAAAACAGGCACGCCGCGCTTGCTGAACCCTTCGGCCAGCCGCTGCAGAGTTACCGTTTTGCCCGTTCCCGTTGCACCCGTGATCACGCCGTGCCGGTTGGCCATTTGAGGCAAGAGAGAAATCTCGGCCGCGTCATTCTTTGCTACCAGTATTGGATCTGCCATAAAGTTTGCTACAAGCTTACGCCACTGCGGTCTTGTCCGCATCATGCGGAGCGTCGCAATTTACCATCCAGTTGATGCCGAATTTGTCGGTCAGCGTTCCAAACGCCTCGGCCCAGAATGTCTTATCAAGCGGCATTGTCACGGTGCCGCCATCAGAAAGAGCATCGAACATCTGCCTAGCTTTCTCGACATCGTTTAATCCGATCGCAAGCGAAATGTTTCCGTTGGTCGAAAGGCCCTCTGTGTGAAAATCATCGCACATCATGACGTTCGAGTCGCCGATCTTTATCGTGCAATGCATGATAGCGTCCGGCTGGCCCATCTCCGACATTGGTGAATTGCCGTAGGTTTGAGCATAGACCTCCTCCGCTCCTACTGCGGCCTTATAAAATTCTATAGCCTCGCGGCAATTTCCTCTAAACGCGATGTATGGGCTTACTCCGATCATAATGTCCTCCTTAGCACTTTTCGTACTTCCAATTTCGCTTCTTTCCCTCGCTTAGCCACTCGACCGCCGTCGCAAGCCTCTTGTTACGCGTCGCATCAGTTTTCGCTTCGGTTATCCATTCGACATATTCGCGGCGTTGGCTGAGGCTGAATTTGTCGAAATGCGTCGCGGCGTTCTTATTCTTTCGTAAAGCTGAGGCGAGATCGTCCGGTACCGCAAGCTCCTTCTTTTCCGCCGTCGTCTTTTTTGGCACCTTAATGCCCTTCTCGTTCAGCTCCATTGCCTGATGGACCAGGCCGATCACCACCTTATCCTTCGGTAGATCCGTGAGGGACGTTAGCCGGCCGAAGCTGCCCATCGCCGTTTTCCGTTCAGGAAAGGCGTCCGACTCCAACAGAGATTGTTTCCAGAACATCAAGGTGCAATGGGCCTTGAACGCCGCCATTCCGCAAAGGATTCCTTTGTACTCAAAGCTCGGCATGCTCCATTTCAGCGTCTCAATCACGTCCGGGCATGCCTTGTGAACAAGTTCCCGAAGATGTGCCAATATCGGTTGGGCAAACTCAGCGGAACTTTCGATGTACGCAGCGATCCTCGGATCGGTTGTCGACATAGCAAACCCTCATTTCAAAGGCAGACTAAAGACCGTCGTTATCGGGAACTCGACGATTATATCCGATTTTCCCGCCGGATGACCAACTTGAGCCCCGACCATTTCTCGTCAACGGCACAAACCTTTACATCGACCAGCCCGAGCGGAAAACACGCCTCGCGGATCGTGTCTTCCGTTATCTCTGTCGCTAGTTTCGCCGCCTTTTTGTACCATGAGACCCAGATCGCACCGTTCTGTTTTATCAGGCCGCGGGCATCGGCCAAGCCGCGAAAAAGTCCGTCGCGAGAGTTGGTAAAAAGGTGAAGAATATCTGCCTCCTTTTGCGGGCTGTCGAGTACTTCAACGCCCTCAGGCAAGGGGTTGATAAGTTCAACATAATTCTCCGGTGCGTCGATCAGGACCAAACTCATACCTTCTTTGAGCCCGAGCTTCTTTGCCAGCGGAGTGCCTGAATATCCTGTGCTCATAGTATTTTCACCAAGACTGTGCGTTCGCGTGGCCCGTCGAACTCACAGAGGTAAATGCCCTGCCATCGGCCGAGAGCGAGTTTGCCGTCCTCGACCGGGACCGTGACGCTTGACCCGACCAGCGACGCCTTAATATGTGAATCCGCGTTGTGTTCAAAATGCTTGAAGTTCGGCTCATACTGCGGGATAATCTTTGGGAAGCCGTACCGCCTGGCTTTGCCCATTCCGAAACAGTTTGGCGGTTTTCATTTTCATTCGCCTCAAAAAAGTATATGTTTAAAGTATATATTATATTTCCCCGCAGTCGCCATCCTCTCGATCATTCCGACCCCTCTCCCAGTGGGAGACGGGAGCAGCCAGTTCCCCTCTCCTGCCCGGAGAGGGGCGAGGGCTGGAGGGATCGAGGGTGAGGGGCTTGGACTGAAATCAAGTTCCGCTCCCGGGCGCGCAGTTCGCCGCGGCGCGCCCGGGCATAGTCCTTTGACGTCGCTACCGATTGCTTGTGCGTAGGGCGGGTTCGCGGCGGTAGTTGCGAGCTATAGACCGGCGAACCTCAGCAGGCGCCCGCGCATGTCGCCGAACATGCTGGCGCGCTGCCGGACCACCGGGTCCTTCTCGCGCAGCAACACTTTTTGCAGCCGGAATACGCTTTGCGGCCGATGCAGGTGATCGAGTTCCAGGCACCAGTCGATGGTCTCGAGCAGGTGGCGCGAATACTTGCCCGCCCACTGCCGGGTGGCCGACTGGTAACGGTCTTCCTCGACGCGCCGGTCAGCGGGTTGTGGCGCCATGCCGGCGAGGCAGGCGTGGATGGTTGCGCCGATGGCGTAAATATCGCTCCACGGCCCCAGCCAGGCGCGGTCGCGGTATTGCTCCGGCGGCGCGTAGCCCGGGGTATACATCGGCCTCAGCATCTTGCCCTGCCCCTGCTCGGCCAGGGTCTGGCGCGCCGCGCCGAAATCGATCAGGACCGGCGTGCCGTCATTGCGGACATAGATATTGGCCGGCTTGATGTCCAGGTGCAGCAGCTTGTTCGAGTGAACCTCGCGCAGGCCGTTCAGCAACTGGGCGAATACGTGCCGGATGAAGTTCTCGCTCAGCTTGCCGCGG
>JANNNS010000202.1:0-14829 GCA_031398645.1 Acidobacteriota bacterium
CTCCTGCAGGAAAGTACGCAAAAGCTGATCGAATTTCTGGGTGCCGAGCGTGTCGCGGAGAAGCTTGTAAACAAAGGCTCCTTTCGCGTACATGATGTACTGATAGGCGATCGATTGGTCATCGAGATTAGCCGGTGCCCGCAGCAGCGAGGCGGTCTGCTCGAAGGTCAGCGATTTTTCGAGCAGTTCGCGCCTCAGGCCCTCAGCCTGCGGCGTATTAAGGTTACTTTCACGAAGCGAGAACGCGCTGTACTCGGCCAAACCCTGCGAAAGCCACGCATCGTCAAACGACTTGAGGCCGACGGTCTGGCCCCACCACTGATAGGCGGCTTCCCGCTGCAGCCGCTCTTCGGTTATCGGCCTTGCCTGCTCAAATTGCCGATTGGACATGAACAGCATTCCGAGCGACGAATAAAACTCAACGCTTTCATCGTCTATCTGAGCAACGATCAGCTTCTTGCCCATGTCGGGCACGCCGAACTTTTGGTTATAGAACCCGAGCGCCTTACCCAATGTTTCGCCATAGCTCGCGATCAGAGCATCTCCGCCCGGCCGTGTGTAGAACTGGACGTCATATTCTCCGATACGCAGGTTTTTGTTGATGAATTTCCCGTAGGCGAAATTTCCGACCAGGCCCGGTTTGGATTGCGTAAATCTGAATTTTCCACCGGTATTCGCATTTGGCGTGTCGCTGAAACCGATCACCTGAAGGCCATTCGGAGCGGTGATCGTAATGTCAGAACTGGCCGGGTCGGCCGCGTAATCATGGAAAGGGAACCAGCGTGCGGCGTACATCAGGTAACCCTGATCGTCGCCGACGTATGCCAAACGCTTGGTCAAAAGCGGGCCGCCGCTCGGCGTATTAAGGATGCCGCTGTATTTGAACCGAAGTTTTATCGGCGTGCCCTTTGTTACGGTATCGCCGAGATCGATGCGGACGCTTGGCCCAAGATCTGTAATTCCGACCTGATCCTGAACAAACGTGATGCCTCCGGCAGGAGTCGTCGTCGTTGCCGGTGTTTTTGCCTTAGACGTCGGCGGTTTGACCGGGCCGACCGGGGTGGACGCATCGATGCGGGTGATCGAGTCAACCTTTAGCGAACCGTTCAATTCGAACGAGACCGATCGCGTATCCTCAAGCGGCACAAAACTTACGTCCGTCGTGGCGCTCAGCTTGTTCTCGGATGGCGAAAGCTGAGCGTCGATCACATAGTTTGTAACATCGAACGGCGTCCGCTGTATCTGCTGCGAAAAGGCCGATGCCGAAAGAGCGGTCACCACAACCGCAAGCTGAAGAATCTGTCGCTGAAAGTGTCTCATTTCTATTGGTCCGAAAAACCCTGCCTTGATAATTATGCCCCTTTATGATGTTTGAGCCTAGCAAATCGTTTGCTATTGCCAGGACAGAGACAAGATACCGCAGCCGAGAAATTTGAACTCCGCGATCTTTTGCGCCGCGCCACGCGTTGTGGCGCAAGGTGGCGCAAGAATTGGCGCTTTTACGATTTCCTCGATATTTGTTCCGTTCCGTGGTGATCCACTTGCGTACTCTGCCCGCATCCGACTGTCCCATTTTGGGACGGCCTAACTGTTGCAGTCACATGGCTTAATGCCAAAAGCGTCCCAAAAGCGGGAACAATAGACCACTTGGGACACTTATCGATGTAACGATATGTATTACAACAATTACGTTTGTACAGCCGTTTTGAGACGATCGCCGACAGCATTTGTGGACACGGCCTCCGAATCCCTTGCAGAAGCCGGCGCGTTGGCAAGCGCTTGGCATTCAACGTTGAGCATTACGCCTTGCTCACGCGCGGTCTTCTGCATTTCGAGTTTCAAAGATCTCAGGAAAGAAGGCATTTTCCTGACTGTCGAATTTTATCAGTTTGTTGCGTAGGCAGTCAAGGGTTTTATCAACGGGACGGCTATCGAACGTAAATCGGGTTCGAGATGATCCACGGCATTTTATCGAACGGCGGGCCGAGCTGGTCGAGGTAGACTTCGACGCGGTATGCTCCGGGTTGACTAAGATCCATTTCCAACGTCAAGGCGTGCGAAGATTCTTCAAAAACATTACCGTTAAGCAAAACATGGATTCTCGCCGGTAACGGAGATGTGACTCGCACGCCAGAATGATTTGGATTTGATCCGTATCCGTCATCGAAAACCGAAACCTGCTCAAATCTAAATCCGGTCGGGTTCCCGATAGCGTCAAATCCGATAAACGACTGTCCGGCTTTCAAGGAATCGATCAGGTTTTCCTGAGTCAGAGGTTTATCCTTCTCGATCAGCACATGCTGTCGAGCGAGCCGAAATATCGTCTCGTAACTGTCGATCTTTAGATTCAGCCCTTTGTTCCCAGCATCGTCCCCAAACAAGTGAACTCCGATGTTGGAATGGGCGTCGGTTCCGGCGAACAGGCTGATCTTTCGCGTTGCGGCGATCTCGTCGAATTTTCTGAGGTTCTCTTCGGGGCGTTGGAAGTATGACGCGAGCATCAATTCCGGATAGGCGGGAAAGGACCAGATGCCGTCGAAGATGGCCGTGAACGGGTTCATCTTTTTGGCGTTGGTGTGGAGGCTGAAGACCTCGATGCCGTCGAACGTGGAATTCCAGGAATTGAATTTTTCCGGGTAGGTCACGAGAGCGATCCGGTTTTCAGCGTGGAGCTTGGCCAGCACTTCTGCGGTCGGTAATTTTCTTAAACTCGCCGCGTAGGCGCTTCCCGGTATCATCAGAAAGCGGTCGCCGTCAGCAGTATCGATCTCGTTGCCGCCGATGAATAGGGTTTTGCCGTAAACGCCGTTGAGGGTCAGGGCGGCGGTGTCGATCGTGTCCGACCAGTGCTCGGTCATTATTACGAAATCGAGGTCGTTGGCGTTCGCCGCCGCTATCAGCTCCTCAAATGGGCCGGTCGAGTGGCCGCCGAGGTTGGTGTGGGCGTGGATTATTCCCTTGTATTCTTTGAACTTTGAGTCGGCTGGCTCTTTTCGCTGCGAATTAAGTTCGCTGATCTTTTCGGCTAGCTTTCCTACCTTGTATCGACGGTAGATAAACGGGGCCTGTACGGCGATGAGGACCGCCAGCAAAATTAGCACTATCCTTTTGAGGAGTTTTTTCATCAAAACAAATGGGTTCAGGGATCAGGCTTCGGTTTGTTTCCTCCAAGCCGAAAGGCAATGCCGAAACGTGAACGCTGAACCCTATTCACTTTCAAAATCCACAGAAACAGCCTTCTCGGCGATCTCTTTTCCAAGGGCCGCTACCTTTTGATGCTCAGCGTGGACTGTGTAGGCGTCCAGTGCAGCCATATCGGGATAGACGGCAACGAGTCCTGTATCGAACGACCTGTCCAGATGCAGAACGTCAGCACCGACAGAGAAGCTAACGATGTCCGGAATCACGTCGGGCAAAGCCCTTAGTTTTGCGATGTGATTGCTGCGCTGTTCGGCTGAGATCTCGGGTTTGTATTTCCAGCAGACGATGTGTGTGATCATATTATGCCCGTGTCAGTAGCCCGCACGTGAGTGAGGGCTCAACGTTGCCCGCTCAAACATTAGTCAAATTCCGGGAGTTCGCCTCCTTGCCCGTTTATCACATATTCGACAGCTTTTGCGATATGTTCGTCCGACCAAAGATATCTGGTGCTGCCATGACGACTCCATGGCTTTGCTTCGGGTCCGATCAGACCGGCGTTTCTCAATGCCCGTGTCGAGTAGGCTTTAAAACTATCCATCATCCGCTCTGGTTTACAAGCGTTGTTGACCACGATGTGAGCGTGTTCGGTCCTGACGTGGTGCCCAAACAGAACATACTCGCGTACACTGCAAACTTCTCTGATCGCTGATTCAACCACCTGTCTTTCTGCAGCGCCTAGATAGAACGGCTCATGTTTTAACAGCTTCGCTTTTTTCGCTTCCATTTCGACGTCCGGCGTGATCTTTGCTTCGCCGTAGCGATTGTAATGTCTGCGATCGACCGACCCTCGTTCGTCTCCGTGAAGCCAGGTGCCGTAACAACGGAAGGTAATTAAGTACGCTTTCGGGATCGAGCGGTCTTGAAATTCTATGTAGTCAGGTCTGGTCATTTTGACGGTGTCAGATGATTGCGTTGAGCCCTTACTTACGTGCGGGCTACTGACACGTGCGGGCTACTGACACTTAGCCAGCCTCGCACCATTCCTTTGTGGCCTTGTGCCGGTATTCGAACATTTTTTCCAGCCTCGGTGTGACCGCGAGCGGTGCGGCTAGCGGGCCGAAGATCGGGATCGGCATTTCGTATTCTATCTCGTCGCGTAAGACGGCACCGTCCGGGTGCGGTTCGACGATATGTTTATGACGCCAACTGCGAAACGGGCCGGAAACCTGAATGTCCTCGAACATTCGGGGCGGATCGTACGCCGTGTGCTCGGCGACCCAGCGGCTGGTAAATATGCCGAGGATCTTTTGCTCGATGATCGCCCGTGAGCCGACCTTGGAAATATCCGCTTTCTGGATCACCTTTACGTTCTCCCACGGCGGAATAAGCCGGTCGATGGCATCCGGCAATTCGTGAAACGCAAATACCCGTTCCGGCGACGCTTTTATCACACTTTCTTTTACAAATCTCACTTCGGCTAGGATAGCATACGATGGATTCCGATCCGTCCAGAACCTCGATTCCGCAGAAAAGTTTTGAATCTAATGAACTAAACTGGTTTAATAACAAAAACTTTCCGGCAAGGCTATATTCCGTGCGTGTGGAATTGGCGACCTTAAGTTCAAAAAATAATGACAGAAACAAAAGGCGATCTTGGGGCTTTCTACAACGAACAGGTTTCAAAGGCGAAGATCTGGCAGGTCATCGGTGCGTCGGCCGTCGGCACGATGATCGAATGGTATGACTTCTACATATTCGGCAGCCTTGCCCCGATAATCGCGCCGTTGTTTTATCCGCCGGGGAACGACACGTTCGCTTATATCGCGTATCTGGCTACCTTTGCCGTCGGATTTATCGTACGGCCCTTCGGAGCTCTGTTCTTTGGCAGGATCGGCGATGTGGTCGGCCGAAAATACGCGTTTTTGGTCACGCTGCTGATCATGGGCGGGGCGACCGCGATCATCGGATTTTTGCCGACGTTTGAGACGATCGGTTATGCGGCACCGATAATCCTGCTTCTTGTCCGTGTTCTGCAGGGCCTCGCACTTGGCGGCGAATATGGCGGCGCGGCTGTTTATGTCGCCGAACACGTTCCCGACAACCGCCGCGGATTCTATACTTCGTTTATCCAGATCACGGCTACGCTTGGGCTGTTCATGTCGCTGGCGGTCATCCTGATCATCCAGAACATGATGTCGCCCGAGCAATTTGCGGGCAAGGCGGAGGGCATCAGCGGCTGGCGTATACCGTTCCTTGTGTCCATCCTGCTCGTGGTCATCTCGCTCTACATCCGGCTGAAGATGGAAGAATCGCCGATCTTCAAGCACGTAAAGTCGACCGGAATGACCTCGGCAAACCCGCTGGTCGAGGCTTTTACCAAGTGGAAGAATCTCAAGATCGTGCTGATATCGCTGTTCGGCGCAACTGCCGGGCAGGGCGTTGTGTGGTACGCGGGACAGTTCTTTGCACTGTTTTATCTGCAGACGATCTTGAACGTAAATAACACCTCATCGCAATACATCGTCGCTATTGCGCTTCTGATGGCAATGCCGTTCTTTGTCTTCTTTGGAGCGTTGAGCGACCGGATCGGCAGAAAATGGATAATCCTCGGCGGCTGCCTGCTGGCGATGCTCACGTATATCCCGATCTATCAAGCAATGCAATCGGCGGCGGGTTCCGAGGTCGTTACCGCAAGTTCGCAGAAAGACCCGGTCACGGGTGCGGAAAAACTAACCCCGCGCTCAACAGGTCCAGACGGAACGCTTGTCAATTCTGAAAAGGTTCTACCCTTTACGTCGCTAGGCGAACTGTTGAGGCAAACCGCTGCCTGGAAGCTGATCCTACTGGTGTTTATTCAGGTATTCTGGGTGACGATGGTCTACGGCCCGATCGCCGCCTATCTGGTCGAGGCATTTCCCGCCAAGATCCGCTATACCGCGCTTTCGCTGCCATATCACATCGGCAACGGCGTTTTCGGCGGGCTGCTGCCGCTGATCGGCGTGTCCCTGATCGCCCGAACTGGCAACATTTACGCGGGATTGTATTACCCAATGGCGATCGCCGGGATCACGTTTGTGGTCGGTTCAATATTCCTGCGAGAAACGCACGGCCATAAGATCTGGGAAGAGGTCGAGAACAAAGATCAGGGCTGACAACCCTTGGTTATCCCGGCCGCACCGAGTGAGATGGCCTTCTCCTGATCCTTGATGGCCGCCATTGTCAGGCTTTGCTTGCAATAGATGCGCGAGCGCATAACGTAAGCGTTCATGTGGCGCGGGTCGATCTCGATCGCTTTCGAAAGATCACCGAGGGCCTTGTTTGCATCGGAAAGCTGATAATGTGCCAGGGCGCGGTTATAAAAAACGTTCGCCCGGGTCGCGTCCATCGCCACGCTTCTGTCCAGATCTGCGATAGCTGCCGCGAAATCCTTTGCGTTCAGGTAAATGGTCCCACGGTTAAAATATGCTTCCTTCAACGCCCAACCCAATCTGATCACGCTCCCGTAATCGGCGATCGCAAGCGCCGGATAATTGGATCTCTCGTATGAAAGAGCCCGGTGGAAATAGGGCGGGGCATCATTGGGCGCAAGCCTGATCGCCTCGGTAAATTCCGCAATGGCCTTGAAGTGGTCGCCTTTCGCCGCAAGCGCTATTCCGCTGTCAGCGTACTGTTTTGCCGTTTTGGCAGACGACGATGGAGCGGCCGGTGCCGGTGTGGTTGGCGGAGGATTCTGCTTTAAGACATTTGCGCTCTTGGCCAGGATCGCCTCGGAGCGGGCTTGAACCCGCAGCGAATTAGCCAACGTTGCATATACAGAATTAAGTTCGCCAGCCCTCTTCAGGTCCGGTTCGGCAATGTCGACTTTGCCGTTCTTAAAATTCAGCGATCCGCGGGCATAAAGAGCCCCTGCATCGTTCGCGTCGCTCGCGATCGCCTTGCTGTAATCCGCAAGAGCTTCGGCCTGCCGCCCGCCTTTTTCGTAAAGCCGGCCTCGGGCAAGGTGAGCGTTGCCGTAACCCGGTTTTTGATTTATCGCAAGCGTATAATTTTCGATGGCCTTCGCGACATTTCCCATCTTTTCGAACGTCATGGCACGTTCGTACACGGCACCTGGATAGATCGGCTGCAGCTGGATCGCTTTGTCGAAATCCGCGAGAGCCTCGGTATACCTCTTCAGCGAAGCCAGGACCGATCCGCGAGCGTTATAGGCCTTTGCATCGGGCCGGAAGAGGATGACCTTATTGAAATCTTCCAGGGCAAGGCCGTACCCGATGCCGAGCTGACGGGTCAACCCGCGATTGAAGTGGCAGCTGACGTCGATCGGAGAGACGCGAATGCAGTCCGTGTACGCCTTCTCCGCCTCTACCCATTTTTGCTGTTTGAAAAACTCGTTGCCGCTAAGAAAATACTGCGTGGCGGTCTGCCCGTAAGACGAAAACGAGAAACACGCCGTCGCAAATAGAATGAGGGTAAGTCTTCGCATATTAGATCACTTTGGCAGTGCCGCGATCCTTGCGAGGAGGTCGGCCGCAAACTTGTTGTTGGGCGAGAGCTCAAGGACCTTTGTCATGTCCGCCTTCGAAAGATCGTATTTTTTAGTGTCGAAATACACTGCTCCGCGGAAAATATAGGCACTCGTGTACTTGGGGTCAAGGCCGATCGCCTGATTTAGGTCGGCGATGGCGAGGTCGTTCTGACGCTTCTTATTATACGCTATCGCCCGGTCCAGATAACCCTTGGCATACTTTGGATTGACCCTTACGGCTTCACTATAGTCGGCCAGGGCCAGGTCAAGCTGATTAAGTGCCGAGTAGGACATTCCTCGATTTCCCCACGCTTCGGCATTGTTAGGGTCTAACTTTATAGCCGTGGTTAGTTCGACGACGGCCAGATCGAACAATTTCTTTTTGTAATAAACGGCGCCGCGGTTCACGAACGCCTTCATGTAGTTTGGATTGAGCTTGATGGCCTGATTGTAATCGGCGAGAGCATATTCCAAATTGCCCTTGTCGTACTGGGCGATGCCGCGGTTGTACCAGAATTGTGAGTCAGCAGGCGCCAGGGTGATGCCTTGCGTATAATCCGCAATGGCCAGATCATGATTGCCTTTTTTGTTATTGGCCAATCCCCGCTGGAAAAGCGCGTCGAGATAATCCGGCTTCAGACGAAGCGTTTGCGAATAATCGGCAATGGCAGCGTCGATCTTGCCAGAATAATAATTCGCCTGTGCGCGATTGAACCAAGGCGTGGGCGAGCCGGGCGAAAGGCGAATAGCCTCATTAAAACTCACGATCGCCTCGGCATATTGCTTGTTCTTATAGAATTGGATCCCGCGATTCAGGTGATCCTGAGCGGTCTGCGCGAAAAGCACACTCGACAAAGACAGCACTATCGCCGCCATTAGAAAGCTTCGTTTCATTAGTTGTTAATACCTCGTGAATAAGGAAGAAAATCGAACGGCGAGAGAGCCAATGCCAATTTTAATGCAATCCGGTAGTTTGAATCAAGAAATTATTTTTGAAGAAACCGCATCAGTCAGGAGCCTCCAAACCTTTTCGATGTGCCGTTCTTCAACACGAATGCTGCCGACCGAAAGACGCAGCGTAAACCGGCCGTTGAGTTTTGTGTGCGAAAGATACGCCTCGCCGGAGGCGTTAATGCCATTCATTATCGTTTCATTTAATTGGTCCAAGTCAGTCACACCGTCCGGACACGCTCGAAAGCACACGAGCGCGAACGGCACGGGCGCCATGAGCTCGAAATCGGGTGACGCCTCGACCCACGAGGCAAACAACTGAGCCAGCCGGCAATGTTCGCGAAGACGGGCGATCAGGCCTTCGCTGCCAAAATAACGAATGACGAACCAGAGCTTCAGGGCGCGGAAACGGCGTCCGAGTTGGATACCGTAGTCCATTCCGTTCTTTACCGTGCTCTCATCGCTCGTCTTAAGATACTCGGCAACGAGCGAGAATGCCTGCTTGAGGACGTTTAGGTCCTTGCAGTAAAGGACCGAAAGATCGAAGGGCGTGAACAACCATTTGTGCGGATTGACCACGATAGAGTCGGCCCGTTCACAGCCCTTAAAATAGTGCTGCAGCTCGGGCACGATAGCGGCCGAACCGGCGTACGCGGTATCGACGTGTAGCCACAAACTGTATTTTTCACAAATATCTGCGACCGCATCGACCGGATCGACGCTCGAGGTCGAGGTCGTTCCAATCGTCGGGATGACGCAGATCGGCAAGTAACCGGCGTTGATGTCTTGTAAAATTGCGGATTCGAGAGCCTCGGGGATCATCTCGAAGCGATCGTTGCATTCGATCTTTCGCAGGCTGCGCGTGCCCAGCCCGAGAGTGATGCAGGCCTTGTCGATCGACGAATGGACGTGTTCCGAGCAGTAAACGCGGAGCAGCGGTATTTCGCGGCCGCTCATACCCTGTTCGCGGATGTTTAGGCCTGCTTTCTCGCGTGCCGCGGCTATTGCGTGCATAGTCGATACCGACGCGGTGTCATAGATGATCCCTTCGAAGCTATCCGGCAGTCCCATCATCTGCCTTAGCCAATCGAGCACTACATCCTCAAGCTCGGTCGAGGCCGGAGCCGTTCGCCACAGCATCGCCTTCATATCAAAAGCCGCCGCGAACATCTCGCCAAATACGCCGACGGACGATGTCGATGTCGAGAAAAGTCCGTGAAAATTCGGATGATTCCAATGCGTGACGGCGGGGAGGATCAGGCGATCCATGTCAGCCAGAACGGCGTCGAAATCTTCGCCTGTTTCCGGCGCGGAATCCGGGAGGCTATTACGGAGCGAATCCGGCTCGATCTGCGAAAGAACGGGCAGAGTTTCCATCCGCTCGAAATAGTCAGCCAGCCAATCGACGACCGCGTATCCGTGCCGACGGAATTCCTCGGCGGGCATATCACCTAACAGCTGTTCAGCCATTAAACCTCCCGGAACTACTTAATTGCGTAAATGTTAAATAAAGACTCGACAGTTTTTGTAATAAAAGTATAATAGCGTTACAAATTTCTCGCCAACGCCACAGAATCAAAGGTTTACGCTCTCCAGACACGCGCGTTGGTAACTCTAAAGAAAGCACAACTCTTTTTTCGAACGGGTAATTAATATGGCAACAGACGTTGCTGGATCGGAAGAACAATCTAAAGAAGGCTTTATCCGCGGGCTCGGACTGTTGGATTCGACGATGATCGTTGCCGGATCGATGATCGGCTCGGGGATCTTTATCGTTTCGGCGGACATTGCCCGACAGGTCGGATCGCCCGGTTGGCTTCTTGTGGTCTGGCTGATCACGGGCCTTTTGACCGTAGGGGCGGCTCTCTCGTACGGCGAGCTAGCGGCAATGATGCCAAAGGCCGGCGGAATGTACGTTTACTTGAAAGAAGCGTACGGTTCGCTGTGGGGCTTTCTGTATGGATGGACCCACTTTCTGGTGATCGGTACCGCAACTATCGCAGCCGTCTCGGTCGCGTTCAGCCGTTTTACCGGAATTCTTATTCCTCAGATCTCTGAATCCAACTACATCATCGAACCGGTCCGGCTCGGCTCATCCAGCTACGCCTTTTCACTCTCGACTGCACAACTGCTTGGAATCGTAATGATCGTTCTGCTGACGGCGATCAACTCGCGGGGCTTGAATCTTGGCAAACTGATCCAGAACGTCTTCACGTTTGCTAAAACCGGGTCATTGATCGCGTTGATCGTTATCGGCATAATCGTCGGGCTGGTCAGCTATCCTTCGATCGCGGCGGCTAACTTTGGTGACCTGTGGACGCAGCGAGGCGATCTGCAGGCGGTCGGTGAAGGATTGACCGCGGCGACAACGTTCGGCCTTTTTGTGGCATTGTGCGTGGCGCAGACGAATTCGCTTTTTTCAGCCGACGCGTGGCACAACGTTACGTTTACCGCCGGCGAGGTGAAAGACCCGAAACGCAATCTGCCGCTGTCGCTGCTTTTGGGCACCGGCGGCGTTATCGTGTTGTATATGCTGGCGAATATTGCCTATCTCGTCACATTGCGGTTCGAGGATATGCAGAAGGTAGCGAGCGACCGTGTCGGCTCGGCCACGGCTGAGGTCATCTTTCCCGGCGTCGGAGCCGCCCTGATGGCGGTGGCGATCATGATCTCGACATTCGGCTGCAACAACGGATTGATCTTCGCCGGCCCGCGAGCCTACTACGCAATGGCTCGCGACGGACTCTTCTTTAAGAAGGCCGGAACGTTGAACAAATTCCACGTTCCGGCCTGGGCACTGGTCATTCAGGGAATCCTTGCGGCTCTGTACGTCTTGCCGAGGACCGTGCGTCCGGACGGAGGCTATGGCAGCCTCTACAACGATCTGCTCACTTACGTTATTTCCGCCGCCCTTATTTTCTATATTTTGGCTATCGCGGCTGTTTTCGTTCTTCGTGTGAAACAACCTGATGCCGAACGTCCGTATAAGGCATTCGGATATCCCGTGATCCCGGCGCTTTATTGCGTTGGCGCCGCGGTCATTCTTGCTATATTGTTCCTTTATCAAACAACAGCAACATGGCCCGGGCTGCTTATCGTTTTGACCGGAGTACCGGTCTATTTCATTTGGCGTAGCTTGTCTAACAAACAGGCGGGCATGGAGCAATCATAAATTCTACTCTCTTAGGAGGTTTTAATGTCACTTTTTGCGACTAAACCGATCAGCCAGATCGTAGCCGAGGCCGAAGAAACCGGCTCGCATACCTTTAAAAAGACCCTTTCCGCGTTGGACCTGACAATGCTTGGTATCGGCGCCATTATCGGCACCGGTATTTTTGTGTTGACGGGCCAGGCGGCCGGAAAGCATGCCGGGCCAGCCGTGATCATCTCGATGGTCATCGCGGGTATCGTTAGTGCGTTTGCCGCTCTCTGCTACTCGGAATTTGCGGCGAGCGTACCCATTTCCGGCTCTGCTTATGCATACGGCTATGGAACGCTTGGCGAGTTCGTCGCCTGGATCATCGGCTGGGACCTTATCCTCGAATACGCCTTTGGTGCGGCGACAGTCGCGGTAGGCTGGTCAGGTTATGTCGTCAGTCTTTTTAGAGACACGCTTGGCATTAACTTCCCGCTTGCGTTGAGCGCTCCGCCCGGGGCGAAGATCATGGCGGCGGACGGTTCCCAGATCGGAACGGGATTTTTCAACCTTCCCGCCTTCCTGATCTCGATCGCAGTAACGATGCTTCTGATCCGCGGTATCAAGGAGTCGGCGAGCTTTAACTCGATCATCGTGATCGTAAAAGTAGTCGTCGTGGTGCTGTTCATCGTTGCCGGGATCGGCTACGTCAACCCTGACAACATCGGCATTGGCTGTACGGTCGGTGCTCCAGGGTGTGCGGAGTTTATGCCGTTCGGCTTTAGCGGTGTCGTCACCGGAGCCGCCGTCATCTTTTTTGCATACATCGGTTTCGACGCCGTCTCGACCGCCGCTCAGGAAGCAAAGAACCCGCAGCGGGATATGCCGATCGGCATCCTTGGTTCGCTCGCGATCTGTACGGTTCTGTACATTCTCGTGGCCGGTATCATGGTCGGCCTGGTCGATTACAAGCTTTTGACCAATGCCGCTGCCCCGATCGCGGTCGCCATTGACGCAGCTCTGCAGAAAGCGGAGGGGACGACGATGGGAACGATCCTGTTCGTCTTCCCGACGATCATTAAGGTCGGTGCCGTTCTGGGCTTGAGTTCGACAATGGTCGTTATGACCATGGGCCAGCCGCGTGTCTTTTACTCGATGGCTAAAGATGGCCTGCTTCCGGAATGGGCAGCAAAGATCCATCCGAAGTTCCAGACGCCGCACATCACAACAGCGATCACCGGAACGATCGTCGCGATCCTCGCAGGTTTTGTCCCCATCAGTTTGCTGGGCGAACTCGTCAGTATCGGAACGCTCTTCGCGTTTGTGATCGTTGGTACGGGTATCATCATTTTGAGATCCTCGAACCCGGCTCTTCATCGCCCGTTCAAGGTGCCGCTTTCGCCGTTTATCCCGATCGCTACTGTTGTATCGGCGGCCTATCTGATGAATAGCCTTCCGCTCGATACATGGATCCGCCTGATCGACTGGATGGCAATCGGCGTCTTCATTTACTTTGCTTATAGTTACAAACACAGCAAATTAGCAAAGGTAAGTGATGCTGCAGCCAACGCAGAGGTGCCGGCAAGTTACACTCCGCCGATCGCAGCGATAATTGCGATCGTTCTGTGTATCGCACTTACGCTTTACCAGGTGCCGTATCTTATGGGCCTCAAGTCTGAGGTTATACCGATCAACTTAGGTATCAGACTATTTGCCTGGATCGTCACCGGAGTACTTGTTGGCGTTCTGATGTACGGCAAGAGCGACCGAGCAGGTGCGAGAACTGCTACCGTTCAAAAGGTCGGATTGATCGCATCGCTGATCAATCTGCTAATTTGGGGCGGGATCACGTATTGGTTCTTTGCTCACTTTGCTGAGCTTCACGCAAAGTAGTTAACGCTAACCGACCTGGCCACAGAGGGCACGGAGGATTTCTCTGTGAACTCTGTGGCTTTTTTACTTATGCAAAGCAAGCTCTTCAAATGGCTGATCGTTCTCGGGTGTCTCGTACTTGTCTACCTGCTCGTTCCGGCAGATACGGCTCCGTACGAACATCGTGCTTTGCTTGCCATCTTCATCGCGACGATCGTTGGTTCGATCGTGCAGCCCCTGACCGGAAGCGCGATGGTGCTGCTTGGTGTCGTTGCCCTTGCTCTCGTTCGCGCGGTGCCGATCGAAAAGGCTTTGAGCGGCTATGCGGATAAATTCGTATGGCTTGTGCTTGCCGCTTTTTTCATTTCCCGGGCGATGATCAAAACGGGATTAGGTCACCGCATCGCGTTGATATTTGTTCGATTGATGGGGAAGAAAACCCTCGGCCTCGGTTACTCGCTCGTCTTTACCGACTTCATCCTCGCCTCGTTCATTCCATCGACCGGAGCCCGCTCCGGCGGCATCATTTTGCCGATCGCTCGCAGCGTCACCGAAACTTACGATTCGCGGCCCGAGGACGGCACCGAAGCCCGTCTTGGCACGTTCCTGATGTCAATGCTGTACCAGTGCGAGGTGATCCTCTGTGCGACCTTTCTGACCGGCCAAGCGTCGAACGTGATCATTGCCGGTTTTGCAAAACAGCACGCGAACATCGACCTTAACTATTCTATCTGGTTCATTTCTGCCATCGTTCCGGCGCTAATTTCGCTTGCTGTCATTCCGCTGATGATCTATAAGTTCTTTCCGCCCGAGGTGAAAGAAACACCGAATGCGGTCTCATTCGCTCATGACGAACTGAAGAAACTAGGGCCGCTAAAACGCGATGAGAAAATTCTGCTGGTCGTTTTTGTGGCGGTCGTTATTTTGTGGATATCGGCAAAGCTTCACGGCATAGATTCGACCGTGATCGCGCTGGTCGGCATCTCTTCGCTGCTGATAACAGGAGTCCTTGCATGGCGCGACCTGATCGACGAAACACACGCTTGGGAAGTGTTTATCTGGTACGGCGGGCTTGTTATGATGGCAACCGCCCTCGGTGAAACGGCGATTCCAAAGATATTCGCCAGTGGGGTCGCGTCGTTTACCGGTGGAATGAGTTGGCCGATCGCGCTTGCGGTTCTCGCTCTTGTCTTCTTTTATGCCC
>JANNNS010000171.1:0-7605 GCA_031398645.1 Acidobacteriota bacterium
GCATGCAGCAGGTACGCGCGACGGTGCCATGTCGATCCTGATAGGGATCGCCGCCCGCAAAAGCATTGACGAGAAGCGGACTGTCAAGATAGAGGAACTCACGGATATCAAGCCGATGGCCAAGCGGCCTGTATGATCAGATGAAACGTATTTTGATCATGATCGTGGCCTGTGCATTGTCGGCAACCGGCCAGTCGACGCCGGTGACCATCTTCTTGGCAGGCGATTCGACAATGGCAGCGAAAGCACCTGACAAAAAACCTGAAGCCGGTTGGGGCGAGATGCTCGAGAGCCGGTTCAAACCTGGCACGGTTAAGGTGGACAACAGGGCGATGAACGGCCGGAGCACAACGTCTTTCATCGCCGAAGGCCGTTGGAAGGCACTTATCGAATCTGTCAGCAAAGGTGACTATGTCTTCATTCAGTTCGGCCACAACGATCAAAAGAAAGACAAGCCAGGTGTTTATGCTCCGCCTGAGCAGTACAGAGCGAATCTGGCAAATTTCGTTAAGGACGTGAGGGAGAAAGGTGCAAATCCGATCTTGTTGACTTCGATCGCGAGGCGGCGTTACGAAGGCGGAAGACTTGTTCCAACCCACGGCGACTATCCAGGATTTGTCCGGGAAGCCGCGAAAGAGTTAAACGTCCCCCTAATCGATATGGAGCGTAGGTCTGACCTGCTCCTTGTTAGAGTTGGAGAGGAAGAGTCGAAAAAGATCTACCTCCACCTAAAGCCGGGTGACAATCCGAACTATCCGAAGGGAATTGCAGACAACACGCATCTTTCGACTTACGGAGCGGGCATAATTGCCGATCTAGCGATCGATGCGATAAAGGATCTAAGGCTCCGGAACCTTGCTAACAACATTACTTACCGATGAATGTTTTTCGAACCCTTCTGAATGCTGGCCTACTCATTGCTTTGTCGATGACACCGCTTACGGCCCAGCCAAATGAATTCCTTGAAAAGCTGCTGCCGGCTCCCGTCGATGATGGATTTCGGATGGATGGCTATTGGGTCTGGTGCGGATCTGTGATCAAGGGTGATGACGGAAAGTACCATATGTTTGCGTCTCGCTGGCCGAAGCCGCCCGGGTTCGGGCCATATTGGCTGACCAATTCGGAGATAGTTCATGCCGTTTCCGAGAAACCAGCCGGCCCGTACCGATTCAGCGATGTTTCGTTGCCGCCGCGGGGCGCAGAATTTTGGGACGGACAGATGACGCACAACCCGGCCATCCGAAAGTACAAGGATACCTATCTGCTTTATTACACCGGCACCACCTATAAAGCAGAGCGTCCCAGTGCCACTAACCGAATTTCCGAGACGCATCCTACGAAGCTCGAGGCACATCAGGGCGAGCGAATAGGACTTGCGACCTCAAAGTCTCCTTATGGCCCATGGAAACGTCTCGATAAACCGATACTCGATGTCCAGCCTGATTCATGGGACCGATATCTCACGAGCAATGCGGCTCCGCTCATAATGAAGGACGGGCGCGTGATGCTCTACTATAAAGGTGTAACACGATTGACTGTTCACGCTATCGGCTTGGCGGTCGCAGATCGATTCGACGGTGAGTATAAACGCGTCTCTGATCAGCCGCTCAACATCGGCATAGGTGCGGAAGATCCGTTCATTTGGATGGAGAAAGGCAAATATAAGGCCCTGATGCTCGATCATGAGCGCAAATACTCTCCGGACAAAGAGATCTTTTACGCGACGTCTTCCGACGGATTAAAATGGAGCGTGCCGGAAAATGGCATAGCCGTATCTCGCAGCGTAAAAATGGCGGATGGAACGATCCAAAGGATGGGGAAGACCGAGCGTCCGCACGTCCTGATCGAAAATGGTAACCCGACCCATGTGTTTTTCGCCGTCAGCGGCACGGCAAATGGCCAGAGCTCAAGTTGGAACATGGTCATTCCTCTTAAGAAGTAAATTATGAAACGTATTGCTATCTTTTTTCTGTTGCTTACGACTGCCGGCGTCGGCCTTGGGCAGACAAAACCGGCATCTGAGGTGCTTTCTGATATCGCGATGAACCGCCTATGGCTGGACGACCGGAACCAACCCGGAATTCCGCGCCGGTGGACTTACGAACAGGGTGTTGTTCTCGACGCCATCAGAAGGATGTGGTTTGCCACGGGCGACGCGAAGTACTATCGGCATATCCAGAAGGGAATGGACTACTGGATAGACGAAAATGGTAATCATAAGGACTATCACCTTGAGGAATACAACATCGACCACATAACGCCCGGGTTGGCAATGATGACGATGTACAGATGGACGGGCAACGATAAGTATCGAAAGATGACTGAACTCCTGCGGTCACAATTGAAGACGCATCCTCGAACCAAGGAAGGCGGCCTTTGGCACAAGAAGATCTATCCCTGGCAGATGTGGCTGGACGGTCTATACATGGCCCAGCCATTCTATTCCGAATACTCAGTGGTGTACGGGGAAGACAATTGGAACGACATTGCGAATCAGTTCGTCTGGATGGAGAAACATGCTCTAGATCCGAAAACCGGGCTTCATTATCACGGTTGGGACGAGTCGAGGGAGCAAAAGTGGGCAAACAAGACGACGGGACAGTCACCGCATTTCTGGGGAAGAGCGATGGGGTGGTATGCGATGGGCCTCGTGGATACTCTAGACCATTTCCCAAAAGATCATCCACGCCGAGGCGAACTGATCGCCATTCTCAATCGAGAAGCCGCCGCGATCGAAAAATACCAGGACAAGGCTTCGGGCGTCTGGTGGGACATTCTCGACCTGGGCGGCAAGGAGAAGAATTATCTCGAGTCGTCAGCTTCGGCGATGTTTGTTTACGCACTTGCTCGCGGCGTCAGGGAAGGCTACCTTCCGACCAGATATATGAAGGTCGCTGTTCGCGGCTGGGACGGCATCAAGAAGGAGTTTATTAAGACCAATGCTCAGGGCGAAACCAATTGGGAAGGGACCGTATCGGTTTCGGGCCTCGGCGGGAACCCGTACCGCGATGGCAGCTATGAGTACTACATGAGTGAGAAGCTGCGGACGAACGATGCCAAGGGGCTTGGTCCGGCAATAAAGGCCGCCATAGAAATGGAGGACTACGCACGCGGCTGGCTCGGACACCGCAAGAATATCGTTCTTGACGATCACTTCAACCGCGAGATGCGAAAGAGCAAGCTAACCGGAAAGGATGAGTCGTGGCACTACAAATGGGAAGAGACGAATGATCCCGGCTTTTACGCATGGGGCAGGATATTCGAGAGTCTCGGGTCGCAAACCTCTCAGCTCTCTTCCGCTCCGACGACGGCAAACCTTAAGAATGCCCATGTCTATATAATTGTGGATCCCGATACAGCGAAAGAGACGGCTAATCCGAACTTTATGGGTCCTGAGCATGTAGGCGTGATAGCCGATTGGGTGAAGAAGGGCGGCGTGCTCGTTCTAATGGGGAACGACGTGCAGAATGCTGAGCTGGATAAATTCAACACCTTGGCCAAAGAGTTCGGCGTACAGTTCAATAAGGACCGGAAATTCGAGGTGATCAATAACGCCTACCAGATGGGTGGGGTTGATATTCCAGCGAACAGCGAGATATTCAAGAATGCGAAACGGATATACGTCAAGGAAGTGGCATCTCTGACGTTGAGCGGCAATGCCAGGCCGGTCGTTACTGCCAACGGTGACAACATCATCGCGGTCTCGAAGCACGGCAAAGGGACTGTTTTCGTGATTGGCGATCCGTGGCTTTATAACGAATATGTAGACGGGCGTCGGCTGCCGGCCGATCTCCAAAATTTTCAGGCGGCCCAGGATCTAGCCAGGTGGCTGGTAGCAAACGCGAGGAAGAAATAGATGAGAAGAATACTTTTGCTGGTTATCTTGGCAGTTACGGCCGCGGTCGGAGCTTCGGCTCAGACGCGGCTGCCCTCAGCTCCCTCCAAGCCGATAGTAATAAAGTCGCGGCAGCAGGTTGGCGATACCATGAAGGCCTTGGAACGGCAGGTAGGCAATAAGGTCGAGGAACTCGTTCCCGCAAACGGAAATCAGATGCGGGTAGCGGTCTTTCACGACGAAAAGCGTGAGAATGATCTAGTTGAGGTTCATGACGCGTCTGACGACATTTATTACGTCCTTGAGGGAACGGCGACGCTTCTTTTAGGCGGTTCACTGGTAGAGGCAAATGAGATATCGCCTGGGGAATGGAGGGCGAAAACGTCGACGGGCGGCCAGAAGTATGAGATCCGCAAAGGTGACGTTATAGTGGTGCCCCGCGGTACACCGCACCAGCGAACTGTCACAGGGAAAGGCTTTTCGATGATCTTGATCAAGGTTTTCGATAAGGCACAGCCATAGTCGCAGCTTTTCGACAACCCAAGCGAATTGATCTAGAATTGCCTTCAGGAACGCAATGGAAAAAGCAAAATCCAGCCTTTTCAAGAATCTTAACTCCGAGAAGAACGGAACGACGGCCGAGGAAGTTGTCGTTCGCCTGCGGGATATGATCCATAGCGGCGAGATATCTGCCGGTGACCGGCTACCGCCCGAGCGTGACCTTGCCAAACTGCTTGGCGTCAGCCGTCCGACCTTGCGTGCAGGCATTAGATCTCTGTCGACCGTAGGCATTCTGCAGTCCAGACAAGGGGCCGGTACGTTCGTTTCAGATGGAAAGGACTCGCCCACGCTGGACAGCAGTCCGCTGAGAATGTTATCGGCACTGCACGGATTCACCTCGGACGAAATGTTCGAAGCACGCCTCGCTTTAGAGATGAGTATTGCTGCTCTTGCAGCAGAACGTGCGACGAGTGAGCAAATGACGCTCATGGCCGAAGAGATAACGGGGATGTACGCATCGTTGACAGAGCCTGAGCAGTATCTGCTCCACGACATGCAGTTCCATCAGACCATTGCGGCCGCCTCAAGCAATCGAATCCTAACGGCTCTAATGAACATGGTCGCTACCATTCTTTACGACAGCAGAAGCAAGACGGTCAAACGTGCAAAGGATCTCAAACAATCTGCCGAGCAGCACCATAATATTTACCGAGCAATGCGAGAACGCGACCCCGAGGCCGCACGTAAGGCGATGTACGACCACCTTACCGAAACCCAGAAGGCTCAGGCTCTTGAGGAACTGGAAGACGCAGAGCTGCGAAAGCAAACCCAATAGAATCATGATCAAAGTGGCGATCCTGGCGGTCGTACTGTGCGGTTTCACGATTGCACAGCCGCCGTCTCGTGTCTGGGTGGCGGATAAAGGCGACGGAACATATCGGAACCCGATCCTCCACGCGGACTATTCCGACCCGGATGCTATCCGTGTGGGCGAAGATTATTACATGACGGCTTCCAGCTTCAATGCCGTTCCGGGCCTTCCCATTCTTCATTCGAAAGATCTTGTGAACTGGCGCTTGATCAATCACGCGTTCCGAGAACAGTATCCTCTCGATGTATTCGCCAAGCCGCAGCACGGCAGGGGCGTGTGGGCACCGTCGATCCGTCATCACAAAGGGGAATTCTATATCTTCTATGGCGATCCGGACTTTGGCATCTACATGACCAAAGCTAAGGATCCGGCTGGGCAGTGGTCAAAGCCGTTGTTGATAAAGGAGGCGAAAGGTTGGATAGATCCGAGTCCTTTATGGGACGACGACGGAAACGCCTATCTAGTTCATGCTTTTGCCGGCAGCCGATCAGGGATCAAGAGTTTGCTCGTGGTGAATAGGATGAGTTCGGACGGAACGCGCATTCTCGATGACGGCGTGATGGTATTCGAAGGCCACGATGCCGACCCCACGGTCGAGGGGCCGAAGTTTCATAAGATCAACGGTTACTATTACATATCTGCACCGGCCGGCGGCGTTGCTACAGGCAGGCAGTTGGTTTTGCGGGCGAAGAATATCTACGGGCCGTATGAGAAGAAGGTCGTCCTGGCTCAGGGAAAGACCGAAGTGAATGGGCCGCATCAGGGCGCATTGATAGACACGCCGAATGGTGAGTGGTGGTTTCTGCATTTTCAAGACCGGTTCGCATACGGCCGCATCGTTCATCTTCAGCCGGCTGTATGGAAGAACGGGTTTCCGGTGATCGGTTTGGACAAGGATGGCGACGGAACCGGCGAACCTGTGCTCGAACACAGGAAGCCCAATGTTGGGATGACCTATCCTTTGGCGACGCCGACTGACTCCGATGAGCTCAACGACCCGACGCTCGGGCTTCAATGGCAGTGGCACGGCAATAGCGAAGCCCGCTGGGCTTTCCCGAATCCATCGGGCGGAGCTCTCAGAATGTTTTCTGTCCAGAATCCGGAAGGCTACAAGAATCTCTGGGATCTGCCGAATCTGCTGCTTCAGAAATTTCCGGCTGAAGAATTTACCGCAACGGCAAAAGTCAGGGTGGTCCCGCGTTTTGACGGAGAACGGTTTGGCCTGGTCGTGATGGGTTTGGACTACTCACTCGTTGGAGTCTCCAGACGCGAGGGAAAACTCTACATCTCGCAGGCAACTGCCAAAGACGCTGACAAGGGAACATCCGAGGTCGAATCGGCACTTCGGCCGCTGGTGTCAACCGACCTCTATCTGCGGGTTAGGGTCGGGAAAAACGCGATGTGTAACTTTAGTTTCAGTTTAGATGGCAAGGTTTTTTCCGATCTGGGTGTTCCTTTCAAAGCACGCGAAGGCCGCTGGATAGGAGCGAAGGTCGGCTTTGTATTCACCCGTCCGGGAACATTTAATGACGCAGGTTCTGCAGACGTTGACTGGTTCCGGTTCGAGCCTTAGTGGAGTGCGGAAACACCTGTAGAAGGACAAAAATGGACCGGCTCGATGATCAGCCGGTCCATTCTCTACTCGCGAACCCCGACTAAGTCACATCTGCAGGCTCAAGCTTAGGCGAGAGTAAGTGAATGACCAACAAGGCTATCAGATACGCAGACGCCGCGATGATGAAGATCGGTACGTAGCTTCCGCTGGAAGCAAGAATGTAGCCGACCAGTGGTGCGATAACCATTCCGCCGATCGCTCCGAACATTCCGCCGATGCCGACTACGGAGCCGACGGCGTGTTTCGGGAACGTATCCGAGGTCAGCGTGAACAGATTCGCCGACCATCCCTGATGTGCTGCGGCCGCGATCCCGATCAGGATCACGGAGAGCCACAAACTGGAGGTCCACGAGGCTATCACTATTGGAAGGACCGCGATCGCACAGATGAGCATGGCCGTCTTGCGCGAGCGGTTGATCGTATAGCCTTTTTTGATCAGTTGCGACGATATCCAACCGCCGCCAACACTTCCAACGTCCGCGATGATGTAAATTACGGCTATCGGCAGTCCGAAGCTCTTAAGGTCGAGGCCGTGCTGACGCTGCAGAAAATCGGGCACCCAGAAAAGGTAGATCCACCAGATCGGATCCGTGAGGAACTTGCCGACGGCAAATGCCCAAGTCTGACGATATCTGATAAGGCGGCCCCAGGGGATTTTCGTCTGCGGCTCTGGCGGATCACTTTGAATATAAGCGAGTTCTTCCTTGGAGAGCATCGGGTGTTCCTCCGGACGACGATACATGAAGACCCAGAATATGAGCCAGATAAAGCCAAGAACCCCGG
>JANNNS010000259.1:0-6005 GCA_031398645.1 Acidobacteriota bacterium
GAAGAACGGCAGCGTCGGCACGGTCTCGTACCAGAATCGCGTAACCGGGTCGACCAAACCGGGCCGCGGCAGCATTTTTACATACAAATTCAACCCTAACGGCACCTACGAGTTCATCGGCTATATGGAAGTGACGATGTACAACTGCACGACGACGCTGTTCAATCAGATAACCGGCCGTTACAGCACAAATGGCTCGGCCCTGGATCTTGCACCGTCGCGGGACTTCTGGAAGAACACAAATTCCTGTGCGGCCAGCGGCAATAAGCAGCAGACCAAGACGCCGACCCGAAAATCGCTCGAGTTCCAGACGAAGCGCGACGAGTTCGGCAACGATCTGCTTTGCCTGAATGATGCCGGATCGGAAACCTGCTACAGAAGAGAGAAACAATAGCTTTTGTACATTCGTAAAGCCTCGAAATATGAAAAGGACCATTCTTAACTCAACCCTGTTTTTTCTCGCGGCTGCTTTTTTCGCCGTATCCGTCAATGGTCAAACCGCGGCGACGCCGGCGATCGACGTGTCGGCAAAGGTCGACGAATACATAAAGGCCCGGCTGGATGCGAAGGGCTATGGCGGCTCGGTACTGATCGTTAAGGACGGAAAGCCGGTCGTGTCGAATGGTTATGGCCTCGCGGATTCGGAGAAGAAGACGCCTAACACGCCGGAAACGAAGTTTCGCATCGGATCGATCACAAAGCAGTTTACCGCCGCATCGATCCTTCTGCTGCAGGAACAAGGGAAATTGACGGTTCAGGACCCGATCTGCAAATATCTCGACCCGTGTCCCGCAGCCTGGCAGCCGGTCACTGTTCACCATCTTTTATCGATGTCATCCGGTATACCTAGTTTTACCGGTCTTCCAAACTGGCGTGAATTGCGGGTGAAGGATATGCTTCCCGCCGAATCGATCGCTCTGGTCGCCGACAAACCGCTGAAGGCAAAACCCGGCGAGGTGTACGAGTACAGCAACACGAATTACATTATCCTCGGCATTATCATCGAGAAGACTTCCGGCAAGACCTATGAGAAGTTCCTAACCGATAACATTATCAAACCGTTGAAGCTGAAGAATACCGGTTACGACCACGGCAAGGAACGTCTGCCTAACGCCGCGCTCGGGTACACGGACAAGGACGGAAATATTGTTCCGGCTGATGCTTCGAGCATGATGATCCCGTGGTCCGCCGGCGGCCTGTACTCGACCACTAGCGATCTATACACCTGGCAGGATGCATTGCTGAATGGGCGGCTCTTTAAGAATAAGGCCACGCTCGACGCGATGCTCACGCCCAACAAGGCAGATTATGCCTATGGCCTGATCGTCGTAACGGATGCCAAGGGCCGCAAACGCATTACCCACGGCGGAGCGATCGAGGGCTTTCTCTCGGACGCCGTCTATTTCCCCGCGGAGAAGCTGTTTATGGTCGCATTGGTCAACAACGATCGCGGCCCGGCGAGCGATGTTCTGAGAACTCTGGGCGCGATATACTTCGGCGATCCGTACACCCTTCCAAAAAAACGCACGGCGGTGAAGGTCGACGCTGCGATCCTCGACACCTATGTTGGTGAATACCAGCTTGCGCCGACGATGATCTTTAAGATCGAACGCGGCCCCGACGGCCTTACGCTTGAGCCCACCGGCCAATCGAAAGTACCGATGTTCGCTGAGAACGAAACTGACTTCTTTCTCAAGGTCGTCGACGCAACCCTGAAGTTCGTAAAGGACGAGAACGGAAAGGTAACGAGCCTCGAATTCACCCAGGGTGGCCGCACCTCGAAGGTAAACAGGAAGCCATAACAGGCTTCGCTGCCAAAGAGCTCTTAAGCCGCCTTGATCTTAAAGGATCGGGCGGCTTTACTATTCGCCGCCTCCCGTGGGTTGGGCCAGTAGGCTTTTACAGCGCTAATCCAAACTCTCTATCAATTCGATCTCTAGAAAAGACGCTATTGCCTTCCCGATCAAATACGCGTGGCCTGGAAGATAGGTGTCGCTAGTCGTACCCGCCGCCATCTACTCAAAACTTGCGCTATCTGCTAAACTCTTTCGAACCGAACTACTTCAACACGAATCCTCAGAAAAAGGCAGAATTTAACGATGGCGGAAAACGATAAGATCCCTTCGGACGATTACGAACGCGAACTGGCTACGGACCTCGACGACGATACGCCGGACAAGCCGAAGGGCATGCCGCTGCACACCAAGATCTTGCTTGGGTTGCTCGTTGGTGTCGTCGGCGGATTGACGGTGAATTGGACGCTCGGCGGCAGCGATCCGAACGTCGTCTGGTTTGTTTCGAACATCACTCAGCCCGTAGGGACGCTATTTCTGAGCATGCTCCTGATGATAGTCTTTCCCCTCGTCTTCTCATCTCTTGTCGTCGGCGTATCGGGAATCGGCGACATACGCAAACTCGGTCGGATCGGGCTGAAATCCTTTGCGTACACGCTGCTCATCTCCGGCCTCTCCGTCGTTATCGGCTTGGGCCTGGCAAACCTCATTCAACCGGGTAAGCGCATCAGCGAAGATGTAGCGATACAGCTCAAGGAGAAATTCAGCGGCGGTGCCGCCTCGGCCACGGATGCGCAGAAAAAAGCGGCTGAGGCTGCGAAATCTGACTCGGCGTTAATGCAGGCGGTGAAGACAGTCATCCCGCAGAACGTCTTCAACTCGGTTTCAGGGACAAGCCCGAACATGATACACGTCATGTTTTTTGCGTTGATGGTCGGCATTGCCATCACTCTTATTCCAACGCCCGTAACGGCGACATTCGTTAGTTTTATGGAAGGGGTCTTCGCTATAACATCGAAGATCATCGACATAATAATGAAAGTCGCTCCCTACGCGGTCGCGTGTCTTATCTTTAATAACGTCGCGCAATTCGGGCTAGATCTGCTGCAATCGCTCGCGTGGTTTGTGGTTACGGTGCTGCTCGGGCTCGGGATACATTTCTTTGGCGTTTATTCGCTGTCCGTTTATTTTCTTTCGAAGATGAATCCGCTCGAATTTTTCCGCCGCATCCGAACCGTGATCGTCACGGCTTTTTCGACCTCGTCATCGAACGCAACGCTGCCGACGGCGCTTCGCGTCGGTCATGAGAATCTCGGAATTCCGAAGGAGATCAACAGCTTCGTACTGACCGTCGGGGCGACCGCGAACCAGAATGGCACGGCGCTTTATGAGGGCGTCACCGTACTCTTCATCGCTCAGCTTGCCGGCATCGAACTTACCCTCGGCGTTCAATTGCTTGTGGTCCTTTACGCGATAGTCGGCGGCATCGGCACAGCCGGCGTACCATCGGGTTCGATACCGTTCATTATCGGCATCTTAGCCATGATCGGCATCGATCCGGCACTGATCGCCATCATCCTCGGCGTCGACCGAATACTCGATATGTGCCGCACAACACTGAACGTCGTCGGCGACCTGACAGCTGCCACGTTCGTGGCTAAAAGTGAAGGTTACGAGTTGATGAAGGTAAAAGAAGATGTTGGACTTGGTTGAATTTGAGGTTATAGTGTCGTTATGACCAGCATCAATGTCACCGGCGCAATACAGCCATCGCAGCCTTACGTGAGGATGCGGCGACCGGTTGCTGAGTACTATAAGCTTTATGAGCTCGGTTTGATCGACCCGGATGACTTTAGGAAGTCGGAGATTATCGACGGAGAACTTGTCAAGAAAATGGGTATAGGGGACACGCACGCCTGGATCGTCGATTTTCTCAGCCGGTTCTTCAATCGAAATCTCCCGGATACGATCAGGGTTCACGGCCAGAACCCCTTGCGTCTTGGCGATTACGACGAGCCCGAACCGGATATCGTGCTTTCGGACCTGACTAAGTATGACGGCAAGCGACATCCGACGCCAGCTGAGACGATCCTCGTGATCGAGGTAGCTGAATCGAGTTTGAGGACCGATCGGACGACAAAGTTGTCACTTTACGCCACGAGTGAACTTCCCGAAGTCTGGATCGTGAACATCCCTAAGCACATCGTTGAGGTGTACACGAAGCCGGAACTAGGCGTCTATGGGTCCACCGAGATCTTCGAGCTTGGAAGTTCCGTTACGTCCGCTCGTCTTCCCGGTATCTCTTTGCCGGTAGAAAATCTTTTCTCCTGATTTCCGATTGCGATGTTCCCAATAGGTGACGACAATTCTGACCGGACGATCACGCCGATCGTTAATTATGCGTTCATCGGGATCAATATTCTGGTGTTCGTTCTGCTACAGGGCCTCGGCGGCAACGATGCGTTCTCCTACGCGTTCTCGCTGGTGCCGCGTGAGATAACGTCGGGCATCGATATGCAGGGCGTCGTCGGTGTCACCGATGCTGCCGGACAGGTCGTGGCTCAAGTAGAGCATTATTCGACGCCATTGCCGGTCTATTTCAATTTCCTCAGTTCGATGTTCATGCACGGCGGCATAATGCACATTTTCGGCAATATGCTGTTCCTGTTTATCTTCGGCGACAACCTGGAGAATCTTCTCGGCCACATCCGCTTTGCCGCGTTCTATATTGTCTGCGGGCTTGCCGCGGCCATGGCGCAGATCGTGATGGACTCAGATTCGGTGATCCCGATGCTGGGTGCCTCGGGCGCGATCTCGGGCGTGCTTGGCGGCTATGTTCTCTTGTTTCCGCAGCGGCAGGTCCGTGCCATCATTTTCAACTTTCTTACCACCGTACCGGCGTTTGTGGCGATCGGTATTTGGATCGGTTATCAGCTCATTCTTGGCTACCTAACGCCTGCGGGAACGGGCGGCGTTGCCTATGCAGCTCACATCGGCGGTTTCGTCGCCGGAGTTGCCCTCGTAAAGCTATTCGCTCTCGGCCGCAGGATCTAGAACGGCCAATTCCCGCCAGTTGTGCTAATTTCAGAAGCATGGCACTAGTCTGTCGCATTTGCGGCAATGACAATGACAACAGCGAAGTCACCGCCCGGGAAATGATGTTCGGCACCCGCGAAGAATTC
This sequence comes from Acidobacteriota bacterium, assembly GCA_031398645.1. Classification (GTDB taxonomy): domain Bacteria; phylum Acidobacteriota; class Blastocatellia; order Pyrinomonadales; family Pyrinomonadaceae; genus OLB17. The sequence goes on from JANNNS010000259.1 coordinate 4,976, forward strand.
GAGTATCTTGAGTGCTCAGATTGCGGAACCGTCCAAATAGTTGAGGTCCCGGATCTTTCCCGACATTATCCTAATGATTACCTGTCATTTGACTCGGAAGTGTTGATCGCTCAGACCGCTCCGCGTCGGCTCGCCGCACCTTTCGTCGGCAAGTACCTGCTAACGGGAAACAGTACTATCGGCAAATGGCTCCTGAAGCGCAAACCCTGGCTGGCGGGCTATTTTCCTGAATCATTGAGGAGGTCTGATCTTGGCATTAATTTTGATTCCAGGATCTTGGACTTCGGCTGTGGTACCGGCTCGCTTCTTCAAACACTGCACTATTTTGGATTCCGCAACCTCACCGGAGCCGACGCTTTTATTGAAAACGACATAGCCTATCCGACCGGGGTAAAGATATATAAACGCTCGCTCGAGCAGCTCGACCAGAAGTTCGATCTGATAATGCTTCATCATTCGTTCGAACATCTGCCCGGTCCCGCCGACTCGCTCACGCAGATCAAAAGACTGCTGGCCGACGGAGCACATTGCCTGATACGCCTTCCGATCGTTAACTTCGCGTGGGAAAAATACGGCACGAATTGGGTGCAAATGGATCCGCCTCGCCATCTGTTTCTCTACACCGAAAAAGCCTTGCGCAAGCTTTCGGCCGACGCCGGCTTGTCAGTGGAACACGTCTACTACGATTCTGGAGCCTTCCAGTTTTGGGGAAGCGAGCAGTACTCGAACGATATTCCACTCACCGATGAGCGGTCATATTGGACGAACCCTGACGATGGCCTTTTCACCGAACAACAGATCGCCGACTGGACAGTCGAGGCGAATAAACTAAACGCCGAAGGACGCGGCGACATGGCGTGTTTCTATTTGAGAAAGATCTGAGCCGCTGCTCCTGCCGCTTTCAATTCTCCGCACCACTCAATAATCTTCGCAGGAACTCACGGTCGTCGAACTGCGACATCTGGCCCTGGCGAACGACCACAAGATCCTTAGATGGAATGATATAGAGCCGCTGTTTTACGGCACCCGC
>JANNNS010000279.1:0-4104 GCA_031398645.1 Acidobacteriota bacterium
AATGCCATCGACGCCGGTGTCGCCGGAGGGATCGCGCTCGGGGTGGTGCACAGCGACCAGGTCCAGTTCTCCGCTTTGGGGATGCCATTCCCGCCTTCCTCATTTAGGAAATTGCAACATGTGTGCCATCACTCGCCATGAAGCGAACAGACCGTTTTTCGTTTTATCTAGGTTTCCCGATGCCGGAGCCGCGGCGCTTTTGCTCAAGCCTTCGATACTCAGGTATTTCTCGCACAAAGCGCGGATTAATTCCCGACAGAATGCTTGCGGTGAAGGGGCTCGGCCGGTTTATTCTGCGATTGGAGGCGATAGGCGATGGAACGCCGTTTGCGACAGTGTTAGTGATGAAGCAGGAGGAAAGAAAGATGAAAGTACTGATCGCTACGGAAGGTTCGGAGTTCAGCGATGCGGCCATAAGGGAATTTAGCCGCATCTTTGGGCCTGCGGACAATGTCGTGGTAAAAGTTCTCGCGGCGGTGGAGCCAGCGACCGTTCCGGCTGAGCCATTTGCCGTGTCAGCAGAATACATTCAACAACTTGACGAAGCCGGCCGCAAGCATGCATCCGATGTTGCCGAGCGGGCCGCAGCAGAGATAAACTCGCGTTGTCCCTCGGCAGATGATGTGCTGACCAAGGTGGTTGTGGGCTCTCCCGAACAAGCCATCGTTAGTGAAGCCGAGGACTGGGGAGCTGACCTGATCGTCACGGGATCACACGGCCGGGGATTTTGGAAACGGGCATTGCTCGGTTCCGTATCAAGCGCGGTCGTTCATCATGCACCCTGCTCGGTGTTGATCGTGCGGGAGAAGAAGAGTTCTTAAACCAAGGAAAGCGGTCATGGCAAAAATACTCATCATAGGCGGCGGATTTGCGGGGTTGATCGCAGCCGAGCGGTTGGCCGAATCGCTGGATCGATCGCACCAGATAACCCTCCTGTCACACAGCGGGAGGTTTACGTTCTATCCGGCACTTGTGGAACTGGCGTTTGGCGACCTTTGTGCGGACGAGATCACGATCGATCTGGCTTCGAAGCTAAGCGATATCGGAGTCCGTTTCGTTCAAGGTGAATTGATCCGGCTGGACAAGCATCGAAAGAAGGCCGAGGTTGCGGGCAACGATATTGATGGTGGGATCGCATACGACTATGCTGTCTTTGCTCTTGGGCGAAGGCTGGCGACAGAGAAAGTACGCGGCTTTTTTGAACACTCGCATCATCTGTTGGGCACAACCGCTGCAATGAAGTTTTCTGCCGCCGCCAACGAGTTTCGTGAGGGCGACATAGTTCTCGGCCTTTGTCCCGGCGGCCGCCTTCCTGTTCCGGTCTGCGAAACGGCATTTGCTCTTGCCAGAAAGTTTGAGCCCCAGGTCAAGGATGGATCGGTCAGGATCAAGGTCATCTTTCCGGGTTCGCTCACCGAGGCGTTCGGGGGTGCCGACCTTCACAAGGAACTCGATGCGGCTTTTGCCCGCCACCACATAAATGTACTGTATGACATTCAGATAGTTGAGATAACCGAGGATCACGTGATCTCAAGTGATAAGCACGAGATCAAACACGATCTTTTGATGCTCATCCCGCCTTTTAAGGGTCAAGCGATCCTCAATGATCTCGGCATAACCGACAAAGATGATTTCATCAAGGTAGATGGCCTAATGAAAGTCCACGGAATGGAGTGCGCCTACGCGGCGGGTGACATCGTGGCTTTTTCCGGGCCAAAACTTGCTCACATGGCCGTACGGCAAGGCCAGGTCGCTGCTGAAAATCTGATCGCGCAATTAAGTGGAAAGGAGCCCGACACCAACTATTATCACGAAATAGCGTCGATCATTGATGCCGGCGGCTCCGATTCGATATATCTGCACTACGGAATTTGGGACGATTCACTCTATCGCCTTAAACAGGGCTCTTTTTGGGCGGTCGCGAAGGGCCTCCACGACGCCGTTTGGCGTGCGAAGCACCGCTAGAGCTGCTTCTCTCATCCCGAAATACGTTCCGAGCTCCACCGATCAACAGTTAGTCGGTGGAGCTTTTTCTTGTGAGCGGCTTAAAGTTATTACGTCTATGCTCCAATCTTCCACGCTGCAGTAGCCTGCCTGGTCGAAATTAATTGGTTCATTCCTGCCAACTGATGCGAAAATTATTTTCTCATCGTTGTTAATAATCGCGGCGGACGCACGTTTATAGTTATGGAAGACGAATTAAAGGAGACCGGAGTGAGCCCTACCGTTGCCAATACGCTATTTACAGGTGAGCTGATAGATTCGACCCAGGATGATGTGCGGATCGAGCAGGCGGCCGGAACATCGGACCTTGATGAGCTCGGAACTCTTTTTCGCGAGCACTATAAAGGTATCTATCGAGTCGCGTACCGTATCACAGGCAGCCAAAGCGATGCCGAGGACGTCTTGCAGTCGATCTTCGTCCGCTTAACTCCGGGGTGGGAAAAGCGTGACCTTTCGCCGCACCCGCGAGCCTATTTGTATCGTGCCGCCATCAACGCTTCGCTCGATGTCGTTCGCCTTCGAAAACGTGCGAACTCGGTCTCGCTCGATATCGTCGACCTTGAACGCGGCTCAAAGTTTTCCGCTCCAAGCCCGGCGGATGATTTTGCCGACCTTGAACTACGTGAACTTGTTCGGCAGGCGGTAGCAAAACTGGAAGGGCGTGCCGCTAGCGCATTTGTGCTCCGGTATTACGAAGGATATGACAACGCCCGCATTGCCGAGGTTTTAGGAACGTCGCAAATGGTCGTGGCGGTAACGCTGCATCGCGCGAGAACACGCTTGCGGAAGGAGATCGGAAGTTATTTGGAGAAACATCATGAAGCAAAATAAACATGACCTCGACGCAATAATCGACGGCGTAACACGCAACATACGCGACGAGCAGATCGATCCTTCGATCATGAGCCAGTCGGCTACCCGCGTCTGGGAGCGCGTCAGCCAACAGGCGGCACAGAATTCATCCGCAGTAAATTCATACTCAGAAGGACTAAATACAATGAACGATAGCAATAATAACGAACATATCCGCGGGTGCGATGATTTTCGATCGCTTATCCCGGCGTACCTCGAAGGGAAACTTTCGACGGCGCGGATCCTTCTCTTAGAAGATCACTCGAACGAGTGCATTCCTTGCCGCCAGGAATTAAAGGCGCAGAAGAGCCACGCCGCCACCAAGTCGGCCACTTACGTTCGTTCGCAGGCAGCGAGCCGAGCTCCGAAGAAGCGGGCTGCGTCGGTTGCAGGTCGCTGGAACACAGCACGCGTCGTGCGTTGGAGCGCGGCTGCGGCAGCGGTGGTCTGCGTTGCTCTTGCCGGCTTGTTTATGTACGAACGCTTTGATCTTTCGGGAACCACGCTGGCCGCAACAGTTGATAATGCGGACGGTCTGGTATTTGTGGTCTCGGATGCCCAGTCCCGCCAGCTTGCGGTGGGCGAACAGCTTCAGAAAGGTGAGAGCGTTCGCACGGGGAAAGATTCGACTGCGATCCTTCGCCTGGCCGACGGTTCGACGGTTGAGATGCGTGAGCGTTCTGAGTTTTCCGTAACTCAGAATATGAGAGGCGTAACGGTTCGGCTCGACCGCGGTGACGTGATCGTCGAAGCCGCTAAACAGCATAACGGAAAGCTTTACGTTCAAACTCCCGACTCGCTCGTCTCGGTAAAGGGAACTATATTCGTCGTCGAAAGCGGAACCAAGGGTTCGCGCGTGTCGGTTGTCGAGGGCGAGGTCAAGGTCGATCATGCAGGTAAGGAGGAAACTCTGCTGCCGGGTGACCAGACGACCACAAGCACTAATCTCGATAAGGCTCCTGTAGCAAAGACCGTTGCGTGGAGCCGAAAAGCCGCGAAATACGCGAATCTTGTTACCGAGTTGACCAAGCTCCGAAAGGACCTTAACCAGCGGGTCCCTCGTCCGGGAGTTCGTTATTCATCGAAGTTTATCGACCTCGTTCCTGAAAACACAGTTTTCTACGCGGCCATTCCGAACCTTAGCGATACGCTTGCACAGTCGCAAAAGATCATGCAGGAGCGGATCAAGCAGAACCCGGCGCTCGCCGAATGGTGGAAGGACAGCAAGGATCACGGCATCGGTGTTAA